>NZ_BAAAEN010000004.1:0-321322 GCF_039523035.1 Pigmentiphaga daeguensis | reverse complement strand
TCTTGGTCATCTCTCTGGTTCCTTTACCGGCATTATCGCCGGATCAGGCCCAGAGCTCTCCACTTATCGGACTGTCTGAATTTCCGCCGCCACCTCTGTCCGCGCGCTCGCATTTCGTTGCGAATCCGGCGTCCGATTTTCACCCCGTTGTCACCTGGGCTTTCTAGGCTTGCACCGCCGCACATTTCTCGTGCCTGGCCTGTCGCATCCCTTTTACTCTGCCCACCCATGCCCATACCGATCTTTGCGCGAGCCTTCGCCGTGGCGCTTGCCGTCGCCACATTCCTGACCGCCTGTGGCAGCGATGACGATTCATCGCCGCCTTCCTCCGGCCCGGGGACAGAGCAGCCGCCCACCACGCCATCGAAACCCGACCTGCGCTGCGCGCCGTAACGGCTGCACGACGTTTCCCACGACCCACGCACGGACATCCATGACTTCCCGCCGCCGATTTCTGCAAGCCACTTCGGGCGCCGGCCTCGCCGCCGGCGTACTCGCCACCTTTCCGCCCAGCATCCGCAAGGCGCTGGCCATCCCCGCCAACAACAAGACCGGCACCATCCGGGACGTCGAGCACGTCGTGATCCTGATGCAGGAGAATCGGTCGTTCGATCATTACTTCGGCACGCTCAAGGGCGTGCGCGGCTTCGGCGATCGCTTCACCATTCCCATGATCAACGGCCGCAAGGTCTGGCAGCAGGAGCGCAGCAACGGCGCGCTGCTCACGCCTTATCACCTGGACGGGACGGCCAACAACGCGCAGCGCGTCAGCGGCACCCCGCACGACTGGGGCGACAGCCAGCTTGCCTGGGACGACGGCCGCATGAGCCAATGGGCGCGCCACAAGACCAATACGTCCATGGGCTATTTCAAGGAACAGGAAATCCCCTTCCAGTTTGCCCTGGCCAATGCATTCACCCTCTGTGACGCCTATCATTGCTCGATGCACACGGGCACCGACGCCAACCGGTCGTTCCATCTCACCGGCACCAACGGGCCCACCGCGCAGAACGTGGCTTACGTCACGAACGAGTGGGACGCCATTCCCGGCACGCCGGGCTCGGACGCGATCGGCTATACCTGGAAGACCTATGCCGAACGCCTGGAGGATGCCGGCATCAGCTGGATCTGCTACCAGAACATGCCCGACGAGTGGGGCGACAACATGCTGGGCGCCTTCCGCCAGTTCCGTGCCGCCAACCTGGCGTCGGGCTTCCCCGTGTCGAGCGGCGGCGCGCCCAATGCCCCGTATTCCAACACGGGCCAGGGCCTGCCCTACCACGCCTACGATCCCGCCACGGACAATGCCCGCAACCCGTTGTACAAGGGCATCGCCAATACCCTGCCGGGCACCACGCCGGATTCCTACCTGGACGCCTTCCGCCGCGACATCCGCGAAGGCCGCCTGCCGCAGGTTTCCTGGATCAATGCGCCGTCCATCTATTGCGAACACCCCGGGCCGTCCAGTCCCGTGCAGGGCGCCTGGTTCCTCCAGGAGGTGCTGGATGCGCTGACCGCGGTGCCGGAGGTCTGGAGCAAGACGGTGCTGCTGGTCAACTTCGACGAGAACGACGGCTACTTCGACCACGTGCCGTCGCCGTCGCCGCCGTCGCGCAATGCCGACCTCTCCCTGGCGGGCAAGACCACGCTGCCGGAGGCGAGCCTGGCCTCCGAGTACTACACGCAGGCCGCGCCGGCCGGCAGCACCCGCCAGCCCGCTCCGGACGGCCGCGTCTTCGGCCCCGGGCCGCGCGTGCCGATGTACGTGATCTCGCCGTGGAGCCGTGGCGGCTGGGTCAATTCGCAAGTGTTCGACCACACTTCGGTGCTGCGCTTCCTGGAAGCGCGCTTCGGCGTGGAAGAGCCCCACATCAGCCCGTTCCGCCGCGCGGTCTGCGGCGACCTGACCAGCGCCTTCAACTTCGCCACGCCCAACGACGAAGCATTGCCTACGCTGGGCGGCCGCAACACGCGCGCGGCCGCGGACCAGCTGCGTTCCAGCCAGCAGGCGCTGCCCGCCATGCCCTTGCCCGCCGACCTGCAGATGCCGATCCAGGCGAGCGGCACGCGCCCGTCGCGGGCCTTGCCGTACGAGCTGCATACCAGCGCGCGCTGCGGACCGGACGGCCAGGTGAAGCTGCTGTTCTCGAATACCGGCAAGCAGGGAGCGGTGTTCCACGTCTATGACCGCCATCACCTGGACCGGATCCCGCGCCGGTATACGGTGGAAGCGGGCAAGACGCTGGACGACACCTGGAACGCGGGACTGGACAATCTGGGCCGCTACGACCTGTGGGTACTGGGCCCCAACGGCTACCATCGTCACTTCATCGGCGACACCGCGCGTATCGCTGATACCGGCGTGCAGCCCGAAATCCGCGTCTGCTACGACATCGCCAACGGGAACGTCTACACGGAACTGATGAACGGCGGCACCCAGGCCTGCACCTTCACGGTCGCGGCCAGGGCCTACCGCGAGGATGGCCCCTGGACCGTTACGGTGGCGCCCGGCGCCCAGGAGTCCCTGCACTGGGAGTTGGCCGGCAGCGGTCGCTGGTATGACTTCGAAGTCAGCTGCAGCGCCGACGCGGCCTTCCGCAGGCGCTTTGCCGGCCGCGTCGAAACGGGCGAGCATGCGGTAAGCGATCCGGCGATGGGCGGGCAGGGCTGAGCCATACACGGACGAAAAAAATCCCCAGGACAGCCGAGGCTTTCCTGGGGATTCTGGCGCCAGATGCTGGCGGTATATGGTGGTGGGGTGGTACCCCGCATCAAACGACTATTGAAAGTACGGAATCGAAGCGCTGCGGGTTGCTGCGAACCAGTGCGAACCGGAGCGAAAAGCCTGACGGTACGCCCGTCGGCAGTGGACAATCAAGCAGGTTTTTCGGACTGATTGGTAGTCGGAATACGGCCTCAACCTCGTCTGCTTTCCGTGGCCAGTTCAATTCCCGAAACGGGAACTGAACCCGCGTCCGTTGCCACAGCCAATAACACACCCATTTACACCCATTCCTGGGGCAAGGCGATCCGTCATGCGGCGAATGGTGACCACATTCACCGCACAATGCGCGGCGATTGAGTTGCGCGTGCGGAGATTGCAGTCCATAATCTCCGCATGAATAGCGGCGAATACAAATACATCTGGCAGGCCAGTGACTGGCCAAACTGGCGCTTCGACCTGGCGGCGCTGGCCGAGCCCATGGCTGAGGTCAGTCGTGCCCAAGGGCTCTTGATGGGGCGTTTGGCTGACGTCGGCATGGCCTTGCGTGACCAAGCGAGTCTCGCGGCGCTCACCGAGGACGTGGTCAAGACCAGCGAGATCGAAGGCGAGCAGCTCAACGTTGAATCTGTGCGCTCGTCCATCGCCCGCAGGTTGGGCGTTGACATCGGCGCGCTCGCTCCGGTCGATCGGCATGTCGAAGGCGTGGTCGAGATGGTGCTTGATGCCACCGCCAACTGCCAGGCACTGGTGTCGCGTGAGCGTCTGTTCGGCTGGCATGCCGCACTGTTTCCTACCGGCTATTCTGGGCTCTCCAAGATCAACGTCGGCGGCTGGCGCGACGATGCCACCGGCCCGATGCAGGTGGTGTCCGGACCCATCGGCCGCCAGCGGGTGCATTTCGAAGCACCGCCGACCGATCGCCTCGAGACCGAAACCAGCCGCTTCCTCGACTGGCTGAATGGCACATCAAACGAACCGCCACTGCTCAAGGCAGGCCTTGGCCATCTGTGGTTCGTCACTCTGCATCCATTCGATGATGGCAATGGCCGTATCGCCCGGGCCATTGGCGATCTGCTGCTGGCGCGTGCCGATGGCAGCCCGCAACGCTTCTACAGTTTGTCGGCGCAGATCCAGCGCGAACGCAAGGCTTACTACGACATCCTGGAGAGTACGCAGAAGCGGTCGATGGATGTCACCGAGTGGCTTGCGTGGTTCCTCGACACGCTTCATCGCGCCGTCGACCAGGCCCAGCACACGCTGGACGCTGTCCTGACGAAAGCGCGGTTCTGGCAGCGCTGGGCGACGACCCCGTTGAACGAGCGGCAGGTGAAATTGCTGAACAAGCTGCTCGATGGTTTCGAGGGCAAGCTCACCAGCAGCAAGTGGGCGGCCATCGCCAAATGCTCGCCGGACACGGCACTGCGCGACATCAACGATCTGCTGACGCGGGGCGTGCTGCGCAAATCGGATGCCGGCGGGCGTAGCACCAGCTACGAGCTGAATGATCTGCCCGAGTAGCGGCGCTTCCTGGAATTGCCTTGGCTCGCGGCCGGAACAGCGCCTTCATGGACTCCTGCCAACTCGTTCGGACGGAGACCAAGATGGAAGTCGCTCACCTCAATCAAAAACAACTCGCTGCCCGCTGGAGTATCAGTGAGGCCACCCTTGAGCGCTGGCGCAGCGCGGGGATCGGCCCCAAGTTTCTGAAGCTCTGCGGGCGCGTGCTCTACCGGCAGGCCGACATTGAGGCATACGAGGAGTCGTGCCTGGCGACCTCGACCAAGACCGTTGTGGCCCAGGTCAGTGTCAGCTGAGAAATGTTCCGATTCGTCGGTAGATATCGACAAGTACCGACGATTTGCAACGTCGGCGGCACCGCCGGCCATCTGGGCGATTCAGTCGCCGGAAACGGGCATCAAACTCGTCTGCGATGGGATGTCGGTTCAACTCCCAAACCCTGAATCGAACCCGTGTCCGCACGGTAGTTCAAACGGTGGGCTCGGCGGCTGCATCATTGTCGGCGGCGGGGGCGGTGAGCCGCCGAATCGTCAGTGCACAGCGTTGCTCAATCAAGGTATTGATTTGCTCAACCACGACATTGCCAGCAAAACTTTGTCCGGGGTCAAACTGGAGCTTGCGCGCCGTGGCGGGCAGTAGTTTTGTCAGGTCAAAATGCGCCGTTTGGCCTGCGTCAGTTTCCCGGCGGTCTCCAGCCGTACATACACCAAACGCCTCTGGTCATCCACCGCGTCGCAACTCCCTGACACCCCGGCCCAGCTTACGGCGCAACAGGGCCCGCAGGGTCACCCCATCCGAGTACCCGACCTGTGCGGCGACTTGGTCGACGCTCGCGTTTCCGGTGCGCAAGAGATGGACGGCATGCTCCACGCGCAGGTCCTGGAAATACGACAGCGGTGTCTTGCCCAAAACGCTTTGCAGCCGCCGCGCCAAGGTGCGCTCGCTTGTGCCCGCGGCGCTGGCCGCCTCGGCCAGCGAGAACCCCTGCGCGAGCCGACGTCTGGCCCAGCACTCGAAGCGCTCCACCATCGGGTCGGCATGCGCAAGGTGGTCGGGAATCACGAACTCGGCTTGCGAACTGCGTGTCTCGACCAGCAGATAGCGTGCCACCAGGGCCGCCAGCGCCGGACTGCGCCCTCGGATGATGCGCAAGGCCAAGTCGACGTGGGCCAAAGCGGCACCCGCGGTGGTGAAGCGTGTCGAGTTCACGATCATGCGTGACTCGTCCAGCGTGACGTTCGGATAGCGCTGCCGAAACATCGGCCCCAGCCACCATGACGTCGTGGCACTATGTCCATCAAGCAGGCCACTCTCTGCAAGCAAGAAACTACCGGTGCAAGCGGCACCAAGGTGCGCGCCAGCGGTGGACCACTGCTGTAGCATGGCGACCGCATCGGGCACGTCGGGGCGTGTGAGCCGAGCCGAGAGCGTGTCAGGCATCTTGTCGCCAAACGCTGGCACGAGCACAACGTCTGGTTCGGGCACACCATGCGCAGTGACCACGGGGACAGTCAAGCCTTGCGCAGTTCGGATGCGACGCCGCACGCCCACCAGCGTGAGCTCTATGTGCGCGGGAGCCTGTGGCAGCGAGCCCGACATCGCATTGGCCAAGCCCACTGTGTCAGTGAGCGCCGCAAGCCCCAGATCAAACACGCCATCACAAACAAGGATGTGGAGTTTCATGGCAACAATGATATCAAAGTTGTCATTATTGCCTATAGAGATGGCTGTCATGAAGATTTAGACTGCAGGCTCGTCGATCCCTTCACCTAACCCATTTACCCAAAGGATTACAGTATGACCAAGCTCGCCCTGTTTGTTCGCCTCGAAGCCAAACCCGGCCAGGAGGCTGCGCTTGCCGACTTCCTGGCCAGCGCACTGCCGCTCGCCAACGCCGAGTCCGGCACCACTGCCTGGTTCGCATTGAAGTTTGGCCCTTCGACGTTCGGTGTGTTCGATGCCTTTGCCGATGAGGCAGGTCGCCAAGCACATCTGAACGGCCAGATCGCCGCGGCCTTGATGGCCAACGCCGCGACCTTGCTCAGTTCTCCGCCCAATATCGAGAAGGTCGAACTGCTTGCAGCCAAACTGCCTGCATGACAACTCGGCCTTGACCCAATCAGGTCACGCTGCAGGATGGGGGTCACACGGCCCTACGCAGCGATCTGGGCTTGCCCCGTTACTCCGGACAGATCAGATGGCATGATCATGCCTGGAGAGCGAAGCGATGGCACGAAACAGAAGACATTTCACGGACGAGTTCAAGCGCGAGGCGGTGAGGCTGGCGGAACAGCCCGATAGCAACGTATCGGGCGTGGCTCAGGACCTGGGTTTGGATCCCAGCGTTCTACGGCGTTGGGTCGGGCAGATGCGCGGCGGCACATGGGAGCCGACGCCCGGCAAGCCGCTCAAGAGTGCCCAGCAGCAGGAAATCGAGCAACTACGGCGGGAGCTGGCCAAGGTCAAGACCGAACGAGACATATTAAAAAAAGCGGTCGGATACTTTGCCAAGGACCAGACATGAAGTATCCGTTCATCGCCCGGCATCGGGCCGTCTGGTCGGTCAGCGAGCTATGCCGAACCTTGGGCGTGTCGCGCAGCGGCTTTTATGAATGGCATGGCCGCTCGCCCAGCGCTCGGGAACAGGCCAACGAGCGATTGATCGGCCGTATCCGAGAGAGCTTCCAGTCCAGCGATCGGACGTATGGCAGCCCTCGGGTATGGCGGGATCTGCGCGCCTGGGGCGAGCACTGGGGCAGGCATCGTGTGGCGCGTCTGATGCGCCGGGCAAACCTCGTGGCACGAACCAAGCGCCGTCGTCACCCGTCGGATGCGGGGCCAAGATCGGCTCATGCCATTGCCGCCAACGTGCTGGATCGAGACTTTACGGCCCGCGCGCCCAACCAGAAATGGGTGGCCGACTTCACCTATGTCTGGACAGCAGAGGGCTGGCTCTACGTGGCGGCCGTCATGGACTTGTACTCACGACGTATCGTCGGCTGGTCCATGCAGGCCAGCATGACGTCGCAATTGGTGACCGACGCCCTGATGATGGCGTTGCATCGGCGAGGCCGCCCGCGCGAAGTCCTGCACCACTCCGACCAGGGCAGCCAGTACACCAGCGAGCAGTTCCAGATGCTGCTGGCCGATGCTGGGATCGTGTGCAGCATGAGCAAGCGCGGGGACTGCTGGGATAATGCCGCCATGGAGAGCTTCTTCTCCACGCTGAAAACCGAACGGCTGAGCCGACGGATTTACCGGTCCCGCGATGAGTGCAGGGCCGAGGTGTTCGACTACATCGAGCGGTTCTACAACACAAGGCGCCAGCACTCAACGCTGGGATACGTCAGCCCCATGCAGTTCGAGGCGGCGGTTTGTTAGGTTAAACAACCTGTCCGGAGAGGCGGGGCAAGCCCACAACTGTTTCCAGCGGAGCAAACCCGGATCGTCAAGCTGCTGGTGGAGAAGGTGATCGTGTCGCCCAATGACCTCGAAGTGCGACTGCGCGCCAACGGCATCGAGCGGCTGGTGCTTGAACTGCGTCCCGAGCCGGTCGAGCAACAAGCGGAGGCCCTGGCATGAGCGACATCCGAATCCAGAAGACCGGTGAGCCGGACATCCTGCAGACCAGCGACGGCAGGCTGACCCTGTCAGTGCCGATCCAGATCAAACGCCGCAGCGGCCGCAAACTGGTCACCTTGCCAAACGGCGAAACCGCGCCGGTCAGGCCGTGGGACGTGGCACCGACCTCCATCCAACTGGCGCTGGCTAGGGGTCACCGCTGGCTGGCGATGCTCGAATCAGGAGAGGCGAAGTCCTTGAAGGAGATCGCCACGCGGGAAGGAATCGACAACAGCTACGTCAGCCGGATGGTCAACCTGACCACGCTGGCACCCGACATCGTGGCGGCCATCCTGGACGACGAATTGCCGAACCACGTCACGCTGTTTGATCTGGCGGTTGATCCGCCAGCGCTGTGGGATGAGCAGCGGGAGAGAGTCGGACTCTGAGGTGGAGACACCACCTCAGCTCAACATGCCTTTGAGATCCTTGAGCATCAGGAACAGATGGTACGGATCAGTCGGGCTGGGCTCGAATTCCCACGATTCGTACCACTGCCGTGCTGCGTCGTCCTTGGCATGGACCAACAGGCAGCGGATACCCGCAATGTCGGCGGCCTGTGCGGTGCGCAGCAGTGCATCCTTGAGCAAGGCCTGGCCCAGACCTTTACGCTGATGCTCCTTGTCCACGGCGAGCCGGGCCAGGATCATGACCGGCACCGGGTGGCGCGCCAGCCCCTTCATCACTCTCGACGGCGTGGCTTCCGGATCGACGCTACCAACGGCTAGGCTGTAGAAGCCGACCACCACGTCACCCTGGCAGCAGACATAGGTCTGCGCGCTGTTGGCCTTCTGGTTGACGAGCGCGTAGCGCTGCAGGAACTGGTTCAGCGCGGCCTGGCCGCAGTCGAACGCATCGACCTGATCTGTTGCAGCCAGCTTGCGAACGGGCGAGTAGTCATTGCTCAATCCAGCACCCCAGGTTCACGCAGCAACTTCTTCAGACGAGGCTTGCTTTGCACCGGGCGGTCCAGCGCCTCCTGGAAGGCCTGCCACTGTGTGTCGTCCAGCACGAACTGGCGACGATCCGCCAGCGTCTGCGCGGCCGCCGTCACGCCCGCGTCGAGCAGGAACTCGCTGACGTTCTTGTGGCAGGCGCGTGCGGCTTCTTGAAGCAGCTGCTTGACCGGCGTGCTGGCACGAACGTCAATGCGTTCGGTCTTGGAAAGATTCAGGGTGCTCATGGTGCCCCTCCGGACTGATATTGGATTCTTTTATTGTACCCGTCCGGACATTGTCCTGACAAGACGTTCCTTGTCTTAGCCACCATCCAAGCACGTACTTTCGCGTTGCGACATGTCGGTAGTTCTCGATAACTACCGACGAAACGCACCCGCAGCGTGTCCTTCGCCACCCGATGCTGCAATCCAACCGCTTGATTCGTCCGCGCGTAACCCTTTGATCTGTATGGCTCTGGCTTGTGGCCTTTGCGGACTTCGGGCCGGTTCCAGGGAGCGAGGCCGGAGCGAGGAATGGCCAGGAAAGAGTGGAATGTGGCCCGGAACGGGCTGAAAGGCTGACCGGCGAAGTCCGCAGGCTTCCGCTGGAACCCCCAACAACACGCGGGAACCGGCGCGATCAGACAAGAAAAAACCCCAACCGAGAACGGTTGGGGTTTTGTTATTGGTGGAGCCGGCGGGAATTGAACCCGCGTCCGGAAGCCCTCTACAGACAGTTCTACATGTGTAGTCGATTTATTTGGATTTAACCGTGTGCTTAGCCAACCGACAGGCCGGCACACAGCGATTCACGTAGTTTAAGCATGAACCGTGTGACCCCAGTTCATACCGATTCCTTGAGAATGACACTGCTGCGGTTCAGGATCAGGCTGCTTCGGGGGTTTATGGCCCTAGACAGGGATCCTTAGGAAAGTTGCCCTTCCTCCGCCCGACCCAAGGACAGATCGGTGCAGCGGCTCACCGCTTAAGCGGCGAGAGCGAAACGCTCGTCGTTGGCGTTTATTTGCGTTCCAGTGGTTTAACGAGCTTACTGGTGCTCGACATGCCCTGTGCTGCTTCGCGACCCCCGTCGAAACCGGTACGGCCCCTTGAGGAGGATTGTATCCCATATGGAGCCATGGGGCGGGTTTTCAAGAGGCGGCTCCGGCCGGGGGGATCATGTCGGCAGCAGGCGCCGTATCGCCGGCAGCAAGTCCGGGACCGAGGCGACGACCGCGTCCGCGCCCCAGGCCTCGACAGGCACGCCATCGCCGCAATAGCCGTAGGCGGTGGCGATGGTCTTCATGCCCGCGGCCTTGCCGGCAGCGATGTCGCGCTGGTCGTCGCCCACGTACAGGCAATGCCGCGGCGCGACGCCGACTTCCCGCGCGGCGTGCAGCAGCGGTTCAGGATGCGGTTTCGAGTAGGCGGTGGTGTCGCCGCAGACCACGACGGCGCTGTGCTGCTCGAGCGCCAGGTGGCGCACCAGCGGCGTGGTGAAGCGGGTGACCTTGTTGGTGACGATGCCCCATGCCCAGCCCTCCTGGACGAGGCTGGACAGCAATGTTTCCACCCCGGGGAAGAGGGAGGTATGCACGGCGATGTTGGCGGCGTAGTCGTCCAGGAACTGCTGCTTGCACGCTTCGTAGCCGGGCGACTCGGGGGTCAGCCCGAGCGCCACGCGCAGCAATCCCCGCGCGCCGTGCGAGGCCATGGGACGCAGTTGCTCGTAGGGCAGGGCGGGCAGGCCCCGGCGCAGGCGCTGCTGATTGGCGGCGGCGGCAAGGTCGGGGGCGGTATCGGCCAATGTGCCGTCGAAATCGAAAAGAACCAGCGGTTTCATGAGCGTATCGTCGCCACCATGTAATTGACGCTGCTGTCGCTGCTCAGTTTGTAGATTTTCGTCAGGGGGTTGTATTCCAATCCCTTGATCGCGACTGCCTCCAGGCCAGCGCCGCGGGCGGCGCCCAACAGTTCGCTGGGGCGGATGAAATGGTCGTAGCTGTGCGTGCCTCGCGGTACCAGGCCCAATATGTATTCGGCGCCCAGTATGGCAAAGGTAAACGATTTTAAATTGCGGTTCAGCGTCGAGAAAAAAACGTGTCCGCCGGGTTTGGCCAGCCTGGCGCAGGCCCGGATGACGGATTCCGGATCCGGTACGTGCTCCAGTAACTCCATGCACGTCACGATATCGAAAGAGCCGGGTTGGTCATCGGCCAACTGCTCCACGCTGATATTGCGGTATTCCACTTTCACGCCGCTTTCCAGGCTATGGAGTTTCGCGACCTTCAGCGATTTTTCGGCCAGGTCGATACCGGTGACCATGGCGCCGCGAGCCGCCATGCTTTCGGCCAATATGCCGCCGCCGCAACCGACGTCCAGCACGGTCTTGTTTCCCAGCCCGTGCGCCATCTGGCTGATCCATTCCAGGCGCAGCGGATTGATGGCATGCAGCGGTTTGAATTCGCTTTCCGGGTCCCACCAGCGCGAGGCCAGGGCGCTGAACTTGGCCAACTCGGCCGCATCGGCGTTGACGGGCCGGGATTCCTGGGCGGTGGTGGTCATGGCGGACTCCAGTTTGGCGGCAAAAAAATAAACCCCGCAGAGCGGGGTTCCAGCCGGCGGTACCCGAAGGATACCGCCGGGATCCAACTGTCAGGCAGTGGATTACTTGTTGCGCGTACCCACGACTTCGACTTCCACGCGGCGGTTCTTGGCACGGCCGGCGGCGGTCTTGTTGTCGGCGATGGGCTGCTTCTCGCCCTTGCCTTCGGTGTAGACGCGGTTGGCTTCGATGCCCTTGCTGACCAGGTAGGCCTTGACAGCTTCGGCACGACGGACCGACAGGCGCTGGTTGTAGGCGTCGGTACCGATCGAGTCGGTGTGGCCGACGGCGATCACGACTTCCAGGTTGATGCCGCGGATCTGGTTGACCAGCTCGTCCAGCTTGGCCTTGGCTTCGGGCTTGACGACGGACTTGTCGAAGTCGAAGAAGGCGTCGGCGGAGTAGGTGACCTTCTGGCTGACCGGAACGGGCACGGGAGCCGGAGCCGGGGCGGGAGCGGGGGCAGGAGCCGGGGCAGCGGCGGGCGCAGCGACCTTCAGCGCGCCATCGCAGGACGGGTCGGCGGTGGCGGGGGTCCAGAACCCATTGCGCCAGCACAGGCCGTCAGCGCTCTTGACTTGCACGCCGAACGCCGATTGCCAGTTGTCGTTGACCTTACCGGCTTGAGCAGAGGCCACGCCCGAGGCCGTCACGGCAGCGAAGGCGAGCGCCAGAGAGATTCCAATTTTGGAGCGTTTGTTCATGTTTCTCCTCTTAGCTTGAAATGAAACTCGCAGCGAACCCCCGCCGCAACATGGATATACATGCCCAGTATAGCATTGCGGTTGTTCTCTCATGCCACTCACTCCTGGGATAAGTAAGTGTTTGTGCCAGAAATCACACCGGCTGCACGCAAGCGCCACTGCGATATCCGGGACATTATCCTTTCGAGATCGCTTTTTGATGGTGAATTGGTGAGTTGTAGTTTTTTTGCAACTGTCCGGCCGTCGATCCATACCTCTTCCACGTCCTCTCTTCCGGCCGCGTAGACCACGTGGGACACCGGGTCGAATACCGGCGCGAGCCGGGCGGAATCGAGCCGTATCGCCACCAGGTCGGCATATTTGCCCACCGCGACCGAGCCGATCCGGTCGTCCCACCCCAGCGCCTTCGCGCCGCCCAGCGTGGCCGCGTGCAGCGCCCGGTGGGCAGGCAGCGCCCGCGCATCGCCGCTGGCGCCCTTGGCCAGCAGGGCCGCCAGCCGCAGTTCCGACAGCATGTCCAGGCGGTTGTTGCTGGCCGCGCCGTCGGTGCCTATGCCCAGGTTGACGCCGGCCTCGAGCAGGCGGGCAACCGGCGCGAGGCCGCTGGCGAGCTTGAGGTTGGAAGCGGGGCAGTGGGCCAGGCTGACCCCGTGGGACGCCAGCAGCGCGATGTCGTCGGCGTCCAGGTGGACGCCGTGCACGGCCACCAGCCGGGGCGACAGCAGGCCGAGATGGGCCAGGCGCTCGGCGGGGCGCATGCCGTGCATGGCCACCGCTTCCTCGACTTCCTGGCGGGTTTCGTGCAGGTGGATGGCGATGGTCAGGTCGGCCTCCTCGGCCACGGCGGCCAGGTGGCGCAGCATGTCGTCGCCCACCGTGTAGGGCGCGTGGGGAGCCAGCATGAAGCGCAGTCCCGGTTCGCCGCGGTACTTTTCATGGGCCGCCAGGGCCTGCGCCAGCATCTGCTCGGCCGGCGGCGCGCCGGATATCTCGAACACCGTGCCGCCCACCGCCGCGCGGATTCCCATCGACAGCGCGGCGCGGGCCACCTCTTCGGGGTGGAAATACATGTCGGCGCAGCAGGTGGTGCCTCCGGCCAGCATCTCGGCGAAGGCGAGGACGCTGCCGTCGTAGACGAAGTCGGCCGACATCAGCTTGCGCTCCAGAGGCCAGATGCGCTCTTGCAGCCAGGCCATGAGCGGCAGGTCGTCGCCGGCGCCGCGCAACAGGCTCATGGCTGCGTGCGTGTGCAGGTTGACGAAGCCGGGCAGCAGGGCACAGCCGGCCAGGGGGCGTTCGGCGGCGCCGGGGTGGCGGTCCCGCAGGACGGCGTGCGGCGCGATGTCGGCGATCCGGCCGTCGCGCACGGCGATGCCGTGGCCGGCCAGGACGGCCTGGTCGGGTTCGACGGGGATCAGCCAGTCGGGAAGCAGCAGGGTGGTCGGGGCCATGGACGCGTCGGGTGGCGGGCGGGGCCCTAAGCATAACGCCAGGCCGGGGTGATAAACTCTTAAGCTTCGCCCGCCGTTCGTTCGCAAGCTGTTTTGCCCTCGCGAAATGCCTTGCGAGCGGGATGCGACAACACCTCTTGAAGCAGCTTGCCCATGGATTCCTTCGCCAAGGAAACACTACCGATCTCTCTTGAAGAGGAAATGCGCCGCAGCTACCTGGATTACGCGATGAGCGTGATCGTGGGCCGCGCGCTTCCCGACGTGAGGGACGGTCTCAAGCCCGTGCACCGGCGCGTGCTGTACGCGATGCACGAACTGAACAACGACTGGAACCGGGCCTACAAGAAGTCGGCCCGTATCGTCGGCGATGTCATCGGTAAGTACCACCCGCACGGCGACCAGGCGGTCTACGACACGATCGTGCGCATGGCGCAGCCGTTCTCGCTGCGCTACATGCTGGTGGACGGCCAGGGCAACTTCGGCTCGGTCGACGGCGACGGCGCGGCGGCCATGCGGTACACCGAAATCCGCCTGGCCAAGATCGCGCACGAACTGCTGGCCGACATCGACCAGGAAACGGTTGACTTCGGGCCCAACTACGACGGCAGCGAGAAAGAGCCGCTGCTGCTGCCGGCCCGCCTGCCCAACCTGCTGGTCAACGGCAGTTCCGGCATCGCCGTGGGCATGGCCACCAACATCCCGCCGCACAACCTGGCCGAGGTGGTCGACGGCTGCCTGTACTGCCTGCGCAATCCGGAGTGCACGGTGGACGAGCTGATCGAGATCATTCCCGCTCCCGACTTCCCCACGGGCGGCATCATCTATGGCATGTCCGGCGTGCGCGAGGGTTATCGCACCGGCCGCGGCCGGGTGGTGATGCGGGCCAAGACCCATTTCGAGGACGTCGAGAAGGGCGGCCGCCAGGCCATCGTGGTCGACGAGATCCCGTACCAGGTCAACAAGCGTTCGCTGCTCGAGCGCATCGCCGAGCTGGTCAACGAGAAGAAGATCGAAGGCATCTCCGATATCCGCGACGAGTCCGACAAGGACGGCATGCGTGTCGTGATCGAGCTCAAGCGCGGCGAAGTACCCGAGGTCGTGCTCAACAACCTCTACAAGAACACCCAGCTGCAGGATACCTTCGGGATGAACCTGGTGGCGCTGGTGGAAGGCCAGCCGCGCCTGTTGAACCTGAAGCAGATGGTGGAGTATTTCCTGGCGCACCGGCGCGAGGTCGTGACCCGCCGCACGGTGTTCCAGCTGCGCAAGGCGCGCGAGCGCGGTCACGTGCTCGAAGGCCTGGCCGTGGCGCTGGCCAACATCGACGATTTCATCGCCATCATCAAGGCTGCCCCCACGCCGCCCATCGCGCGCCAGGAACTCATGGCCCGCACCTGGGATTCGTCGCTGGTGCGCGAGATGCTGACGCGCGCCGAGGCCGACACGGTCGGCGGCCGCGGGGCCTACCGTCCCGAAGGCCTGGGCGAGGAGTTCGGCATGCAGGACGATGGCCTGTACCGCCTGAGCGATACGCAGGCCCAGGAAATCCTGAACATGCGCCTGCAGCGCCTGACCGGCCTGGAGCAGGACAAGATCGTGGGCGAGTACAAGGACGTGATGGCCAACATCGCCGACCTGCTCGACATCCTGGCCAAGCCCGAGCGCGTGACCGTCATCATCGGCGACGAACTGTCGGCTATCAAGGCCGAGTTCGGCACCGACGTGAAGGACATCCGCCGTTCGCAGATCGAGCTGAACGCGACCGAGCTCGACACCGAGGACCTCATCACGCCGACCGACATGGTGGTGACGCTGTCCCACTCCGGCTACATCAAGAGCCAGCCGCTGTCCGAGTATCGCGCCCAGAAGCGCGGCGGTCGCGGCAAGCAGGCCACGGCCACGAAGGAAGACGACTGGATCGACCAGCTCTTCATCGCCAACACGCACGATTCCATCCTGTGCTTCAGCAACCGCGGCCGGGTCTACTGGCTGAAGGTCTGGGAAGTGCCGCAGGGCACGCGCAACTCGCGCGGCCGGCCCATCGTCAACATGTTCCCGCTGTCGGAGGGCGAAAAGGTCACCGTGGTGCTGACCGTCAAGGCGTACAGCGAGGACCACTACGTCTTCATGGCCACCGCCAAGGGCACGGTCAAGAAGACGCCGCTGTCCGAGTTCTCCAACCCGCGCAAGGCCGGCATCATCGCGGTCGACCTGGACGAGGGCGACTACCTCATCGGCGCCTCGCTGACCGACGGCAAGCATGACGTGATGCTGTTCTCGGACGCCGGCAAGGCCGTGCGCTTCGACGAGAACGACGTGCGTCCCATGGGACGCACGGCCCGGGGCGTGCGCGGCATGATGCTGGAGGAGTCGCACACCGTGATCGCGCTGCTGGTGGCCGAGAACGAGACCCAGAGCGTGCTGACCGCGACCGAGAACGGCTACGGCAAGCGCACGCCCATCGGTGAATACACGCGCCATGGCCGGGGCACCAAGGGCATGATCGCCATCCAGACGTCCGAGCGCAACGGCAAGGTCGTGGGCGCCGTGCTGGTGGATCCGGCCGACGAGATCATGCTGATCACCACCGGCGGCGTGCTGGTGCGTACGCGCGTCAGCGAGATCCGCGAAATGGGCCGGGCCACGCAGGGCGTCACGCTGATCAACGTCGACGAGGGCACGCACCTGTCGGGCGTGCAGCGCGTGGTCGAGTCCGACACCGAGGAGCCCGAAGGCAACGGCACCGACGCCGGGCCGGAAGCTCCGTCTTCCAGCGAGGCCGAATAAGGCGGCTGCCATGAATCGACCCTACAACTTCTCGGCCGGGCCGGCCGTACTTCCCGAGGCCGTGCTGCAGCAGGCGGCGGCCGAAATGCTGGACTGGCACGGCAGCGGCATGTCCGTGATGGAAATGAGCCATCGCGGCAAGCACTTCGAGCAGATCTGCGACGAGGCCGAGGCCGACCTGCGCGAGCTGCTCTCGGTGCCGGACGACTATGCCGTGCTGTTCCTGCAGGGGGGCGGGCTGGGCGAGAACGCCATCGCGCCGATGAACCTGATCGGCCGCCGCGAGGCGCATGCGGCCGACTACGTGGTAAGCGGTTCGTGGTCGGCCAAGTCCTTCGCGGAAGCCCGGCGCTACGGCGACGTGGCCGTGGCGGCCACGTCCGAGCAGGCCGCCGTCGTGGACGGCGCGCAGCAAGGTCCGTGGACCTACATGCCGGACCCCGCTTCCTGGCGCGTGCGCCCGCAGGCGAGCTATGTCCACCTGTGCAGCAACGAGACCATAGGCGGCGTCGAATTCATGGATTGGCCCGACCTGGCGGCGCTGGGCGCGCCCGGCGCCGCGCTGACCGTGGACGCATCCTCGCACATCCTGTCCCGGCCCATGGACGTGCGCCGCGCCGGGCTGATCTACGCCGGCGCGCAGAAGAACATCGGGCCGGCGGGGCTGACCATCGTCATCGTGCGCAAGGATCTGCTGGGCCACGCCTTGCCCATCTGCCCGTCGGCGTTCGACTACGGCATCGTGGCCAAGGAGCGCTCGCGCTTCAACACGCCGCCCACGTATGCGATCTACGTCGCCGGGCTGGTGTTCAAGTGGCTCAAGCAGCGGGGCGGCGTGGTGGCCATGGAAGCCGCCAACGTGGAGAAGGCCCGGCTGCTGTACGACTATCTCGACAGCACCTCGTTCTATCGCAATCCGGTGCACCGGCCCGTCCGGTCGCGCATGAACGTGCCGTTCATGCTGCGCGACGATGCGCTGAATGCGCCGTTCCTGCAGGCGGCCGAAGCCGCGCGCCTGCTGCAGCTCAAGGGGCACAAGAGCGTGGGCGGCATGCGCGCGTCCATCTATAACGCGATGTCCATCGAGGGCGTGCGCGCCCTGGTCGACTTCATGAAGGAATTCGAGCGCAGCCATGGATGACGATCTGCAAAAGAAGCTGGCGCCGCTGCGCGAGCGCATCGATGCCATCGACGCCCAGGTGCTCGAGCTCCTGTCCGAGCGCGCGCGTACCGCACAGGCGGTGGGAATGGCGAAGGAGCACCACGCCGGAGCCGTGTTCCGGCCCGAGCGCGAGGCCCAGGTCATCCGCCGGCTGCAGGAGCTCAATGCCGGCCCGTTGCCCGGCCAGGCGCTGTCCGCCATCTGGATGGAGATCATGTCGGCGTGCCGCGCGCTGGAGCAGCCCGCCCGCGTCGCCTATCTCGGTCCGCAGGGCACCTATTCCGAACAGGCCGTGCTGGCGCATTTCGGCCATGCGGTCGACGCGATCTCGTGCGGCACGATCGACGAGGTCTTCCGTTCGGTGGAGACCCGCCGCGCGGACTTCGGCATCGTTCCGCTCGAGAATTCCAACGAAGGCGCCGTCAACCGCACGCTGGACCTGCTGCTGTCCTCGCCGGTGAAGGTGCTGGGCGAGCGTTCGGTGGCCGTGGTGCAATGCCTGATGACCCAGAGCGGCACGCTGGACGGCGTGAGCGTCATCCGCTCGCATCCGCAATCGCTGGCGCAGTGCCAGGGCTGGCTGTCCGATCATCATCCCGAACTGGCCCGCGCGTCGGCGGCCAGCAATGCCGAGGCGGCCCGCCTGGCTTCCGAGGATCCCACCGTCGCGGCCATCGCCAGCGAGCAGGCGGCACAGCGCTGGGGCCTGAAGGTCGTGGCCGCGGGCATCCAGGACGATCCGCACAATCGCACCCGCTTCCTGGCCATCGGCCATCTCGAGACCACGCCCTCGGGCCGCGACAAGACCAGCCTGATCCTGGCCGTGCCCAACGAGGCCGGTGCGGTCTACCGGATGCTTGCTCCGCTGGCCGAGAACGACGTGTCCATGACGCGCTTCGAATCCCGCCCGGCCCGCACCGGCCAGTGGGAATACTATTTCTACGTGGACATCGAAGGCCATCGCCAGGATCCCAAGGTCGCCAAGGCCCTGGCCGCGCTCCAGGCGCGCGTGGCGTTCTTCAAGGTGCTGGGGTCGTACCCGGTATCTGCGTGAGCGGAGACCTACCCATGTCGCATCCGGATTCGGCCGGGGGGGCCTCCGGTTCCTCGCGGCCATTGGTACCGGTGCTCGCGGTCGTGGGCGTGGGGCTGATCGGCGGCTCGTTCGCCGCCGCGCTGCGGCGGGCCGGACAGGTCGGCGAGGTCTGGGGCGTCGGCCGCCAGGTCGCGACGCTCGAGCAGGCGCGCAAGCTGGGCCTGATCGACCGTCCGGCCACGCTGCAGGAAGCGGCGCGGGCCGACCTGGTCCTGATGGCCGTGCCGGTGGGCGCGACGCGTGCGACCCTGGATGGCCTGGCGCCGCACCTGGGGCCCGATACCGTCGTCACCGACGCCGGCAGTACGAAGATGGACGTCGTGCGCGCCGCGCGCGAGGCGCTGGGCGGCCGCATCGGCCAGTTCGTGCCGGGCCATCCGATCGCCGGCAGCGAACAGAGCGGCCCGGGCGCCGCCTTTGCCGACTTGTACCAGGACCGCACGGTGATCCTGACCCCGCTGGACGAGAATCCGCCCGGGGCCGTCGGATTGGTCGAGCAGGCATGGGGCACCTGCGGCGCCCGGATCAGGACGATGCGTCCGGGCGAACACGACACCGTGCTCGCGTCGGTCAGCCACGTGCCGCACCTGCTGGCATTCGCCTACATGGCCCAGGTGCTGGAGGCCGCCGATGCGCCCCTGCGGCTGGACCTGGCCGGCAGCGGGTTCCGCGATTTCACCCGCATCGCCGGCGGGTCGCCCGACATGTGGCGTGACATCTTCCTGGCAAACCGCGAAGCCATGATGCAAGAGACCGCCGCGGTGCGGCGGGCCCTGGACGCCTTCGAGCAGGCCATGCGCCAGGGCGATGCGGCGGGCCTGCAAGCCATGCTGGAGACCGTGTCGAAATCCCGGCGCGCCTGGCGGGCCGGGCAGCCATCTCCCGATACGAACGAATGACCGCCATGACCGATTCCCGCCATCCGCCGTATCTCGACCTGGCGCCGGCGCGCCACGCGCGGGGTACCGTCGACCTGCCCGGTTCCAAGAGCATCTCCAATCGCGTGCTGCTGTTGTCCGCGCTGGCCGAGGGGACGACCCGCCTGACCGGCTTGCTGGATTCGGACGACACCCAGGTCATGCTGGCGGCATTGCGCAAGCTGGGCATAATGATTTCTTCGGGCCAGCGTCCGGACGAAGTGCTGGTCGAGGGGGCGCGGCGCTTCCCGGTGGGCCAAGCCGACCTGTTCATGGGCAACGCGGGCACGGCCATCCGGCCGCTGACCGCCGCGCTGGCGATGATGGGCGGGCATTACCTGTTGCACGGCGTGCCACGCATGCACGAGCGCCCGATCGGCGACCTGGTGGACGCGCTGCGCATGCTGGGCGCGCGCGTGGCCTACCAGGGGCGCGAGGGCTATCCGCCGCTGTCGCTGGGCTGGGGCGAACCGGACCTGTCCCGGCCGGTCAAGGTCAACGGCTCGGTTTCCAGCCAGTTCCTGACCGCGCTGCTGCTGGCGGCTCCGCTGGCTACCCAGGCCGCTGGCCGGGACTTCGTGATCGAGGTCGAGGGCGAGCTGATTTCCAAGCCCTACGTCGAGATGACGCTGAACCTGATGCGCCGCTTCGGCGTGACGGTCGAGCGCGAGGGCTGGCTGCGCTTCACCGTTCCCGCCCAGGCTGCCTACCGGTCGCCGGGCCAGATGCTGGTCGAGGGGGACGCCTCGTCGGCCTCCTATTTCCTGGCGCTGGGCGCGATAGGCGGCGGTCCGGTGCGCGTGGCCGGCGTCGGCCGCGACAGCATCCAGGGCGACGTGGCGTTCGCCGACACCCTGGCGGCGATGGGCGCCGAGGTCGAGATGGGGCCGGACTGGATAGAGACCCGCGGCGTCAAGGTGGCCGAAGGCGCTCGTCTGAAGGCCTTCGACGCCGATTTCAACCTGATCCCGGATGCCGCGATGACCGCCGCGGTCCTGGCCTTGTACGCGGACGGCCCGTGCCGCCTGCGCAACATCGCGAGCTGGCGGGTCAAGGAAACCGATCGCATCCACGCGATGCAGACCGAGCTGGCCAAGCTGGGGGCGACGGTGACCGCCACCCCGGACAGCCTGACCGTGACCCCTCCCGCCACCTGGACGCCTGCCGAGATCGGCACCTGGGACGATCACCGCATGGCCATGTGCTTCTCGCTGGCGGCGTTCGGTCCCGTGGGGGTGCGCATTCTCGATCCCGGCTGCGTGAGCAAGACCTTTCCCACGTATTTCGATGTCTATGCGGGGCTGGTGGGGGCCTGAGCCGCGGCGGCCGGGTTACCGGCGCGCCGGTCCCGTTCCCAGAACTTGTCGAAGAAATAGTGCACGACGGTGTTGACGGCCGGCTCGATGAAGGTGACCGCGCCGCTCAGCGCCACGCTGCCGGTAATAATGTAGGTGACGCTGAACGAGGTCACGATATGCAGGCCGCCGAAGGCAAGGGTCTTGGCCATCGTCGTCTTCCTTGATTGGTAATGAGAATCGTTATCGAATTGTGCGCCGACTCGCGAGGCGACGCCAATTGATCGATACGATAAAAATGATAGGTTTCTTAAATGAATGGTTCCACCGTTCCCATGATCGCCATCGACGGGCCGACCGCCTCGGGCAAGGGCACCATCGCGGCGCGCGTGGCGGCCCGGTTGGGCTGGCATCTGCTGGACAGCGGGGCGCTGTACCGCCTGACCGCGCTGGCCTGCCTGGAGCAGGGTATCGCGGCCGGTGACGAGCAAGGCGCGGCCGCCGCCGCGGCCGCCCTGGACGTGCGCTTCGTCGCCGACGGGGTCTTCATGGGCGGGCGCGACGTCAGCGCCGACATCCGGCGCGAGGAAGTCGGCAACATGGCCTCGCAGGTGGCGGTCCTGGCGCCGGTGCGGGCGGCGTTGCTCGACCGCCAGCGCGCTTTCCGGTGCCCGCCCGGGCTGGTGGCCGACGGCCGGGACATGGGGACGGTTGTTTTTCCGGATGCCGACCTCAAGATATTCCTGGTGGCCAGCGCCGAGGCGAGGGCCCAGCGACGCTATAAACAGTTGATCGAAAAGGGTTTTTCGGCTAACCTCTTAACCCTTTTGCGCGATCTGGAAGCGCGCGATGCGCGCGATACGCAACGGGCGAACGCGCCTTTGGCCGCCGCCCACGATGCCCTGGTGCTCGATTCCTCCCACCTCACCATCGACCAGACGGTCGAGCAGGTGATGAGCTGGTGGGGCGAGCGCTCGGGCGCATCGCGTAGCTGATGGCGCAGCGGCAATCATAGTCAGCACGTAGTACAGGCCCTCAGCAATGAGGTATTGCAACTCCACCGATTGGTGCGGTGTCAGGTCGAATGTCTCGGCCGCCCCCATGAAGTGCGTAACCCGGTAATACATCAACAATGTCTTCGGTTTCCCAAGCCCCTGCCGGCGAAGAAAGCTTTGCCGCCCTGTTCGAAGAAAGCATCAAGCGCCAGGAAATGAAATCCGGCGAAGTCATCACCGCCGAGGTGGTGCGCATCGACCATAACTTCGTCGTGGTCAATGCCGGCCTGAAGTCCGAGGCCTTGATCCCGCTCGAGGAATTCCTCGACGACAAGGGCGAGCTCGAAGTCTCCGAAGGCGATTTCGTCTCGGTGGCCATCGACGCGCTCGAAAACGGCTACGGCGACACCGTGCTGTCGCGCGACCGCGCCAAGCGCCTGGCTGCCTGGCTGCAGCTCGAGAAGGCCCTGGAGTCCGGCGATCTCGTCACCGGCACCATCACCGGCAAGGTCAAGGGCGGCCTGACCGTCATGACCAACGCGATCCGTGCCTTCCTGCCGGGTTCGCTGGTCGACCTGCGTCCCGTCAAGGACACCACTCCGTACGAAGGCAAGACCCTCGAATTCAAGGTCATCAAGCTCGATCGCAAGCGCAACAACGTCGTGCTGTCGCGCCGCGCCGTGCTCGAGGCCAACATGGGCGAAGAGCGCCAGAAGCTGCTCGAGACCCTGCACGAAGGCGCGATCGTCAACGGCGTCGTCAAGAACATCACCGACTACGGTGCGTTCGTCGACCTGGGCGGCATCGACGGCCTGCTGCACATCACCGACCTGGCATGGCGCCGTGTGCGTCATCCCTCGGAAGTCCTGTCCGTCGGCCAGGAAATCCAGGCCAAGGTCCTCAAGTTCGACCAGGAAAAGAACCGCGTCTCGCTGGGCGTCAAGCAACTGGGCGAAGATCCGTGGGTGGGCCTGGCTCGCCGCTACCCGCAGGGCACCCGCCTGTTCGGCAAGGTCACCAACCTGACCGACTACGGCGCGTTCGTCGAGGTCGAGGCCGGCATCGAGGGCCTGGTCCACGTGTCCGAAATGGACTGGACCAACAAGAACGTCGATCCCAAGAAGGTCGTCACCCTGGGTGACGAAGTGGAAGTCATGGTCCTCGAGATCGACGAAGACCGTCGCCGCATCTCGCTGGGCATGAAGCAGTGCCGTCCCAACCCGTGGGAAGAGTTCTCGATCAACCACAAGCGTGGCGACAAGGTCCGCGGCGCCATCAAGTCGATCACCGACTTCGGCGTGTTCGTCGGCCTGCCCGGCGGCATCGATGGCCTGGTGCACCTGTCCGACCTGTCCTGGAGCGAGTCCGGCGAAGAAGCCGTGCGCAACTTCAAGAAGGGCGACGAGGTCGAGGCCGTGGTGCTGGGCATCGACACCGAGAAGGAGCGCATCTCGCTGGGCATCAAGCAGCTGGAAGGCGATCCGTTCAACAACTTCGTGGCCACCCATGACAAGGGCGCCGTCGTCCAGGGCACCGTGAAGTCGGTCGAGGCCAAGGGTGCGGTCGTGACCCTGTCGGTCGACGTCGAAGGCTACCTGCGCGCTTCTGAGATCTCTTCGGGCCGCGTGGAAGACGCCACCACGGTGCTGAAGGCCGGCGACAACATCGACGCCATGATCCTGAACATCGACCGCAAGACGCGTTCGATCCAGCTCTCGATCAAGGCCAAGGACAGCGCCGAGACGGCCGAGGCCATCCAGCGCATGTCGGATGCCAGCGCTTCGTCGGGTACCACCAACCTGGGCGCCCTGTTGAAGGCCAAGCTCGACCAGCAGAACGGCTGATAGGCCCACCCCCTGGGCGCTGACGCGCGCCCGGTATGGTGAGCCCCCAGCCGCTACGCGGCAGCCCCCCGAGGGGGGCCGGGGCCCGCCTTGGGGCGGGGCGGAGCCGGATCCGCCGTGCCCATGGGGAGGGTTGCCAGGTTGCCCGGTACGGCGTTCCAAGAGGTTTCATGAACTCAATGACGAAGTCCGAGTTGATCGCCCGATTGGCCGCCCGGTATCCGCAACTGGTCGCCAAGGACGCCGACTACGCCGTCAAGACCATCCTCGATGCGATGGCCCAGTCCCTGTCGGAGGGGCAGCGCATCGAGATCCGTGGTTTCGGCAGTTTTTCGTTGTCCAGGCGTCCGCCGCGTATCGGGCGCAATCCCAAGTCCGGTGAAAAGGTGCTGGTCCCCGAAAAGCGGGTGCCGCACTTCAAGGCCGGCAAGGAGTTGCGCGAGCGGGTCGACGCCCCCGTGCAAGAGCCTTCCGGGAACTGACCGGGCCTCGCAGGCCGCAGGCAAGCCCGAACAAAACCCCGCCAGCTCTCCAGCTGGCGGGGTTTTCTATTACCGCCCCGTCCCGGCCCCCTTCGGGGCTCGCCATACCGGGCGCGCGAAGCGCGTAGGGGGGGATACAATCCTTTTTTTCCTCACCTGGAGCAAACCATGCGATATCTCGTCTGGGCGCTGAGACTGGTCATATTCGTGGTGGTCCTGCTGTTCGCGCTCAAGAATACCGACCGGGTGAACGTCTATTTCTTCGCCGATCACCTGATCAGCGAAGTGCCGCTGATCGTGGTCATGCTGGCCAGCTTCGTGGTCGGCGCGGTATTCGGCCTGTTGCTGACGGTGCCGGGCGTGATGCGCCGCCGGCGCGAGATCGCCTCGCTGCGGCGCGAGCTGGATCAGGCCCGGGCCGTGGCCAAGGGTGGCTCGGCCGCGGATGCGCCGCCGTCCCCCGACGCCATCCTGCCCGTGACCCCCTTGTAAGGGACCGATGTGGATTTCGAACCCTGGTGGCTGATCGCCATTCCCTTGTTGTTCGGGTTGGGCTGGGTGGCCGCGCGCGTGGACATCCGGCAGATGTTGTCCGAGCATCGCAGCGTGCCCGATTCCTATTTCCGCGGGCTCAACTTCCTGTTGAACGAGCAGCACGACCGTGCCATCGACGCTTTTATCGAGGTGGCCAAGCTCGACCCCGAGACGATCGAGCTGCACTTCGCCCTGGGCAGTCTGTTCCGGCGCCGCGGTGAGATCGAGCGTGCCATACGCGTGCACCAGAATCTGCTGCAGCGAGCCGACCTGCCGGACAACCAGCGTGAGCAGGCCTTGCACGAACTGGCGCAGGACTATCTGCGCGCCGGCATGCTGGACCGGGCCGAAGCGGCATTCGACCAGTTGAAGGGAACGCGATTCGCCCCCGACGCCCTGCGTGCGCTGATCCGGATCCACGAGACCGAACGGGATTGGCCGCATGCCATCCAGGCCGTGCAGGCCTTGCAGGGACTGATCGACGAACCCGTGTCCCAGGCCGTTCATTTCCATTGCGAGGAAGCCGCGGCGGCGCTGGCCGCCGGCAACATGGACGCCGCCCATGCTGCGCTGGACGCGGCCACGCATGCCTCGGTCCAGGCCCAGCGGGGCAGCGGCACGGCTCCGCATGTGCGCATCGCCATGATGCGGGCCGATCTGGCCCGGCGCGAAGGCGACCTGCGGGCGCAGCGCCTGCACCTGGAGTCCGTGCTGTCCGCGCATCCCGAGTACGCGGGCCTGGTGGCCGAGCAGTTCCTTGCCAACCACGAGGCGCGCGGTACGGCCAGCGAGGGGCTGGAGAAGCTCGAGGCGCACTATGCGCGCCACCCGTCGCTGGATCTGTTCGATGCGATCTTCCAGGCGCTGCGCCGGCAGCGCGGCCTGGCGCAGGCCTGGAACTTCGCCCGCGGCGCCTTGCAGCGCAATCCGTCGCTGCTGGGGCTGGACCGGCTGCTCGAGGCACAGGTGGCGGGCGAGAAGGCGGCGCAGGTCGAGCCGGGGCAGCAGGCGGCCGCGAACGTGGTGACGCTGAACAATCCGCAGGCCGATGCCGCCTCGCCGTGGACGCCCGCGGACGATGCCGTGCTGATGCGCAGCCTGATACACAAGCATACCCAGCGCCTGGATCGCTACGCCTGCCAGGCGTGCGGTTTCAAGGCCAAGCGGTTCCATTGGCAATGTCCGGGCTGCAACGCCTGGGAAACTTATGCGCCCAAACGATTGGAAGAACTTGATGCAGTATGAGGATGATGCCCCCCCCTACGCGCTGACGCGCGCCCAGTATGGTGAGCCCCCAGCCGCTACGCGGCAGCCCCACAAGGGGGCCGGGACCCGCCTTGGGGCGGCCCGGCGCCTGATCCCGGGGGCGATGCGGGTGGACCGGCGGAGCCGGAGCCGCGGCGCCCTGGATCTGTGTGACGTTTTCTTGGTGTGTGGCATTGGCTGGCTGGCTGCCGGTTTTTCATTGGGGAGCAACGCATGAGCGCGTCGGCGTTGGGGGTGTTTCCCTCGGATGAGCAGCGCGCGGCGGCGCGGGTGTTGGTGGTGGGGGACGTGATGCTGGACCGTTATTGGTTCGGCGAGGTGCATCGCATTTCTCCCGAGGCGCCGGTGCCGGTGGTGCATGTGTCGCGCAGCGAGGACCGGCTGGGCGGGGCGGCGAACGTGGCGCGCAACGCGGCGACGCTGGGGGCGCATGTGACGCTGGTCGGCGTGGTGGGCGATGACGATTCCGGGCGTGCCATTGCGCGGTTGTGCGAGGACGAGGGGGTGCGCGCGGATCTGGTTGCGGATCCGTCGGTGCCGACCACGATGAAGATGCGCGTGCTGGGACGCCAGCAGCAGTTGCTGCGGGTGGATTTCGAGCAGCCGCCCTCGCCGGGCGTGCTGGCCGAGCTGGCGGCGCGGGTGGCGGTGCATATCGCCGACCACGACGTGGTGGTGCTGTCCGATTACGCCAAGGGCGTGCTGGACCAGGTGCAGGACCTGATCGCCCTGGCCCGCGCGCGCGGCTGCGTCGTGCTGGTGGATCCCAAGGGCGACGACTATGGACGCTATCGCGGCGCCTCGCTGGTCACGCCCAACCAGTCGGAAATGCGCGAGGCCGTGGGCCGCTGGCGCGACGAGGCGCAACTGGCCGAGCGGGCCCAGCATCTGCGCCAGGCGCTGGACCTGGAGGCCTTGCTGGTGACGCGCTCCGAGCTGGGCATGACGCTTTTCACGGCCGAGGGGCGCGACCACGTCGAGGCGCTGGCGCGCGAGGTGTTCGACGTCTCGGGTGCCGGCGATACCGTGATCGCCACGCTGGCCGTCATGCGCGCCGCGGGACTGGATCTGCATGTGGCCATGAGATGGGCCAACCTGGCGGGCGGCATCGTCGTCGGCAAGCTGGGAACGTCGATCGTGACGCCGGACGAGTTGCGCGCCGGCCTGGCGATCTAGATTGAGGAAATTGCCATGATCATCGTAACGGGAGCCGCCGGCTTCATCGGCAGCAATCTGGTCAAGGGCCTGAACGCCCGCGGCGAGCGCGACATCATCGCGGTCGACGATCTGCTCGAAGGCGACAAGTTCGTCAACCTGGTCGACTGCGAGATCGCGGACTACCTGGACAAGAATGATTTCCGCCGGCGCGTGGCGGACGGGTCGCTGCCCAAGGTGGACGCGATCCTGCACCAGGGCGCGTGTTCGGACACCACCGAGCGCAACGGCCAGTACATGATGGACAACAACTATCGCGTCACGCTGGAGCTCTTCGAGTATGCCCAGCGCGAGCGGATTCCCTTCCTGTATGCGTCGTCGGCCGCCGTTTACGGCGCGGGCCCGGTCTATGCCGAGGACTTGCGCAACGAGAAACCGCTGAACGTCTACGGCTATTCGAAGTTCCTGTTCGACCAGGTGCTGCGCCGCCGCCTGGCCTCGCTGACCGCGCCGGTGGTGGGGCTGCGCTATTTCAACGTCTATGGCCCGCGCGAGCAGCACAAGGGCAGGATGGCCTCGGTAGCCTTCCACAACATGAACCAGTTCCTGAAGGAAGGCCACGTGCGTCTGTTCGGCGGCTGGGACGGCTACGGCGATGGACAGCAGCAGCGGGATTTCATCTCGGTCCACGACGTGGTCGAAGTGAACCTGCATTTCCTGGGCCGTCCGGTGTCCGGTGTCTACAACTGCGGCACCGGCCGGGCCCAGCCTTTCAACGACGTGGCGGCCGCGGTGGTCAACACGCTGCGCGAGGAGCGCGGCGAGGCGCCGCTGCCGCTGGCCGACCTGGCGGCGCAGGGGCTGCTGCGCTACATCGAGTTCCCCGAGGATCTCAAGGGCCGCTACCAGAGCTACACCCAGGCCGACACCACGCAATTGCGCGCGGCAGGCTTCACCGCGCCGATGCGGGACGTGCAGACGGGCGTTTCCGAGTACATCCGCGAGTTGCGCGGCATCTCGAAGTAGGGGGCGGCCGGAGGCCTCCCTACGCATTTCCCCCCTTGGACAGCGGGCCGTTCGCGCCCGCTTGCAGGGCGGTTCCTGGAGCAAGCTTGCGATGACGCCGGACGGTGTCGCGGCGGCCGGCCGGTCGCCGGCAACTCTCAAGGAGCCTAGCCATGAATCCTTTCCTCGATCCCACCCGCGCCGAACCCGATCCCAGGCCCTATCGCATGCGCGGCGCCCGGCTACGCGCGGGAAGGCTGGCCGCCACCGCCAGCCTCGGGCTGGCCATGCTGGGCGGAGCCCATGCCGCCAGCGTGGACGTGAATACCGCGACGCCGTCCCAGCTCGAGGCCGTACGGGGCATCGGCGCCAAGACCGCCGCCAGCATCGTCCAGGAACGCCGCCGAGGGGGGCCGTTCTCGTCGTTCGAGGACCTGGCCGGACGCGTGCGCGGGCTGGGCACGAAGCGGCTCCAGGGGTTGCGGGCGGCCGGATTGGCTATCGGCCCGGCCGGCCGCGAGGGGCCGGCCATCATGGTCAATATGCCTCCGGGCAGTAAGGGGAAAGGGAACTAAACCGGGCCGGCTGGATTATGATGGGGCGCATGAGAAGCTACCCCACCATCGAACAGACCATCGGCAACACGCCCCTGGTCCGGCTCCAGCGCATCCCGGGAGAAGGCAACGCCGCGCGCGGCAACGTCATTCTCGCGAAGCTGGAAGGCACCAATCCGGCCGGTTCCGTCAAGGACCGCCCGGCCTTGTCCATGATCGCCCGGGCCGAGGCCAGGGGCGAGATCAAGCCGGGCGACACCCTGATCGAGGCGACCAGCGGAAACACCGGCATCGCCCTGGCCCTGGTGGCGGCCATACGTGGCTACCGCATGATCCTGATCATGCCCGACAACCTGTCGCTCGAGCGCCGCGCGGCCATGACGGCCTATGGGGCCGAACTGATTCTGACGCCGGCTTCGCAAGGGGGCATGGAATACGCCCGCGACCTGGCCTTGCAGATGCAGGCCGAGGGCAAAGGCAAGGTGCTGGACCAGTTCGCCAATCCCGACAACCCGCTGGCCCACGTCGAGACCACCGGGCCGGAAATCTGGCGCGATACCGACGGGCAGGTCACCCACTTCGTCAGCGCCATGGGTACCACGGGAACCATCGTGGGCGTCTCGCGCTATTTGAAGAGCCGCAATCCGGCGGTCCGGGTGGTGGGCGCGCAGCCGGCCGAAGGTTCGCAGATTCCCGGCATCCGCAAATGGCCCGAGGCCTATCTGCCCAAGATCTACGACCCGTCGGCGGTCGACAGCCAGGAGTCCGTCACCCAGGCCGAAGCCGAGGAGATGGCCCGCCGGCTGGCAGCGGAAGAAGGCATCTTCGGCGGCATCTCGTCCGCCGGCGCGCTGGTGGCGGCGCTGCGCGTGGCCGAAACCGTCAGCAACGCCACCATCGTCTTCATCGTTTGCGACCGTGGCGACCGCTATTTGTCCACCGGCGTATTCAACTGACTGACCCGGCTCGCCACGCGGCCGCGCCGTTCAAGCTCCACGGCCAGGTCGGTGACCGAGGTGGCGTAGAAGTAGCTGCGGTTGTATTCGGTCAGGGCGAAGAAGTTGGGCGCGGCGACGCGGTATTCGGTCGTGCCCGTCGCGCCGTCGTACAGATCGATCACGGCCAGCGGCCATTGCATCCACGCGTCCGACATTCCCGCCACCTTGGGCGCCCGCGCGCCCGCCGCCTGCAGCCGGGTCCAGTCGAGCGTGGGCTTGAGCCCGCCGTCGACCAGCGCGGCCGGGTCGCCCGGTAGCCGCACCGGCAGGAACACCGGCTGGTCGCGCTGCCATCCATGTTCGACCAGGAAGTTGGCCACCGAGGCGATGGCGTCGGCGGGGCTGGCGAGCAGGTCGATGCGGCCATCGCCATCGCCGTCGACCGCGAACTGGCGCAGGCTGCCGGGCATGAACTGCGGCAGGCCGATGGCGCCCGCGTACGAACCCTTTACCGCCAGCGGGTCGGCGCCGGTTTCCTTGCACCAGATCAGGAACTGCGCCAGTTGCTCGCGGAAGAAGGCGCTGCGGTCGCTGCGCGCCTGGGCCGGGTAGTTGAAGGCCAGCGTCGCCAGCGCGTCGATGACGCGGAAATTACCGGTGACCCGGCCGTAGAACGTTTCCACGCCGATGACGCTGACGATGATGGAGGCGGGCACGCCGTACCTGGCCTCGGCGCGCGCCAGGTCCTGCGCATGTTCCTCCTGGAACGCGATGCCTTCCTTGATGCGGCGGCTTTCGATGAAGCGCGCGCGGTACCGGGGCCAACTGCGCACCGTGGGCGAGGAGGGCGGCAGCACGAGCCGCGCGACGGTTTCCGAATACTTGGCCTGGTCGAGCAGGGCGCCGACCCGGGCGGCGTCCAGGCCCCGGCCGGCCATGTCGGCGACGAAAGCGCGCCGGGCCTCGGCGGCCGGCATGGGGCCGGAGGGCGCGGGCACCGGTACCGGGACGGCCACCGGCGCGGCGGGCGCCGGCGCCACGGGCTGCGCGGCCGGGCCGGAGCCCGGAGCGGCCTGCATGCCAGGGGAGGGCGACACGCCCTGCATGGGGGCGGCGGCGGGGGGCGGGGGCGAGGCGCAGCCCCACAGGGCCAGCGCGGCAAGACCGGCGACGATCGGGCCGCTGCGCGACCCGGTCGGAAAGCGGGGTGTCGAATTCACGCGTAAGATTTCCGGAAAAGCGATATCGATAGCGTGATGCTGCCGGCTGTTCGGCCGCGATGCAAGTCGGGCGCATAATGGAGGCCATGGCTACGCTTTACTTCACGCATCCGGCGTGCCGGCAGCACGAGATGGGCGAAGGGCACCCCGAGTGCCCGGCGCGGCTGGACGCGATCTCCGACCAGTTGCTTGCCTCGGGCGTGGCGGTCCACCTGGTCGAGCGCGAGGCGCCGCAGGCCACGCAGGACGCGCTGCTGCGCGTGCATACCTCCGAGTACCTGGAATCACTGGTCGAGCGCTCGCCCGTGCACGGCTACGTCGAGCTCGACCCCGACACCTGCATGAACCCCCACACCTACGCGGCGGCGCTGCACGCGGCCGGCGCCGCGATCGCGGCCGTCGATGCCGTGTTGGCGGGAGAGGGCGAGTCGGCGTTCTGCGCGGTGCGGCCGCCCGGCCACCATGCGTGCCCCGACCAGGCCATGGGATTCTGCTTCCTGAGCAATGTGGCGATCGCCGCGCGCCATGCCATCGCGCGCCACGGTTTGACGCGCGTGGCGGTCGTGGATTTCGACGTGCATCACGGCAACGGCACCGAGGCGGCGCTGGCCGGCGACGAACGCGTGCTGATGTGCGGTTTCTTCCAGCATCCGTTCTATCCATTCAGCGGTACCGCGCCCTGGGCCGACAACATGCTGAACGAACCCGTGCCCGCCTATACCGAAGGCGCGGCGATACGCGAACTGGTCGCGGCCCGGTGGCTGCCCAGGCTGGAGCGGTTCCGGCCCCAGCTCGTGCTGGTGTCGGCGGGCTTCGATGCGCACCGCGAGGACGATCTGGGCAGCATGGGGCTGGTCGAGTCGGATTTCGCCTGGATCACCGAGCAGCTGGTGGCGCTGGCCCAGCGCCACGGCGCGCGGGTCGTCAGTTGCCTGGAAGGCGGCTACAACCTGTCGGCGCTGGGGCGCAGCGCCACCGCCCACATACGCGCGCTGGCGGGGATCTGAGCCCCCATGCGCGCTCGTCGTCCGTATTTACCCGTATTCCAGGCCCGCGAGAGGGGCATGTCGATTACCTATAATCGACAGGTTTCCCTGTGGCGCGGCGACCGTGCCGTGTGCGTGCCCGTTACCCAGGCGTAGCCGGCTTATCTACAACGAGGTTGCAAACGATGAAGGTGTTAGTGCCAGTCAAGCGAGTGGTGGACTACAACGTGAAGGTCCGGGTGAAGTCGGACCAGACCGGCGTGGACATCGCGAACGTGAAGATGTCGATGAACCCGTTCGACGAAATCGCCGTGGAAGAGGCGACGCGCCTGAAGGAAAAGGGCGTGGCCAGCGAGATCCTGGCCGTGTCTTGCGGCGTCGCGCAGTGCCAGGAGACGCTGCGCACGGCGATGGCCATCGGCGCCGACCGCGCCATCCTGGTCGAGACGCAGCAGGAGCTGCAGCCGCTGGCCGTGGCCAAGCTGCTGAAGGCGCTGGTCGACAAGGAGCAGCCGCAGCTGGTCATCCTGGGCAAGCAGGCGATCGACGACGATGCGAACCAGACGGGCCAGATGCTGGCCGCGCTGCTGGATTGGCCGCAGGCGACCTTCGCGAGCAAGGTCGAGGTGGCCGACGGCAAGGCGACGGTGACGCGCGAAGTGGACGGCGGCCTGGAGACGGTGGCGCTGTCGCTGCCGGCCATCGTGACCACGGACCTGCGGTTGAACGAGCCGCGCTACGTGACGCTGCCCAACATCATGAAGGCCAAGAAGAAGCCGCTGGAGACCGTCAAGCCGGAAGACCTGGGCGTGGACGTGACGCCGCGCCTCAAGACGCTGAAGGTGGCCGAGCCGCCGGCGCGCAAGGCCGGGGTGAAGGTGGCGGACGTGGCCGAGCTGGTGGGCAAACTCAAGAATGAAGCGAAGGTGGTGTGAAGATGGCGATACTGGTCGTAGCGGAACATGACAATGCGCATCTGCGCGCGGCGACGCTGAACACGATCACGGCGGCGCAGCGCCTGGGTGGCGACGTGCACGTGCTGGTCGCGGGCGCGGGTGTGGGCGGAGCGGCGCAGGCGGCCTCGCAGGTGGCGGGCGTGGCCAAGGTGCTGTCGGCCGACGGCCCCGCGCTGGCCGATGGCCTGGCCGAGAACGTGGCGGCGCAGGTGCTGGCGGTGGCCCAGGGCTACAGCCACATCCTGTTCCCGGCCACGGCGTACGGCAAGAACGTGGCGCCGCGCGTGGCGGCCAAGCTGGACGTGGCGCAGATCTCCGACATCATCGGCATCGATTCGGCCGATACGTTCGAGCGTCCGATCTACGCGGGCAACGCGATCGCCACGGTGCAGTCGGCCGACGCCGTCAAGGTGATCACCGTGCGCACGACGGCCTTCGACGCGGCCGCGGCCACGGGCGGTTCGGCGCCGGTGGAAAGCCTGTCCGCGGTGGGCGACGGTGGCAAGTCCTCGTTCGTGGGGCGCGAGGTTGCCAAGAGCGACCGTCCCGAACTGACGGCGGCCAAGGCCGTGGTCTCGGGCGGACGCGGGATGGGCAGCGCCGAGAACTTCAAGCTGCTCGAGCCGCTGGCGGACAAGCTGGGCGCGGCCATGGGCGCGTCGCGCGCCGCGGTCGACGCGGGCTATGCCCCCAACGACTGGCAGGTAGGCCAGACCGGCAAGATCGTCGCGCCGCAGTTGTACGTGGCGGTGGGCATCTCCGGCGCGATCCAGCACCTGGCCGGCATGAAGGATTCGAAGGTGATCGTGGCGATCAACAAGGACGCCGAGGCGCCGATCTTCGGCGTGGCCGACTACGGGCTGGTGGCGGATCTGTTCACCGCCGTGCCCGAGCTCACGAAAGCGCTGTAGGCGCGAACGCCGCCGCGCCCTTGGGCTGCGGCGGCGCACCCGAACAGGGCCGGGCCGCCGGTCTTGCCGCCGCGCGGCCCTCGGTGCCCAACTGACCGGAGGTTTGCATGGCTTACGTGGCTCCATTGCGGGATATCCGATTCGTGCTGAACGAATTGGCCGGCCTGGACAAGGTTCATCAATTACCCGGTGGCGAGGAAGCCGGCCAGGAAGTCGTCGATGCGATCCTGGACGAGAACGCGCGCCTGCTCCAGGACGCGATCGCGCCGCTCAACCGCGACGGCGATCTGCAGCCGCCCACCTGGCGCGACGGCGCCGTCACCGCATCGCCGGGGTTCGCCCAGGCATTCCGCAGTTTCGTCGAAGGGGGCTGGCAGGGCTTGCAGCATCCGGTGGACTTCGGCGGGCAAGGCCTGCCCAAGGTCGTCGCCACCCCCTGCATGGAAAACCTGAACGCCGCCTGCCTGTCCTTCGCGCTGTGCCCCTTGCTGACCGATGGCGCCATCGAGGTGCTGCTGACGGCCGGGACCGAGGAGCAGAAGCGGCGCTTCATTCCTTCGATGATCGACGGTTCCTGGACCGGAACCATGAACCTGACCGAGCCGCAGGCCGGATCGGACCTGTCGCTGGTGCGCACGCGCGCCGTCGCGCAGCCCGACGGCAGCTATCGGCTGCACGGGCAGAAGATCTTCATCACCTACGGCGAGCACGACATGGCACGCAACATCGTGCACATGGTGCTGGCCCGGCTGGAGGACGCGCCCGAGGGCGTCAAGGGCCTGTCGCTGTTCATCGTGCCCAAGTTCCTGGTGAACGATGACGGGTCGCTGGGCAAGCGCAACGACGTGTGGTGCGCCTCGATCGAACACAAGCTGGGCATCAAGGCCAGCCCCACGGCCGTGCTGCTGTATGGCGAGGACAAGGGCGAGGTCGGCCCGGGCGCCATCGGCTATCTGGTGGGCGAGCCCAACCGCGGCCTGGAAACCATGTTCATCATGATGAACGCCGCGCGTTTCGCCGTCGGCTTGCAGGGTATCGCGGTGGCCGAGCGCGCCAGCCAGCATGCCGTGGCCTATGCCAAGGACCGCGTGCAGAGCCGGGCGGTCGAGGGTTCGGCCGGGCCCGTGGCCATCGTCCATCATCCGGACGTGCGCCGGATGCTGTTGACCATGCGCACGCTGACCGAGGCCGCCCGCGCCGTGGCCTACGTGGCCGCCGGGGCGCACGATTTCGCGCACCGGCATCCCGATGCCCAGGTGCGCGCGCGCAACCAGGCCTTCTACGAATACATGGTGCCCATCGTCAAGGGTTTCTCGACCGAGATGGCGGTGGAGGTGGCGTCGCTGGGCATACAGGTGCATGGCGGCATGGGCTTCATCGAGGAGACGGGCGCTGCCCAGTACTACCGCGATGCCCGCATCCTGTCGATCTACGAAGGCACCACCGCGATCCAGGCCAACGACCTGGTGGGACGCAAGACCGCGCGCGACGGCGGCGCGGTGGCCGCCGCCATCATCGGCCACATGCGCGAGACGCTGGCCGAGCTGGACGGCGACCAGGAACTGTCGGCCTTGCGCGGACAACTGGCCGACGCCATCCAGGCCTACGAGGAAGTGGTCCGTTTCGTGGTCGAACGCTATCGCGACGACGTGCGCGAGGTCTACGCGGGCAGCGTGCCCTACCTGATGCTGGCCGGGCTCACGCACGGCGGGTGGCAGATGGCGCGCGCCGCGCTGGCCTGCCGGCGCCGTATCGGCAAGGGCGACGTCGACAGCTTCTATCCGGCCAAGCTGGCGGGAGCACGGTTCTATTGCGCTCACCTGCTGCCGCGGGTCGAGGCGCTGCGCCGCGAGATCCTGCAGGGGGGAGCGAGCACGCTGGCCATGCCGGTCGACGCGTTCTGAGGCCGGCCTGGCCGGCGCCGCTCAGGGGGATGGGCGGTGATGGCCGGGCGCCAGGGACGGCGGCAGCGGAGGCGTACGGCAGGGGGCGACCGGGATGCGCCAGTGCGACCTGCGCCGCAGGGCAGCCAGCAGTTTGAGCCCCTGGGGCCACGCGCCGTACCCCGATTCGGCATTGATGTGGCCGGCATCGTCGAGCTGCTCGAAGCGGCTGCCCCAGGCCTCGGCGAATTCGCGGGCCCGATCCAGCGAGCAATACGGATCGTTGGTGCTGGCGACCACCACGCTCTGGAAGGGCAGCGTCTGCATCGGCACCGGGCAGAACGAGCGCAGCCGCGCCGGGGCGTTCGGCCGCTCGACGTCGGCGGGCGCTACCAGCAGGGCGCCCGCCACTTTCTCGCGCACCCGCAGCGGCAGGTGGCATATCGTGATGCAGCCCAGGCTGTGGGCGATCAACAGCGGCGGGCGCTGCGCCGCTTCGATGGCGGCGGCCAGGGTCGCGGTCCAGTCATGCAGGTCGGGCGAGGCCCAGTCGGCCTGCTGCACGCGCACCGCGCGCGGCAGACAGGCCTCCCACAGGCTCTGCCAGTGGCCGGGCCCGGAGTTGTTCCAACCTGGGACGATCAAGGGTTGCAGTCGCATGAGCGCATGATGGCGTCCCCGTTCATTACTGGGAACGAAGAATTTTGCGTTTGTTAATTACCGCAGCTTCGTTGGCGGTACGCCGCGCCGGGTAACGTCCTTATATGAAAAAATAAGTATCCGGCTTTCCTTTATGGTGGAAAGCTATATGGTTATGTGCAAACATTTGTTCCCGCTTCCCCGGCGGAACGCCAGAATGCTTCATTTGAAAACGTAGGAGACCGACATGACCGCATTGCGTCTGGGCGACACCGCTCCCGATTTCGAACAGGATTCCTCCAAGGGACGTATTCATTTCTACGACTACCTCGGCGACAGCTGGGGCGTGCTGTTCTCGCACCCGGCGGACTTCACGCCGGTCTGCACGACCGAACTGGGCTATACCGCCAAGCTCGCGCAAGAGTTCGCCAAGCGCAATGTGAAGGTGCTGGCGCTGTCGGTCGATCCGGTCGATTCCCATCAGCAGTGGATCGGCGACATCAACGATACGCAGAACACCCGGGTGGATTTCCCCATCCTGGCCGATGCCGACCGCAAGGTGTCCACGCTCTACGACATGATCCACCCGAATGCCAGCGCCACCGCCACGGTGCGCTCGGTCTTCGTGATCGACCCGGCCAAGAAGGTCAGGCTCATCATCACCTATCCCGCCAGCACGGGGCGCAACTTCGACGAGATCCTGCGCGTGATCGACTCGCTGCAGCTTACCGACAACTACAGCGTTGCGACGCCGGTGAACTGGAAGGACGGCGAAGACGTCATCATCGTGCCCTCGCTGCAGGATCCCGAGGTACTCAAGCAGAAGTTTCCCAAGGGCTACAAGGTGGTGCGGCCCTACCTGCGCACCACGCCCCAGCCCAACAAGGAGTAAGTCCGCGGCGGAAGAAGTGCCCGTGTCACGCACATGTGCTGTAATGCGGGCCTTCGTTTCCTTTCGACAGGACTCCCATGCTCCAGACCGCCGACGATCTCGGAAAACTCCTGCTGCGCGTGGTCGTAGGGGTGCTCATGCTCATGCATGGCATTCCGAAGGTCATCGGCGGCATCGGCTTCGTGAAGGGGCTCGTCGCCTCGCACGGGTTGCCCGCCTTCCTCGCCTATTTCGTCTACGTGGGCGAGATCGTCGCCCCCATCCTGCTGCTCGTGGGGCTGTACAGCCGGCTCGGCGGCCTGCTGGTCGCCATCAACATGGTCGTGGCCATCGCGCTCGCCCACTCCAACCAGGTATTCACCGTGGCCAAGAACGGGGCCTGGACGCTGGAGCTCCAGGGACTCTACCTTTGCGGCGGCCTGGTCATCGCGCTGATCGGCGCCGGCCGCTTCAGCGCCGGCGGCAAGGGCGGCACCTTGAACTGATCAGGCCCCGGCCGGTTCAGGCTGGCGGGCCGCCGCCGTGTCCTCGTCCTGCTGCGCGGTGATCGTGTCGCGATCCAGGTGCGGCGCGAACATCTCGATGAAGGCGATCGCGAAATTGCGAAGATAGGCGCCGCGGCGCACCGCCAGGCGCGTCATGTTCGAGGCGAACAGATGGTCGGCCGCCAGCGACCGCAGCTTGGTGTCTTCCTCGCTGTCGTAGGCCATGGCGGCGATGATGCCTATGCCCAGGCCCGCCGATACATAGGTCTTGATCACGTCGGCGTCCATCGCCGTCAGCACGATGTCCGGCACGATCGAGGCGCGCGAGAAGGCCTCGTCGATGTGCGAGCGGCCGGTCAGACCCGTGTCGTAGGTGATCAGAGGATGCCGGGCCAGTTCCTCGACCGTGGGCCGCTCGCGCGCCAGGATGGGATGCCCTGGCGGCGCGACGATGACGTGGTTCCACCGGTAGCCGGCGAAGGTCGACAACCTGCCGTCGGCCTGCAGCCCTTCGGTGGCGATGCCGATGTCGGCCTGGCCGCTGGCCACCCATTCGGCGATGTGCAGGGGCGAGCCCTGCTGCAGGTTCAGGTGGACCTGAGGAAAATTGCGCCGGAACGCCTGCACGACCACCGGCAGCGCGTAGCGGGCCTGCGTATGGGTCGTTGCGATGGTCAGCCGCCCCTGGTCGCGGGCGCTGAATTCCTGGGCCGCGCGCTTGAGGTTCTCCTGTTCGAGCAGCAGGCGTTCGATGATCGTGACGATTTCCTTGCCCGGCTCGGTCAGCCCGGTCAGGCGCTTGCCGGCGCGCTCGAAGATCGTCGTACCCAGTTCATCCTCCAGCTCGCGTATCTGGCGGCTGACGCCCGGCTGCGAGGTGTACAGGGTGTTGGCAACCTCGGTCAGGTTGAAATTGCGGCGCAGGGCTTCGCGGACGGAGCGCAGTTGCTGGAAATTCAAGGTGGTTCTCCTGCTCGGGCCGGCGCGACGGAGGCCGGCGGCGATCAGCCATGTTGCGTCGCAAACAAAAAAATCAGAACGAAAATTTGAAAATGATCTAATGCGCGTCCGGGCATAACGGCGTATTTGTTCTGTGCCGGGGCGGGTTTATACCGGTCGGAAATAAGTAACCATCCAAGATGTCGTTCCCAAGCATGGGGCTTGTGACCGACCATGCATTCCTCGAAAAGATGGAATGGAGCCTCGGATGGCCGGATTGCTGGGAAGGACCCTGGGTATCGCCGTGCTGGCCATGGCGGCCGCCGTGTCGCCTGTTGCGGCACAGCAGAAGCAGACCCTGCTGAACGTTTCCTATGATCCGACGCGCGAGCTGTACAAGGATCTGGACAAGGCGTTCGCGGCCGAATACAAGAAAAAGGCCGGCGTGGACCTGACCATCCGCCAGTCGCATGGCGGTTCCGGTGCGCAGGCGCGCTCGGTCATCGACGGCCTGGACGCCGACGTGGTCACGCTGGCCCTGGCTTATGACATCGATGCCCTGCACGCGCGCGGCAACCTGCTGCCCGCCGATTGGCAGAAGCGGCTGCCGCAGAACAGCTCGCCGTATACCTCGACCATCGTGTTCCTGGTGCGCAAAGGCAACCCGAAGGGCATCAAGGACTGGGGCGACCTGATCAAGCCCGGCGTCTCGGTCATCACGCCCAATCCCAAGACCTCGGGCGGCGCGCGCTGGAACTACCTGGCGGCCTGGGCCTATGCCCTGAAGCAGCCGGGCGGCAGCGAGGCCAAGGCGCGCGAGTTCATCGCCGAGCTGTTCAAGCACGTGCCGGTGCTCGACAGCGGCGCGCGCGGCGCCACCACGACCTTCGTCGAACGCGGCCAGGGCGACGTGCTGCTGGCCTGGGAGAACGAGGCGCTGTTGTCGCTGAAGGAACTGGGGCCGGACAAGTTCGACATCGTCGCGCCCTCGCTGTCCATCCTGTGCGAGCCGCCCGTGGCCGTGGTCGACAAGAACGTCGACAAGAAAGGCACGCGCCAGGCCGCGCAGGCCTACCTGGAGTACCTGTACACCAAGGACGCGCAGGAGATCATCGCCAGGAACTACTACCGTCCCCGCAATCCCGAGGTGGCCGCCAAGTACGCCTCGGCGTTCCCCAAGGTCAACCTGATCACGATCGATGACGTCTTCGGCGGCTGGCAGAAGGCCCAGAAGACCCACTTCGAGGATGGCGGCACGTTCGATCAGCTCTACCAGCCGGGCAAGCGTTGAAGGCCTCCATTTCCACTCTCGGCATCCTGCACCCGCCGCTGGCCAGGCCCGGGCGGGCGCGGCGCTTCGGCGTGCTGCCCGGGTTCGGGCTGAGCATGGGCTTCACCGTGTTCTACCTGAGCCTGATCGTGCTGATCCCGCTGTCCACGCTGTTCTTCAAGAGCGCGACCCTGGACTGGGAGACGTTCTGGACGGCGGTGACCGCGCCCCGCGTGCTGGCATCGTACCGGCTGACTTTCGGCGCCGCGCTGCTGGCGGCGCTGGTCAACCTGGTGGCCGGGCTGGCTGTGGCCTGGACGCTGGTGCGCTACGAGTTCCCGGGCAAGAAGATCGTCGACGCGCTGGTGGACCTGCCGTTCGCGCTGCCGACCGCGGTGGCGGGCATCGCCCTGACCGCGCTGTATGCCTCGAACGGATGGATGGGCCGCTGGCTGGAGCCGCTGGGCATCAAGGTGGCCTATACGCCGCTGGGCGTGGTCGTGGCGCTGATCTTCATCGGTCTGCCGTTCGTGGTCCGGACGGTGCAGCCGGTGCTGGAGGACGCCGAGCGCGAACTGGAGGAGGCCGCGGCCAGCCTGGGCGCCAGCCGCCTGCAGACCTTCCTGAAGGTCCTCCTGCCCACGATCCTGCCGGCCTTGCTGACCGGCTTCGCGCTGGCCTTCGCGCGGGCCGTGGGCGAGTACGGCTCGGTGGTCTTCATCGCCGGCAACATGCCCATGGTGTCCGAGATCACGCCGCTGCTCATCATCACCAAGCTCGAACAGTACGACTATGCCGGCGCGGCCTCGATCGCCCTGGTCATGTTGCTGCTGTCCTTCGTGCTGCTGCTGTTCATCAACCTGCTGCAATGGTGGCAGGCGCGGCGCGGCCTGGGGAAGAACCTATGAGCAACTCCATCCGGCCCGTCCACCTCGATGAACCCGCCTGGGTGCGGCGCCTGCTGCTCGTGGTGTCGCTGGGCTTTCTCGCGCTGTTCCTGCTGCTGCCGCTGGCGGTGGTGTTCTCCGAGGCGCTGAAGAAGGGCTGGGAGCTGTATGCGCAAGCCCTGGTCGAGCCCGACGCGCTGGCCGCGATCCGGCTGACGCTGCTGGTGGCGGCCATCGCCGTGCCGCTGAACCTGGCGCTGGGCGTGGCGGCGGCCTGGGCCATCACCAAGTTCCAGTTCCGCGGCAAGCAGGCGCTGGTCACGCTGATCGACCTGCCGTTCTCGGTCTCGCCGGTGGTCGCGGGATTGATCTATGTGCTGCTGTTCGGCTCGCACGGCTGGCTGGGACCGCTGCTCAAGGCCTACGACCTGAAGGTGGTCTACGCCGTTCCCGGCGTGGTGCTGGCCACGCTGTTCGTGACTTTCCCGTTCGTCGCCCGCGAGCTGATTCCGCTCATGCAGGCCCAGGGCAGCGAGGAAGAACAGGCGGCGCTTACCCTGGGCGCCTCCGGCTGGCAGATGTTCCGCCGCGTGACGCTGCCCAACATCAAATGGGGCCTCTTGTACGGGGTGATTCTGTGTAACGCCCGGGCCATGGGAGAATTCGGCGCGGTATCGGTGGTGTCGGGCCATGTCCGCGGCCTGACCAACACCATTCCGTTGCACGTGGAAATCCTCTACAACGAATATGCCTATCAAGCCTCGTTCGCGGTTGCCTCGGTGCTCGCGCTGCTGGCCCTGGTCACGCTGGTCCTCAAGAGCGTGGTCGAGTGGCGCGGCGGCCGGCAACTCAAGGACCAGGCGCTCCCCTCCGAATTTCCAGGCGCCGCGCCGTTGCAACTGAAGGTGGCCGGCTGACCGTCCCGGGAAGGTAAAAGACATGAGTATCGAAGTTCGTCATCTCTCCAAGCGTTTCGGAAACTTCCATGCCCTCAAGGATGTGTCCCTGCACATCGAGTCGGGCGAGCTGGTCGCGCTGCTCGGGCCGTCGGGCTGCGGCAAGACGACCCTGCTGCGCATCATCGCCGGGCTCGAGACGCCCGACGAGGGCAGCGTCTATTTCTCGGGTGAAGACGCCACCGACGTGCACGTGCGCGAACGCCAGGTCGGCTTCGTGTTCCAGCACTACGCGCTGTTCCGCCACATGACCGTGTTCGAGAACGTCGCCTTCGGCCTGCGCGTCAAACCGCGCGGGCAACGCCCGTCCGAGGCGCAGATCAAGGACAAGGTCCACCAGTTGCTGAACCTGGTCCAGCTGGACTGGCTGGCCGACCGCTATCCCTCGCAGCTGTCGGGCGGGCAGCGCCAGCGTATCGCGCTGGCGCGGGCGCTGGCCGTCGAGCCGCGGGTGCTGCTGCTGGACGAGCCGTTCGGCGCGCTGGACGCCAAGGTGCGCAAGGAACTGCGCCGCTGGCTGCGACGCCTGCACGATGAACTGCACGTGGCCAGCGTGTTCGTCACCCACGACCAGGAAGAGGCGCTGGAGGTGGCCGACCGGGTGGTCCTGATGAACGCGGGCCGCATCGAGCAGGTGGGCACGCCCACCGAGGTCTGGGAACGGCCCGCCACGCCTTTCGTCTATGGTTTCCTGGGGGACGTCAACCAGTTCCACGGGCAGGCCCATGCCGGCGTGCTGCACGCGGACGGGCTGACCATTCCCACGCCGGACCTGGCCGACGCCCAGCATGCCAAGGCCACGGCCTACATCCGGCCGCACGAATTCGACGTGCAGCGCTACAGCGATGGCGACATCGGCCTGGTCACCACGTTCAACCGCGCCTACCTGTCGGGGCCCAGCGCCTACCTGGAACTCACCCGCCAGGGGTCGGACCAGCCGGTCGAGGTGGAACTGCCCGCCGAGGTCTTCCGCCAGCTCGACCTGAAGGGCGGCGAGGCGCTGGTCGTCAAGCCGCGCAACGCGCAAGTCTTTCTTACCTGAGCCATGGCCGCCGTGACCACTTCTTCCTTCCCGTCGCAACGCTGGTCCGAACTGGTCGACCGGCTGGGCGGCATCGCCCGCGCGCATGCCGACGTGGCGCTGGCCTCGTCGCTGGCCGCCGAGGACATGCTGTTGACCCATGCCATCCTGGATGGCGGGTTGGCCATCGAGATCTTCACGCTGGACACCGGCAGGCTCAACGCCGAGACCGTCGCGATGGTCGACCGCATCGCGGGGCGCTACGGCCGCGGCATCGGTGTCGTGCGGCCCGATCCGGCCGCCGTCGAGCGCTACGTTTCCACCCATGGCCTGAACGCCTTCTACGAAAGCGTCGAGCTGCGCAAGGCCTGCTGCGAGATCCGCAAGGTCGAGCCGCTGCGGCGCGTGCTGGCGGGCCGCAGCGCCTGGATCACGGGGCAGCGGCGCGAACAGGCGGTGACCCGCGGTGAACTGCCGCTGGACGAGCCCGATCCCGTGTTCGGGCTGCACAAGTACAACCCGCTCGCGCTGTGGACCCAGGAGGAAGTCTGGGCCGCCATCCGCGCGCTGGACATTCCCTACAACCCGCTGCACGACCGGGGTTATCCCTCGATCGGCTGCGAACCCTGTACCCGCGCCATCCGGCCCGGCGAGGACCTGCGCGCGGGTCGCTGGTGGTGGGAATCGTCCGACTCCAAGGAGTGCGGACTGCACGCCGGCAACCTGTCGGCCATCCCGGTCTCCGTCGTCACAACCAAGCAATCAGGCTGAATCATGCCCGCTATCCTGAACACCACGCGCAGCCATCTCGACTGGCTGGAATCCGAAGCCATCTTCATCATGCGCGAAGTCGCGGCCGAGTGTGCCCGGCCCGTTCTGCTGTTTTCCGGCGGCAAGGATTCATGCGTGCTGCTCAGGCTGGCGGAGAAGGCCTTCCGGCCCGGCAAGTTCCCGTTCCCGCTGATGCACATCGATACCGGCCACAACTTCGACGAGGTCATCGCCTTTCGCGATGCCCGCGCCGCCGAGCTGGGCGAGCAACTGATCGTGCGCAGCGTCGAGGATTCCATCGCGCGCGGTTCGGTCGTGCTGCGCAAGGAGACCGATTCGCGCAACGCCGCGCAGGCCGTCACGCTGCTGGAGGCGATCGAGGAATTCGGCTTCGACGCCTGCATAGGCGGCGCCCGCCGGGACGAGGAAAAGGCGCGCGCCAAGGAACGCATCTTCTCGTTCCGCGACGAGTTCGGCCAATGGAATCCCAAGGCCCAGCGCCCCGAGGTCTGGAACCTGTACAACACGCGGGTCCACGCCGGCGAGAACATGCGCGTGTTCCCCATTTCGAACTGGACCGAGCTGGACGTGTGGCAGTACATCGCGCGCGAGAACCTCGCGCTGCCGTCGATCTACTACGCGCACCAGCGGGACGTGGTGCGGCGCAAGGGCCTGCTGGTGCCGGTGACGCCGCTCACGCCGCCACAAGAGGGCGAATCGGTCGAGAATCTGACGGTGCGTTTTCGTACGGTGGGCGACATTTCGTGCACCTGCCCGGTGGCCTCCGAGGCCGCGGATCCGCTGGCCATCATCGCCGAGACGGCGGTGACGGACATCACCGAGCGCGGCGCCACCCGCATGGACGACCAGACCTCGGAAGCCTCGATGGAGCGCCGCAAGAAGGAAGGATATTTCTGATGAACGCCATGACCGATTCCGCATTTTTTTCCGCCGCCGACAAGGGCGTGCTGCGCCTGATCACCGCCGGTTCGGTGGACGATGGGAAGTCGACGCTGATCGGCCGGCTGCTGTACGACAGCAAGGGCATCTTCGCCGACCAGCTCGACGCGATCTCGCGCGCCAAGTACAAGCGCACGGTGGGCGATACCATCGACCTGTCGCTGCTGACCGACGGGCTGGAAGCCGAGCGCGAGCAGGGCATCACGATCGACGTGGCGTACCGCTATTTCTCGACGCCGGTGCGCAAGTTCATCATCGCCGACGCCCCGGGGCACGAACAATACACGCGCAACATGGTGACCGGCGCATCCACGGCAGACGTCGCGATCATCCTGATCGACGCGACCCGGGCGGCGGATGGCCAGCTGCTGACGCAGACCAAGCGCCACAGTACCCTGGCGCACTTGCTGGGCATCCGCCACATCGTGGTGGCGGTCAACAAGATGGACCTGGTCGAGTGGAGCCGCGAGGTGTTCGAGCGCATCCGCGAGGCCTATGCGGCGCTGGCCGCGAAGCTGGGCATCGCCGGCTTCCACGTCCTGCCGCTGTCGGCCCTGACCGGCGACAACGTCGTCGGCAAGTCCGGACGCACGCCCTGGTACCAGGGGCCGGCGCTGCTCGAACTGCTCGAGGCGCTGGATGTGCGCACGGACGCTTCCGGCAAGGCCCTGCGCTTCCCGGTGCAACTGGTCGCGCGCCATGGCGGCGACCGGGCCGACGATTTCCGTGGCTACATGGGACAGGTCGCCAGCGGCACGCTGGCCGTGGGCGACCGCGTGCTGGTCCAGCCCTCGGGCGTGGCGGCGACGGTGAAGTCGCTGGTCGTCCACGGCGGGGAGGTGGAGGCCGCCGTCGCCGGCGATTCCGTCACCGTCGTGCTGGACGAGGACGTGGACGTGTCGCGTGGCGATGTGCTGGTGCATGCGTCGGCGCCGGCGGCCGTGGCGCGGCAGTTCCAGGCCGAGATCTGCTGGCTGGATACCCAGGCCCTGAATCCCGCGCGCAAGTACCTGCTCAAGCACGGTACTCGCCTGACCTCGGCCAAGATCAAGTCGGTGCTGGCGCGGCGCGACATCCACGAGCTTGGCGAGGTCCCGGCGGCCGACGCGCCGTTCGCGATGAACGACATCGGCCGCGTGGAAATCGCCACCCGCGATGCGCTGGCGCTGGACGCCTACGACGACATCGCGGCCACCGGGGCATTCATCCTGATCGACGAAGCCACGCACCAGACGGCCGCGGCCGGCTTGATCCGGCTGACATCTCTCTCCGCGCACTGACTGGTATCCCAGGGCGCCGCGGATCCGGCTCTGCCGGTCCGCCAGCGCCGCCCCCTTGAGGGGGCGCCCGAAGGGCGTAGGGGGTGGGTTCCCTAGCAGTGTGGCTCGGGTCTCATCCATAGCCATATGGCCACCGTCAGCATGATGGCGGTGGACAGTCCGGCGGCCCAGCGCGGCACGGGGGCGATGAAGAGGATGGCGGCGCACAGGGCCATGGTGATGGTGGCGCTCCATTTGGCCCGGCGGCTGACGGAGCGGTCCGTGCGCCAGTTGCGGATCATGGCGCCGAAGACCGGGTGGCGTTCCAGCCAGGCCAGCAGGCGGGGCGATCCACGGGCCGCGAACCAGGCCGCCAGCAGGACGAAGACCGTGGTCGGCAGGCCCGGCACGAAGATGCCGACGATGCCCAGGGCCAGGCAGAGCAGCGCCGCCAGCAGCATCAGGCCGCGGACGACGATGCCCGGATCGGAACAGGGTTTCACGGCCGGCCCTGGCCGTCGTCGGCGCTCAGCCATTTGGCGAAGAGCCGGCGAGGCATGGCCGGCGAGATCCACCATTTCCGCTGCACGTTGTCCCACTGCGCGCCCAGTTGCTTGGCCGCATCCTTTTCTCCGTAAGGAACGTCCAGGTAGACGCGGGGCGGCGTGGTCGGTGCGGCGGCAGCGGCAGGCCGGGTGCGCGCGGCCGCGCGGGCCGCGGGCAGGTCGAGCGCGCGTATGAAATGACTGTCGTGGCCTTGCGGGGTGTACAGGAACAGCTTTTCGCTGGTCCGCGTCATGGCGACGTAGAACAGCCGGCGTTCCTCGGCCGGGTCGGCGTGCGCCTGCGGGAACTCGCCGTCGGCGATGAAGGGCATGTGCACGAAGCGCCATTCCTTGCCCTTGGCGGCGCGGGCGGTGGTCAGGACCAGCGGCTGCCGGTTCTTCTTGAGCGCGCCGCTGCGGCGCTGGGCCTGGTGCAAGTGCTCCAGCAGGCCGGTGGCATCCAGCCCCGTGGCGTCTGCATAGGAAATGAAGCCGTCGATGGAGCGGGCGACGGCCTGGGCGTCCAGCCTGTGCACGAACAGGCGGCGCGTGACGTCGGCCAGTTGCAGTTCCGCCGCCGCGTGGGTCAGCAATTCGCCGGCCGACAGCGAGGGCGCCCGGGCGATGAGATGGTCGCAGACTTCGGCGAAACGGGCGCGCCAGCGGCGAGTGGCGGGATCCACCGTTTCCTGCGCGTCCGCGGTACGGCTGAGCCGGCCGCTGTAGAAATAGCGGATGGTCTCGGGGTCGGTGGCGATGGTGCGCTCGGCATCCGCCCATTCGCTTTCCGTGTAGTCCAGGCCGGCGAACAGGCCCAGCGCACGCAGGATGGCCTTGACTTCACCACGGTCGCGCACCGGCGCCATCGACAGCCGCGCGATGTGCAGGATGCCGCGCAGCATCAGGATCTCGATGCGATCGAAATAGCTTTGGCAGCCGTCCGTGGCATAGGGCAGGTCACGCGCGATCAGCGCGTTCTCCAGGGCAATGCTCTGATGCGCGTCGCGCAGCACCACGGCGCAATCGCCCAGGCTGCGCGCGGCGCCCGATTCGAGCAGGGCAGCGAGCGCATCCGCCACCCGGCTGCAGCAATCGTCTTCCGGTCCCGTGCCGTAGCGCACGATGTCGACTTCGGTGTCTTCGGATCGTCCGGACTGGAAGACCTGGGCCGTCAGGGCCTGCGCGCAGGCGCCCAGCGTCGGGCCGCAGCGGAACGAGCTGGTCAGCGGCAGGCGCCGCGTGCCGGGAAAGAGATGCTCGAAGGCCTCGCCCATGTAGCGGGGGTCGGCGCCGTTCCACGAATGGACGACCTGCTCCTTGTCTCCGGCGGCGATGATGCGGGTGCGAGGGCCGGTCAGCTTGCGCAGCAGGCTGATCTGGGCCGCGTTGGCGTCGTGCCATTCGTCCGCCACGACCAGCGCGGGGCAGGGCAGGGACACGATCTCGCCCAGCTCGTCGGCAATGGCCAGCACGTCGGTGACGAGATCGTGTTCGCTCTGGAAGGCGAAATGACCGGCGTCGATCCGGCGCAGCCGTTCGTAGGTGCGGCAGATGGACAGCAGTCCGCGCGGCAGGTCGAGTTCTTCGGCCAGTTCCGCGTCCGATGCGTCCGCGAAGCGGGCAAAGGCCAGCGTGCCCTTGAGCCGGGACAACTGGTTGATGATGACCTCGGCGTGCAGGTTGTTCAGGTCATAGCCGTATTCCCGGTCCGCCTGCGGGTCGGCCGCCGCTTCCTCGATGGCCTCGAATACGCAGGGCCGCATGGCTTCGGCATCGGGAAGGTAATCCTCGGCGCCGTCGATCAGGCCTTGCGCCTGCCAATCGGCCAGCAGCCCCCGCGCGAACTCCGCATAGGTGGCGACCCGGATCGAGCGCGACGCACCGGCCTGCGCCAGGCGCTGGAGAAAGACCTGCCGGGCGGCCTCGGTGAACACCAGCGCCAGGATGCCGTCGGCCGGCGTGCCCTGGCGCTCGCGATGGGCCACGCATTGGGCCAGGGTCGTGGTCTTGCCCGAGCCGGCCACGGCGTCGATCAGCAGGAACTGGCCGGCTTGAGAGACGATCTGCCGCTGTTCCGGCGTCAGCAATAGGGAACTCATGGCGGGAAGTGTAAACCGCCGGCCCGGATATCAGATGCCCAGGCCACCCAGCGATTTGCCGCCGTCCACGAACAGGGTCTGGCCGGTGATGAACTTCGTCGCGGGCGAGGCGAAGAACTCGATGGCGACGGCGATGTCGTCCGGCGTCGCCGGTGCCCCGCCGGGCTCCAGCGCGACGGCCTTCGCGTACTGGTCGGGCGGCATGGTGCGGGTCATCGGGGTATCGGTGAAACCGGGCGCGATCGAGTTGACCGCGATGCGGCGCGGACGCAGTTCCAGCGCCATGGCCCGGGTCAGGCCGATCACCCCGGCCTTGGATGCGACGTAGTCGGCGAAGCCGTAGCCGCCCAGCGCGCCCCGCGACGACACCGTCACGATGCGGCCGCCGGGCCGCATGCGGCGCGCGCCTTCCTGCGCGGGCACGAACACGCCCAGCAGGTTGACATCGACGGTGCGCCGGAAGTCCTCGTCGGAGATTTCGTCGAACTGGCGGGGGGTGTAGACGCCCGCCGCGCAGACGACCACGTCGACCCGGCCTTCGCCGTCCATGATGCCGGCCAAGGCCTCGCGGTCGCGCACGTCGGCCACGTAGCCTTGCGCGTCCAGCCCGAGCGCCGACAGTTCTCCTGCCGCCGCCTGGACCCGGTCCTCGCCCAGGTCCAGGATGGCCACGCGGAATCCCGCCACGGCCAGGCGCCTGGCAGTCGCGTAGCCGATACCCGAGGCGCCGCCGGTGACGTAGGCGATTTCCTTGCCGGCGGGACGTGCGTCGTGCATGTTCTGTTCCTTCATCGCTCAGTTGGCCTGGATGCCGAATTCCTTGATGATGCGGGCGTAGCGCGTGTCGTCGGCGGCGATGCGCCGGGCCAGCGCATCGGGCGTGCCGCCCGTGGGCGTGAGCCCCATCACCGCCGCCCGGGAAACGATGTCCGGCATCTTGATGATCTCGTTCACCGCCGCGTTCAGCTTCTGCACGACCTCGGCCGGCAGCCCCCGCGGCCCCAGCAGGGCCTGCCAGGCGCCGACCTCGACGTTCTTGTAGCCCAGTTCGGCGAAGGTGGGGACGTCGGGCGCGAAGGGCGAGCGCTGCGGGTCCGCCACGGCCAGCAGGTGCAGCTTGCCGTTGGCGACATACGAGGTAATGGGGCCGAGGGTGGTGTACATCAGCGGAACCTGTCCGCCCACCAGGTCGACGATGGCCGGAGCGCTGCCGCGATACGGGATCTGGTTGATCCGGGTACCCGCCGCCTTGTCGAACAGCTCGGCCAGTATGTGCATGGGCGACCCCGCGCCGGGGCTGGCATAGCTTTGCAGCGTGCCCGCCTTCACTCCCGCCACCACGTCCTTGACCGACTTCACGCCGGATTGCTGGGAACTGGCCAGGAACAGCGACTGCGTGCCGATCTCGGCGATGGGCGTGAAGTCGGCCTGGACGTTGTAGTCGGCGCCGGTACCGGGCTTGAGGACATGGGGCACGATGGCCAGCGTGTTGGGCGCCAGCAGCAGCGTGTAGCCGTCGGCGGCGGACCGGGCGACGTAGGCGCTGCCTATCGAGCCGGCCGCGCCGCTGCGGTTCTCGACCACGACGGGGTGGCCCCATCTGGCGCTGAGCTTTTCGCCTATCCAGCGGGCCAGCACGTCGGTGTCGCCGCCCGCGGGGTAGGCGACGATGATTTTCACCGGCTTGTCGGGATAGCCGGCCGCCGCGGCGGGGGCGGACAGCGCCGCCAGGGAAACCGCCGCGGCGAAGGCGGCGAGCGTGGTGCGTCTTGCGAGATCGGTCATGGCTTTCCCTGTAGGTTCCGCGGAAATTTATACTAAGTTAGTAAAATATATTAAGTTAAAAAAATATAAATTATTTTTTCTCGTATGAATTTAAGGATAAACCCTGGCATTGGATGAGCCACCAATGAAACAAGCTCATCGGCTAAAATTTATGAATAACGGATTTTGTATATATTCAACCGTCGTCGGAGCGCTACCCTCATGCGATCAGCGGAAACGCCCGCCCCCAAGGCGGCTTCGGAAACCATGTCCGAGCGGGCGTACCAGCACCTGCGCGCCGACGTGATCGCCGGCGCGCTGGCTCCCGGCCAGAAGCTCAGGCTGCAGGCCTTGCAGCAGCGCTACGAGCTGGGCATCAGCCCCATACGCGAAGCCCTCATGCAGTTGTCCGGCGAAGGCCTGGTCAGCAATGACGGCCAGCGCGGCTTCAGCGTATCGCCCTTGTCCAGGGACGACATGATCGACCTGATGCACGCGCGCACCTCGATCGAGACGCTGCTGCTCCAGGATGCGATCGAACACGGCGACGACGACTGGGGGGCCGGCATCACGGCCGCCTACTACAAGCTGACGCGGGCGCGCCTGCCCCAGGATCCCAACGATCTCGTGGCGGTGGAACTGTGGGAAGCTGCCCATCGCGGGTTCCACGCCGCGCTGCTGGCCGCGGCGCGGTCGAGGTGGCTGATGCGCATCGACGAGCAATTGATCGATCATTCCGAGCGTTATCGCCGGATCCGGCTGGCCTACACATCCTCGGCGCAACAGCTCGAGGACGACGTGATGAGTGAACACGCGCAATTGATGGAAGCGGCCCTGGCCCGCAACGCCGGCCTGGCCTGCGAGCTGCTGCGCAGCCATCTGATGCGTACGGCGCAGGTGCTGGGCGAGCGCTTCGCCGAGTAGCCTGGGGCCTGCGCGAGGCGCCTTTTGGCGTGAACGATCCTAGCGGCTGGTCCGCGCCACCAGGGCCTCCAGGTGTCCATACCAGGCATGGCCAGGGTCGGCCAGCATCAGATGTGTGTCGAAGTGATCGAGGCCTTCCCAGGCGTGCAGCCCGGCGTCGGCCGGCTGGTGCTTCAACAGTTCGTACATGCGCGTATTGGCGCCGATCACGCGTGCGCTGTCCCGCTCCCCATAACTGGCCATCATCGGCACGAGATTGCCGGCGGTCCAGCTGATGGCGCTCATGAGCGCGTCCTCGCACGGCTGTTCCAGCAGGGTGGTATACACCCGCTCCTCCAGGCTGTCGGGCTCGGGGCAGGGATGGTGCAGGTCCATGACGCCGCTGATGGGCAGGCAGCCGCGGATGTCGCCGGGCGGCACGCCCGCTCGCTCCAGGGCCCGCTTGCGTAGGGCGGCCATCGCGGCGGTGCCGCCGCCGGCCGAGTGCCCCGACAGGTAGAGATTCCGGCCATCGCCTCCCCACCGGCCCACGGTCCGCCGCAGTTCGCCCAGCAGCAGGGCCGCGTCGTCGAACGCGGCGGGCAGGCGGTGCCGGGGCGCCAGCCGGTAGGTGGGCGCGACGAACACCAGTCCCCGCCGGACCACCGCCTCGGCCATGAAGTGCACATACTCCTTGTAGCCGTTGGTCCAGCCGCCGCCGTGCCAGAACACCAGCACCGGCGCGCCGCGCATGCCGCCGGCGGCGAACACGTCGTAGCGTTGCTGCGGATCGGGTCCATAGGCCAGGTCACGGGCGCGCAAGATGCCCGCATCCAGGTCGCGGGCCCATTCCAGCACCGTGTCTTCGTAGCGCTGCGCGGCGGGAAAGGGCAGGGGAGGTTGAGCGAAGAGCGGGGCGTGGTCCATGGGTTGTCCCGAGAATTTCTAATTAATTATAGAAATTATATATTTTTATGGAAAATATTTTTTGCTGAAAGACCAGGGGGCCAATTGTGCGCAATACTGTATGGATATACAGTATTGCGTGTGGAACACGATGACTCGCCGCAAGACGGCTATCCCCAGGCGCCTCCCGTCCCGCAGCGCGGGCGCGGTGCCGTGCTCAACGTCAGGCACCGGTTCGAGGGCGACCGGCGCGACGCCGTGGACGACGGCTGGGCCGCTCCGGAAGAAGAGCCGCCCCCGCTGCGGACCGAGGTCGCCATCGAGCGCGCGCGCAAGATCCTGTCCCGCAACGACTCTCCGGACATCCCCTTCGACCGCGCCATCAATCCCTATCGCGGCTGCGAGCACGGCTGCGTGTATTGCTTCGCGCGGCCCACGCATGCCTACCTGGGATGGTCGCCCGGCCTGGACTTCGAAACCCGGCTCGTCGCCAAGGCCAACGCGGTCGAGGCGCTCCGGGCCGAACTGGGCCGCCCGGGCTACCGGGTGGACGTCATCAACATCGGCTCGGCCACCGACGCCTACCAGCCCATCGAGCGCCAGTGGAAACTGACCCGGGGGCTGCTGGAACTGCTGCTGGAAACCCGGCATCCCGTGTCACTGGTCACCAAGGGGGGACTGGTTGCGCGCGACGTCGATCTGCTGGCCAGGCTGGCGGAACTGAAGCTGGTCGCCGTCTACGTATCGATCGGTACGCTGGACGGACACGTGGCCCGGACGCTGGAGCCGCGCGCGGCGGCGCCATGGAAGCGGCTGGAAGCCGTGCGGACGCTGGCCGGTGCCGGCGTGCCGGTCGGCGTGTCGCTGGCGCCCGTCATTCCCTTCATTACCGACGACCACATCGAGCATGTGCTGGAAGCGGCCAAGGAAGCCGGTGCGCGGGCGGCTTTCTACACCATGCTGCGCCTGCCCTGGGAGGTCAAGGACGTGTTCTCGGACTGGCTCGAAGCGCACTTTCCCGACCGCAAGGCCCGCGTGTTGCACTGCCTGGAGGACTTGCGCGGCGGCAAGCTCAACGACGCGCGCTTCGGCAGCCGCATGCGCGGCCAGGGCATCTGGGCCGACCTGGTCGCGCAGCGCTTCGGGCGTGCCGCGCGCCGGCACGGGCTGGCGGACCGGCGCATCGAGCTGGAGACAGGGCTGTTCAGGCCGCCGCCCCGCTCGCCGCGTGGCAAGGAACCGCCCGCCGACACCGGCCAGATGCCGCTGTTCGGCTAGGGCCCGTTCAGGCGGGAATGCCCTCGAACAGGCTCTGGAACAGCAGCACGATGCCCAGCATCAGGATGGCGGTACCCACGGCCAGCGTGATGCCGGCCACCAATACCGGCCCCCAGCCGGTACGCGTTTGCCGTGCCTGTCCCGGGTTGTATTTGGCGTCGAACTTGGCGTCGGGAGTCAGGCACAGGACGATGGCTTCGATGAAGCCGGCGACGGCCGGGACGAGGAACAGGAAGAAGGCGGGATGGAAATACCACGCTTCGCTGCGCAGCGCCGTGCCTATCATGATCAGCGAGAACAGCAGCACGATCCAGCCGTGCCGGCGGCCCAGGTACCACCAATGCGCACCGGCCCAGCCCAGCACGGCGGCCAGCAGTCCCGCCACGGTCTTGTGGCGGAAACTCCGGGTCGGCGGAAGGATATGGGATTTATCGTCGGCGGAAGATGTGGACATGTGGTGGGAATCCATCGTAGAAGACCTTGATTTTGAAGGACTTTACCGCATCCTTGCTTGCTAGGCCCAGCAGGCCGGGCTATACTTTAGGGCTTTTCTTAGTCAACTTTTTCCAAGGAATTACCTATGGTGGTGATTCGTATGTCCCGCGGCGGCTCGAAGAAGCGCCCCTTCTACAACCTCGTTGCTGCCGATTCGCGCAATCGCCGCGATGGCCGCTTCATCGAGCGCGTGGGTTTCTACAACCCCGTCGCTTCCGAGGGTGAAGAAGGCCTGCGCATCGCGCTCGACCGCGTCGAGCACTGGACCAAGAACGGCGCCCAGCTGTCGCCGGCCGTGGCCCGTCTCGTCAAGGAATACGGCGCCAAGGTCGCGCCGGCTGCCTGATTTCGTGGTGTCCGCCGCGTCCACGGGGTCCGTTAGCGATCCCGCTCTGCCCGCCGATCTCGTCGAGGTCGGGCATGTGGCGGAGGCCTTCGGCGTGCGCGGCGGCCTGAAGGTCCAGCCGTATTCGGCCCAGTCCGAGGCCTTGTTGGGCAGTCGTACATGGTGGCTGCGCAAGGGCGCGGAAGTGCGCCGTGTCGAAGTGGCCGACGCCAAGCGCCATGGCGCGGTGGTGACGGCCACCTTCCCCGGCGTGTCCGACCGGGACCAGGCCCTGGCCTGGAAGGGTTGGACGGTGCTGGTGCCGCGCAGCCAGTTCCCCCGGCTTGCCGAAGGCGAGTTCTATTGGGTGGACCTGATCGGCTGCGAATTGACGGGCAAGGATGCCTCGGACCGGGAGGTCGTCCTGGGCTCGGTGACGGAAGTCAGTGACAACGGGGTGCATGCCATCCTGCACGTGGCCTGCGTCGAACCCGTGGCTCCAGGCCAGCCGACGCAGCCGCTGCTGGATGCGCGCGGCAGGCGGCGCGAGACCCTGGTGCCTTTCGTCGACGCGTATATCCGTGGTGTCGATCTCGACGCCCGGCGCATAGACAGCGATTGGCCCGAGGGTTTCTGACCCGTCGGGCGTGAACAAAGGGCTTGGGCCCGGGCCATGGACGAGATGTTGCGGTTCGACGTGATCACGCTGTTCGGCCCGATGTTCGAGGCCATCAGCCAGCAGGGCGTAACCGGCCGGGCGCATGCGCAGGGCCGGTGGCAGTTGCAGGCCTGGAATCCGCGCGACTTCACGGTGGACGTGCATCGCACCGTGGATGACAGGCCCTATGGCGGCGGACCCGGCATGGTGATGCGGGTCGAGCCTCTGGAGCAAGCCGTGTGCGCGGCGCGCGACCAGCGTGCGCAGGCCGGCTTGCCCGAGGCGCCGGTGGTGTTGCTGTCGCCGCAGGGGCGTCGTTTCGACCAGGCCCAGGCTTGCGAACTGGCCGGCGGAACGGGGGCCATCCTGGTGTGCGGGCGCTACGAAGGCATCGACCAGCGGTTCATCGACCGCTGGGTGACGCAGGAAGTGTCGCTGGGGGACTTCGTGCTGTCCGGCGGAGAAATCGCCGCGATGGCGATGATGGATGCCGCGGTCAGGCTGTTGCCCGGCGTTCTGAACGACGACGAATCCGCCGTGCAGGATTCGTTCAACGAGCGGTTGTCCGGCTTGCTGGACTGTCCGCACTATACTCGGCCGGAAGTCTATGACGGCCAGCCGGTGCCCGACGTGCTGTTGTCCGGGCATCATGCCAACATCGAGCGTTGGCGGCGCCGCCAGTCGCTGGAAGCGACGAGCAGGAAGCGCCCCGACCTGATCGAGGCGGCACGCGAGCGCGGGTGGTTGAGCCGCGACGACGAGAAGTTTCTGTCCGACCTGCAAAGGGAAGACAAGCGCTGACCGCCCTGGCGGCCGGCGTTGCAGCAAGCCTGCCGGGCATGAGTCCGGTGGGAGTTCCCATCCTCTGGTAGCGGTGCCATCAAAAGCAGAACCGCCACGTATGATGGTCATTGGAGATAGAAATGGACCTGATCCAAGTCCTCGAGCAAGAAGAGCTGGCCCGCTTGACGGCCAACAAGACCATTCCCGAATTCGCCCCCGGCGATACCGTGGTGGTCAACGTCAACGTGGTTGAAGGCAACCGCAAGCGCGTCCAGGCATACGAAGGCGTGGTCATCGCCAAGCGCAATCGTGGCCTGAACTCGTCGTTCATTGTCCGCAAGATTTCGTCGGGTGAAGGCGTCGAGCGTACGTTCCAACTGTACGCGCCGACCATCGCGTCGATCGAAGTCAAGCGTCGCGGTGACGTGCGCCGCGCGAAGCTGTACTACCTGCGTTCCCGTTCGGGCAAGTCGGCCCGGATCAAGGAAAAGCTGGTTCGCAACGCGCCTGCTGCCAAGGCTTGATTCCCGCGGTACTGCAAAATGAGCGCCCCCGTGTGGGGCGCTTTTTTTTGCCGCCGGGCCGCCCCAAGGCAAAAGCGCCCCCTCGGGAGTATGCTCTAGCCATGCCGATAACGACGGCGTTTCCGCCGGATTTCCGTTTCACATGTCATCATCCATTCCGACCGACCAACATAGCGACGCTCCGGCAGACGAGATCGACGATACGCCGGAGGAAATCCAGCCCGACTCCCTCGCTCCGCCTGCCCGGCGTCCGCCGCAGCGCCCGGCCTTCGATCCGGTCGCGCAGCCCTGGGTCGCCAACCCGGGCGGACTGGTCGCCGTGCCCGAGACGCGCCTGACGCCGATGGCGCTGCGCGACCGTTTCGCCGCGCCGCCCGCCTGGACGCCGGATGCGCAGGACATCAATCCGGCCCGCGCCGCGGACCGGTCCCTGCGGCTGGCGTCGGTGCTGGTTCCGATGATGCTGCGGCCCGACGGCATCCAGGTCATGCTGACGCAGCGCACCGCGCATCTTCATGACCACGCCGGCCAGGTCAGTTTTCCTGGCGGACGGGTGGAACCCAGCGATTCGTCGGTGACCGACGCCGCGCTGCGCGAGACCGAGGAAGAGACCGGGTTGCCGCGCGGATTGGTGGAGGTCATCGGCCAGTTGCCGGATTACTTCACCGGCACGGGATTCCGCGTGGTGCCGCTGGTGGGGCTGGTGCGCCCGGATTTCACGCCGCGTCCCGATCCCTTCGAGGTGGCCGAAGTATTCGAGGTGCCGCTGCGCTTTCTGATGGACCCGGCCAATCATCGGCTGCACAGCGCCACGCTGCCGGCAGGCGGCTTGCGCTCTTACTACTCGATGCCGTGGAAGCAGTTCTTCATCTGGGGGGCAACGGCGGGCATGCTGCGCAATCTCTATCAATTCCTGCGCGCATGATCCCCGTGTCCACCTCGCGCACGCGAGGGATGATGCAAAACCATGGCTATGCAATCTAGAATGCGCTCATGAGCTTCTTCGCACTCCTTCTTGCCTTTCTTGCCGAACAAGTCCGGCCCCTGCCGCGTTCCAACGCCGTCCATGAAGCCGCCCGCGCCGCCTGCCGCTGGGCGGGCCATGCGCTGGACGCCGGCAGCCGTGGCTATGCCGTGCTGGGCTGGCTGCTGGTGGTGGTCGTCCCCACCCTGGCGATATGGCTGATCGGGTCGCTGGCATGGTCGGTGCATCCCGTTTTCTCGCTGGTGTTCCATGTCGTCGTCCTGTGGTTCACGCTGGGGTTCCGGCAGTTCAGCCACCACTTCACCGAGATCCAGTTCGCGCTGGCCCGTGGCGACGTCACGCTGGCGCGCAGCCACCTGCAGGAGTGGCTGCGGGCTTCCGGCGGCAACGTGTCCGTCGAGACCATGACCGTGCCGGAGATCTGCCGCACCGCGATCGAGGAAGGCGTGGTGGCCTCGCACCGGAACGTCTATGGGGTCCTGTTCTGGTATGCGCTGCTGCCCGGTCCGTCCGGCGCCGTGCTGTACAAGCTGGCGGGCATTGCCCGCCAGGAGTGGGGCGATCGCACCGATGCCTTTGGCGAAGTGGCCCGCCGGGCCTTCCACCTGCTGGACTGGATTCCCGCCCGGATGACCGCGGTCGGTTTCGCCATCGTCGGCAATTTCGAGGATGCCTTGTACGGGTGGCGCCAGCGCGCCTCCAGCTGGGACGACCCCCAGCGCGGAGTGGTGGTGGAAAGCGCCGCGGGCGCGCTGGGCGTACGCCTGGCGCCGGTGTCGGGCAAGTGGCAGCCGCCGGTCGAGCCGGTCGATCCCGATCTGGTGGGGCCGGTCCAGCCGGCCTCCGCGGCCAGCGAGTTCACCGCCGCCGCCGAGGCGCCCGACGAGCCGGCGCGCCTGCCGGACCCGGCCACGCTTCACGCGGCGGTCGGGCTGCTGTGGCGGGCGGTGGTGCTCTGGATGGCGCTGCTATTGCTGCTGTCGCTGGTGTCCTGGGCCTCCTGAGGCCGGGCGTGACGGGCATGGCCGGCGCCATGCTGCACTGCATGAGGCCAGGCGAGGTTTCCGGCGCTATAGTGGCCCGGTCGAACTGACCGGAGCGGGGCCAGCCATGTTCTCTTTCCAATATTGCCCGAATCGCACTTCCCGTGTGCTGGAAGTGGAGATAGACCCGCTGCAGCGTGGCCCGGGCACCTGGGACGTCAACTGCAAGATCTACGAACAGAGCGAGGGCAGGCGACTGCTGCTCGGGCCGACCCTGGCCCTGCGCGACATTCCCGCGCAATCCGAGCAGGAATGCCTGGACGAGGCCGAGATCCGCATCGCCGACGAGATCGAGAACGATCGCTGGTTCAAGCTGTAGGGCCGGGTTTCTCAGTTATTGCATCCCGTTACATCCCTGGGCTTGGCGCTGGACGGCGATCTATACAATCGGCGCAGGCATGTGCCATTCACGACGATTAGGGGAAGATATGAGCATTTTCAAGGCCATACTCGACAAGATTTTCCCATCCAGCCATCCTGCCGTAGCCAAGGAGGCGCCTCCTGCGGCCGCGCCCGCGCCCGGTGGCGTCCCGGCGCCGGCCGCGATGCCGGCGGTGGACGTGGAGTCCATCCTGAACGCGATGGCGGCCAAGAATCCCGAGAAGCTCAACTGGAAGACGTCCATCGTCGACCTGATGAAGCTGCTGGGGCTGGACAGCAGCCTGGCGGCCCGCAAGCAGCTCGCGACCGAACTGCATTACAGCGGCGATACCAACGATTCGGCTTCGATGAACATCTGGCTGCACAAACAGGTGATGCAGAAGCTGGCCGACAACGGCGGCAAGGTTCCCGACGACCTGAAGAAGTGATCGGAAAAAGGGCCCCCGTGCTTGCCGGCGCGCAGCGGCAAGCACGGGGGCCCTTTGTTTTACGATCGCTCTTGTTTCACTCCGGCAGGATGTTGATTTCCTTGGTGATCTGGGCCCATCGTGCGTGCTCGTGCCTGAGGAAATCGCCGGTCTGCGCGGGGCTGTAGCCCGGCGCGGCGATCGGCCCGATGGCGGCGATGCGTCCTGCGACTTCTTCATCGGCCAGCAGCGCATTGACGTCGCGGTTGACCCGCTCGATCGCCGCCGCTGGCGTGCCGGCGGGGGCGACGATGGCGAACCAGCCCACCATGTCGAAGTCGGGCAGCAGTTCGGACACCGCGGGCACCTGCGGCCAGTCGGCCAGGCGCTTGTCCGAGGTCACCGCCAGCAGCCGCAGGCGCCCTTGCCTGGCGAGCTGCGCGGTCGAGGCCACGTCGGCAACGATCGCATCCACGTGCCCGCCCATCAGGTTTTGTGCGGAAACGCCCACCGACACGTAGGGCACCAGGTTGGCCTGGGCGCCGGAGCGGGCATTGAACAGGCGGGCGATCATCCCGCCGAAGGTGCGCGGCCCCTCGTTGCCCAGCGTGAAGGTGCCCGGGGCGGCCTTGGACTTGGCGATCAGCTCCTCGACGCTGCGGATGGGCGAATCGGCCTTGACCAGGATGCCGAACGGACTGCGGGCGACGAAGGCCACCGGCACGAAATCCTTGGCGGGGTCATAGGGCAACTGCTTGAACAGGAAGGCGTTGGTGACCAGCGCCGCGGTCGTCGCGAAATAAAAGTTGTAGCCGTCGGCGGGCGACCGGGCGGCAGCCTGCGCGCCCACCGTGTTCTGGCCCCCCGGCTTGTTCTCGATCACGACGGCCTGGCCCCAGCGGGGATACAGCCGCTCGGACAACAGCCGGGCGATGTTGTCCGGACCGGATCCGGGAGGCTGCGACAGCAGCAGCCGTACCGGTTTGTCGGGCCAGGCCTGCGCCAGCGCCGACCGCATGGGGGAAAGCGCCGGGACGGCGGCCAGGGTGGCCAGGGTCCGGATGGCGTGTCTTCTGTTCATCGTTGTCTCCTCGCGTAATGGGTCAATGCAGCGCGCTGCGTAGTTCGTCCAGCAAGGCGTCCAGTTCGCGCGCATCGGCCGCGACGCCGTAGACATAGCGGTCGGGACGCACCACGGCCGCCGTGCAGCGGTAACGCTCGAACCACGCCCGGCACACGCCTTCGGTCTCGGCCAGGGCACCCAGGTCCAGGGTGGTCATGCCCCACGCCGGCGGAAGGGGCGGCACGGTTCCCGCATGGCGGGCGTCCAGCACCAGCCACCAGCCGTCTCCCGCCGCGTGGTCCAGGCGGACGGTGGCACCCGCCTGCCTGATCCAGGGTTGGGGGAACAGCGTGCCGCGGGCGGGAGTGCCGGCTCGGGCCAACAGTCCTTGCTCCAGCGGCGGAATGACTTCCTGGCGCGGCATGTCGCGTACCGTGCCGCCGCATTCGTCCAGCAGGCGCGCGTCGCGGGCGCGGGCCCGGGCCTCGTCGCGTTCGCAGATCACCGCGCCGATGGCCTTGATGCGCCCGGTCAGGCTGCGCACGTGCTGCTTGCGCTCGATGCCGTAGCTGTCGAGCAGCGCGTCGGCCTGGGCGCCCGTGACCGTCCGCCGCAGCACGGCCGCCAGTTTCCAGTTCAGGTTGGCGACGTCGCGTATGCCCTGGCACATGCCCTGGCCCAGGAAGGGGGGCTGCTGGTGGGCGGCGTCGCCGGCGACGAACACGCGTCCGCGGCGCCAGTCGCGCGCCACCAGCGCGTGGAAACGGTAGCTTGCCTGGCGCCAGAGCTCGCCGTCCTCCGGTGTCAGCCAGCGCGAGAGCAGTTTCCAGGTTGCTTCGGGCTGGGTGACGGCACGGGGATCTTCGTCCGGCTTGAGGGAGATTTCCCAGCGCCGGTGGTTGCCTGGACCGATCACCAGCGTGCACGGCCGGTCGGGCTCGCAATACTGCACGCTGGTGCGGGGCAGCTTGGCCAGTCCGCGTTCGTTGGCCAGGACGTCCACCACCAGCCAGGGTTCGTCGAATTCCAGGTCTTCCAGTTCGATGCCCGCCAGCTCCCGCACCGTGCTGGAGGCGCCATCGCAGCCGATGACGTACTTCGCGCGCAGGCTGGCGCGGCTGCCGTTCGCGTGGGCCACGTCCAGCCTGGCGCCCGAGGCGTCCTGTTCCAGGCCGAGCAGGGTGGTGTCCAGTTCGACGCGCACGTTCGGCAGTTGCTGGACGTGGTCGCGCAGGATGCGTTCCACCGGAGGCTGGGTGAAGACGTTCGAGGGCGTGTAGCCCAGAGGGTAGGGCGGCTCGACCATCGTGAGCCGCTTGATCAGCTGGCCATCCACGCCGAAGTACTCCGATGGCGTGAAGGGTTCCACGTACCGGGAGATGGAATCGACCAGTCCCAGCTGCTGGAAGACCCGCATGATCTCGTGATCGACCGCGATCGCGCGCGGCTTGTCGTAGACGTCGTGCTGCCGGTCGCAGACGTAGACCTTGAATCCCTGGTTGCCCAGCAGTCCGGCGGCGACCGCCCCCGAAGGGCCGAAGCCGACGATGGCGACGTCGTACAGGGGATGCGTGGAGGCGTTCATGCCCGGCCTCCGGATGCGGGGTGTTTCTTCGGGGCGAGACGGGCCATGCCCGCCAGCCGGGCGTGAGGGTGTCGCATGATGGATCCGTGAGTCGGGAAAAGGGTCAGGCCGACGAAGGTACGAAGAACACTTCGCTTTGCGCGGTCTTCAGGCGCGCCGATGGCGGCGGCGAGATGCCCCACTGGTCCACGCGGCCCGGCGGCCATTTCCAGTCATCGGGGCCGCCCGCGACGTAGCCGTCGTCGATCTGTTCCACCTCCGCCGTGTATTCGATCACCTCGCCGAAGGGGCCGATGAAATAGTTGAAGGCGTTGTCGCCGGGGCCGTGGCGGCCCGGGCCCCATTCGATCGCGTAGCCGGCGTCCTTCATCCGGCCCCCGCCGCGCATGACCGACTCCAGGTCCGGCATGACGAAGGCGATGTGGTTCAGCGCGTTGTTGTCGGTGATGCCCACCGCGATCGTGTGATGGTCGGCATTGCAATTCATGAAGGCCATGATGCGGGTGAGATCGGCCAGCCGGAAGTCCAGCGCCTGCTCGAAGAACCGCCGGGTGGCGGCGACGTCGGCGCTGTTCAGGACAGCATGGGCGAGACGCACGGGGCGGTCCGGCACGTCGGCTGCCTGGGCGTGCCGGGCATCGCCGGTCACGACCTGGATCAGCCGGCCATCGGGATCGCGCAGCAGCAGCCCGAGGCCGCCCGCTGGATCGGCCACGGGGCCGATGGGGATTGCCAGCGTTCCGCCCGCTTCGATGCCGGCGCGCGCGACCGCGCGCAAGGCGTCCTCGTCGTGCGCCCGCAGCGTGACGTGGCGGATGGCCGTTCGCGGGCCGCGGTGCAGCGCCAGCAGATGGTGGTCCTGGCCGGTGCCGCGGAAATACAGAGCGTCCGGCTCGCGGGCCACGACGTCCAGGTGCCAGATGCGGGTATAGAAGTCTTCCGCCTTGTCGAGGTCGGGGACTTCCAGGGCCACGCTACGCAGCCCTTGTATGGTGGAAGATGCCATGGGGTGATTGCTCCGTGATGCGTGCCGCGTCAGCCCGCCTGCAAGCCGGCCGCCGTGACGCCGGCGATGCAGATTTCCTCGTCCTCGTCGCCCGTGCCGCCGCTGGCGCCGGCCGCGCCCAGGACGGCGCCCGCGGCATCGCGGATCAGGATGGCGCCGGTCTGCGGCAGGAAGCGTCCTTGCGCGGTGGCCGCCAGCGTGACGAAGAAGTTCGGGTTGTCCTTGGCGCGCTGCGCCAGCGTGCGGCTGGAGGCGTCCATGCCCACCGCGGCCCAGGCCTTGCCGGTGGCAACGTCCACGCGGAACATGCTGGCGCCGTCCTGGCGTTGGGCCGACTTCAGATGGCCGGCGGCGTCCAGCACCACCACGGCCATGGGCTTGTAGCCCTTGCCCGCGGCATGCGCCAGCGCGCCCGCGATGATGGCATTCGCCTGTTCCAGGGTCAGGCCGGGCATGGGAGTCTCCGTTCGTATGAGTGATGCGGGCAGTCTACGGGCCGGAGGAATATCTATCCAGACGATTGGGTGAATAGTTAAAATCCACCCCATGGATATTCGTCATGTGGACCTGAACCTGTTGCGTGTGTTCGACGCCATGCTGGAGCATCGCAGCGTGTCGCGCGCGGCCGAGGCCATCGGCCTGAGCCAGCCGGCCATGAGCGCCGCCGTGGCCCGCCTGCGCACGCTGTTCAACGATGCGCTGTTCGTGCGGACCGGGGCGCAGATGCAGCCCACGCCGCGCGCGCTGGCGCTGGCTCCGGCGGTGCGCCGCGTCATGGAGACGGTCAAGAGCGAGATCCTGCAGGCCCACACCTTCGACCCGGCCACCAGCGAGCGCACCTTCACGCTGATCACGCCCGACATCGGCGAGATCAACTTCGTGCCCAAACTGCTGGCGCGTTTCGTCCAGGCCGGCCCGGGGCTGAACCTGCGCACCCTGGCCATGCCGCGCCACGCCGCGGCCGAGGCGCTGGAGTCGGGCGAGGCCGAACTGGCCATCGGCTATTTTCCCGACCTGCACAAGGCGGGCATGTTCCAGCAGCTGCTGTTCCGCAATCCCTACGTCTGCATCGTGCGCCGCGGCCATCCCGACGTGGGCGATGCGCTCACGCTCAAGCAATACCTGGCCTTGCCGCATGCGGCGGTCAGGCCGGGGCGGGAACACCTGTTCGAGGAATATCTCCAGCGCAAGGGACTGCGGCGCAGGATCCTGCTCGAGACCTCGCATTTCACGAGCCTGCTGCCCATCATCGAAAGCTCGGACCTGATCGCTACCGTGCCGCACGACATGGCCACCGTCTGCGTGCAGCATGCCGACATCCGCATGGTGGACGTGCCGCTGAAGGTCCCCACCATCGAAGTCCACCAGTTCTGGCCGCGCCGCTTCCACAAGGACGCCGGCAACATGTGGCTGCGAGCGCAGGTGCACGAATTGTTCAGAGGGTAGGGCCCCCCCCTACGCGCTGACGCGCGCCCCCCAGGGGGCGATGCGGGTGGACCGGCGGAGCCAGGATCCACCGCATCCTGGGTCTAGTTCCTTTATCTTGGTATGTCACACCGTTGCTACCGCTGGCAGCCAGCGAAGCACAGGTGCTCCAACCCAAGATAAAGGAACTAGACCCAGGAAACCGCGGATCTGGCTTTGCCAGTCCGCCGGTTTCGCCCCCTGGGGGGCGCCCGAAGGGCGTAGGGGGGGGGCCCCCCCTACCCTATTGCAGTTCGCAGGTCGTCGGGCAGGGCGATCGATTTGTGCGTGTCCAGCGAGGTGGTGACCAGGGTTTGGACCGCCGACATCCGTACGACGTCGTCCGTGCCCACGCAGCGCCAGGCCAGCGTGAGCGAGCGGTTGCCTACGCGCGTGACCTCCAGTTCCAGCCACACCTGCTCGCCGAAGCGGCTGATTGCGCGGAAGTCCGATTCGATGTGCACGGTCGGCATGCCCACCCGCCGCTCGCCCACCAGGCCGTGGTAGCCGCCGGGCAGGATCGCGTCTATCCAGCTCTCGACCAGGTCGTTGAACAGGATGAAGTACTGCGGATAGAAGATGATGCCGGCCGGGTCGCAGCGCGAGAAGTGGATCTTGTAGGGGAGCCGGAAGGTGTGCGCGGTTTGCATGGAGAGACGGGCTGGGTTCGTCAGGAAAGGGCGGGCGCGATGGGCTTGTGGAAGCACACGCGATGCTGGCCTGGGCCGGCATGGTCGAGATGGACGGGGACGCCGTCGACGACACCGGTTCCGGGCGCCAGCTCGAAGCCCATGCGCCGGTGGAAGGCGATCGAGCCCCTATTGGCGGGCGAGGTGATGCTGCGCACTTCGCGGCAGCCGCGGGCCCGCACGGTATCGAAGAATCGCTCGTACAGCACCCGCCCCAGGCCCGCGGCGCGCAGCGTGGGGTCGACGCCGACGAAATGGATGTAGGCCACGCCCGCTTCCGATTGCGAGACGAAGCCGATCAGGAAGGCGCGCACTTCCCCGGGCTGGCCGGCGACGAAGCTGGTGTCGCGGAAGTGCTCGAAGAACAGGCGCTGCAACAGGCCGCGCATGGGACGGCCGCCCCACCAGTCGTCGACCACCGAGGCGATGGGTTCGTAGTCGTTGATGGAGAGGGGGCGCAGGGATGGGAGTGTCATGGATGGCTGCAAAGGGATATGCCGATTGTCAGGAGCGCCTCGTGAACACGATACACGAGTTCAAGCCCGGCCCATGCCTAGGCCGTGGTTGCGTGCGCATGCCGTTTGATCCAGGACATCCGCATCACATCAAAATTATGTCGTACTGCTCCTGGCTATAAATACCCTCGACCTGCAGCGAGATCGGCTTGCCGATGAAATCGCCCAGCGCCGCCAGGTTCTGGCTTTCCTCTTCCAGGAACAGGTCCACCACTGCCTGGGCGGCCAGGATGCGGAATTCCTTGGGGTTGAACTGCCGCGCCTCGCGCAGGATCTCGCGCAGGATCTCGTAGCACAGCGTGCGCGCGGTCTTGACCTGGCCCCGGCCCTGGCAGGTGGGGCAGGATTCGCACAGCACGTGGCTGAGCGATTCGCGCGTGCGCTTGCGCGTCATCTCGACCAGTCCCAGCTGGGTGAAGCCGTTGAGCGTGATGCGCGTGCGGTCGCGCGCCAGCGCCTTGCGCAGTTCGCCCAGCACCGCCTCGCGGTGTTCCAGGTTCTCCATGTCGATGAAGTCGAGGATGACGATGCCGCCCAGGTTGCGCAGCCGCAACTGGCGCGCGATGGCCTGCGCCGCCTCGAGATTGGTCTTGAAGATGGTGTCGTCGAAGTTGCGTCCGCCGACGAAACCGCCCGTGTTGACGTCGATGGTGGTCAGCGCCTCGGTCTGGTCGATGATGAGGTAGCCGCCCGATTTCAGCTCGACCCGGCGCGACAGGCCCCGGTTGATTTCCTCGTCGACGTTGTAGAGGTCGAACAGCGGGCGTTCGCCGGTGTAGTGCATGACCTTGTCGATGACCGAGGGCGTGAACTCCCGCGCCCAGGCCAGCAGCCGGGTGAAGCTGCTGCGCGAATCGATCTGGATGGAGGCCGTCTCGGTGCTGACCACGTCGCGCAGCACCCGCTGCGCGAGGTTGAGGTCTTCGTGCAGCAGCCACGGCGCCCCCTTGGTGCGGGCCTGCTGCTGCATGATGGCCCACAGCTTGCCCAGGTAGGCGATGTCGGCCGCGAGTTCCTCGTCGGAAGCATCCTCGGCCTGGGTGCGCACGATGTAGCCGCCTTTCTCCTCGGCCGGCACCAGGCGCTGGACCCGGTCGCGCAACTGGTTGCGCTCGGCCTCGGATTCGATGCGCTGCGAGATGCCGATGTGGGGATCGTAGGGCAGGTAGACCAGCATGCGGCCGGCCACGCTGATCTGGGTGGACAGGCGGGCGCCCTTGGTGCCGATGGGGTCCTTGATGACCTGCACCATCAGGGTCTGGCCCTCGAACAGCAGTTTCTCGATGGGCGTGGCGGGGTGGCCGCCGTGGGCGCGCTCCTGGCGGCTTTCGCGGATGTCGGCGATGTGCAGGAAGGCGGCGCGGCCCAGGCCGATGTCGATGAAGGCGCTTTGCATGCCCGGCAGCACGCGCGCGACGCGGCCGAGGTAGATGTTGCCGACGTAGCCCTTTTGCGAGGTGCGCTCGATGTGGAGTTCCTGGACGGCTCCCTGCTGGATGACGGCGACCCGGGTTTCGTAGGGGGATACGTTGATGAGAATGTCTTCGGTCATGGAATGTGCCGGTGGCGTGCGCGACTATCCGCAGCTTACCGCGAGTCGGGTGCCGGCGGGGCCGGGATCAGGGCAGGACGATGCCGGCCAGCCCCAGCAGGCGCGCCGTCTCGTACAGCGGCAGGCCCATCACGCCGGTGAAGCTGCCGGCGATGTGCTGCACGAATACGCCGCCCAGGCCTTGTATGCCGTAGGCGCCGGCCTTGTCGTAGGGTTCGCCGGTGTCGCAATAGCGCGCGATGTCGCGCGGCGTCAGTTCGCGAAAGCGCACGCGGGTGATCGAGACGTCTTCGTGCAGCGCGCCGCGATGGACCAGCGCGAGGGCCGTGTGCACCTCGTGCTCGGACCCCGACAGCCGGGCCAGGATGCGCTGGGCATCGTCCCGGTCGACCGGCTTGCCCAGCACCTCGCCGTCCAGGATGACGGTCGTGTCCGCCGCCAGGATGGGGCGCTCGGCCAGCTTGCGCTGCTTCAGCAGTTCGGCGCCGGTCAGCGCTTTTTCGCGGGCCGTGCGGCGCACGTAGTCGGCGGCGGGTTCGCCCGGTAGCTGCGGCTCGTCGGGACCGTTCGAGGGCGGCGGCAGCAGCAATTCGTGCTCGACGCCCAGTTGCGCCAGGAGTTCCCGGCGGCGCGGGCTGCGCGAGGCGAGGTAGATGGGAGGCATGTCAGCGCCCCATGGCGCGATGCGCCTTTCGTGACGGATGAAGCGGGTGCTGGTTGGTCCAGGACGCCGCGGATCCGGCTTTGCCGGTCCGCCAGCGTCGCCCCCTTGAGGGGGCCCGCGTAAGCGGGTAGGGGGTGGGTTTCATCCTAGCCGCCTCGATGATAGGGGTGGTTGGCCAGGATGGACCAGGCCCGGTACAGTTGCTCGGCCAGCAGCACGCGCACCATGCCATGCGGCAGCGTCAGGCTGGACAGCCGCAGCATGCCGTGGCAGCGGCGCTTCAGGTCGGGGTCGAGCCCGTCGGGCCCGCCTATCAGCAGGGCGACGTCCTGGCCGTCGTCGCGCCATTGCTGCATCTGTTTGGACAGGTCCATCGTGGTCAGGTCGCGGCCCCGCTCGTCCAGGGCCAGCCAGCGTCCGCCGGCGGGCAGGGCGGCTTCGATGCGCCGGGCTTCCAGCGCCTGCATCTGCGCGGCGGTCTTGCCCGTGGTGCGCGGCTCCGGCCGCACCTCGCGCAGTTCGATCGGCAGGTCGGGCGGCATGCGCTTGGCATAGTCCGCATAGGCCTCGTCCACCCAGCCCGGCATGCGATGCCCCACGGCGATGATGATGAGCTTCATGCCCCAAGCCTCGTTAGTCAGATGTCCAGACCCAGGATGCGGTGGATCCGGCTTTGCCGGTCCACTCGCATCGCCCCCTGGGGGGCGCGCGTCAGCGCGTAGGGGGGGGACTCAACTTCACCCGGACGGGCTTGCCGCCCCAGACCTCTTCCAGGTTGTAGTACTGGCGGATGGCCGGCTGCATGATATGGACGACGATGTCGCCCAGGTCCACCAGCACCCACTCGCCGGTTTCCTCGCCTTCGGTGGCGATGACCTCGCCGCCCAGGGCCTTGATCTTCTCGCTCACGCTGGAAGCCAGGGCCCGGGTCTGCCGGTTCGAGGTGCCGCTCGCGATGACGACGCGGTCGAACAGGCTGGTCAGGTGGGTGGTGTTCAGCACCGTGATGTTCTGCGCCTTGACGTCCTCGAGGGCATCGACGACGGCGCGTTGTAGTTTGCGTATGTCCATATTCAGGCCTGATACAGGCGATGCTGGGTGATGTACCGAAGTACGGCGGGGGGAACGAGGCCGTCGACCGATTCGCCGCGGGCCAGCCGTTGCCGGATGCCGGAGCTGGATATCGCCATCTCGGGCATGGGCAGCCGGTGCAGGGTGCGCCCGTGCCGCGCCAGTTCCGCGTGCAGCGCAGCGGGCGGCTCGGGCTCGTTGCCAGGGCGGCCGGCCACCGCGAGATCGGCCAGCGCGACGATGCCCTGCCATTCATTCCAGGTACAGAAATTCGCCAATTGGTCCGCGCCCAGGATCCAGACGTAGCGAGCGTCTCCAGCAACCGGCGTGCCCGTGCCGCCCGCCAGGGCGCGCAGGGTATCGATGGTGTAGCTGGGACCGCCGCGATCGATCTCGATCCGGTTCAGGGCCAGACCGGGCTGGCCGGCGATGGCCAGCGCGACCATCTGCGCGCGCTGTTCGGCCGTGGCGGCCAGGGGCTGGCGCTGCCACGGCGCGGCCGCGGGTATGAGCTGGACCGAGGCTGCGCCCAGGTGGGCGAGCGCCGTGCGGGCCAGCGTCAGGTGCGCTTCGTGGATGGGGTCGAAGCTGCCCCCCAGAAGACCGATGCGAGGTGTCGTGGAGGCGCTCAAACCCAGTCCCGGGGGGGCAGCAGTTCGTAGAGGCGGGCCTCGGGCGAACCGGGTTCGGGGTGCCAGTCGTAGCGCCATTGCGCCAGCGGCGGCATGGACATCAGGATGGACTCCGTGCGCCCGCCCGATTGCAGGCCGAACAGCGTGCCGCGGTCGAAGACCAGGTTGAACTCGACGTAGCGTCCGCGGCGGTAGGCCTGGAAGTCGCGTTCGCGTTCGCCGTAGGGCAGGGCCAGGCGCCGGCGCACGATGGGCAGGTAGGCATCCAGGAAGGCATCGCCCACCGAACGGGTGGCGGCGAAGGCATGGTCGAAGCCGCCTTCGTTGAAGTCGTCGAAGAAGATGCCGCCCAGGCCCCGGGCTTCCTTGCGGTGCTTGAGGTAGAAGTACTCGTCGCACCACTTCTTGAAGCGCGGATGGAGATCGGCGCCGCTGGGGTCGAGCGCGGCCTTGCACGCGCGGTGGAAATGGACCGCGTCTTCCTCGAAGGGGTAGTACGGGGTCAGGTCCATGCCGCCGCCGAACCAGAACACGTCATCGTCGTCCGATGCATGGACGGACTTGGCAATGAACACCCGCACGTTCATGTGCACCGTGGGCACGTAGGGATTGCGCGGGTGGATCACCAGCGAGACGCCCATGGCTTCCCAGGGGCGTCCGGCCAGCTCGGGGCGGTGGGCGCTGGCCGAGGGCGGCAGCGTGGCGCCGGTCACGTGGCTGAACAGCACGCCGCCGCGTTCGAACACCCGGCCTCCCTCGATCAGCCGGGAGACGCCGCCCCCGCCTTCGGCCCGCTCCCAGGCGTCCGAACGGAAGGGGCCGCCTTCGATTTCCTCCAGGGCCTGGACGATGCGGGACTGCAGGCCGGTGAAATAGGCGCGGGTCAGCGCGGTGTCTATCTTCATGCCGTGCCGGGCTCCGCGGGGGCGTTGCGGCGCGTGATGGCGCGCCAGCCGATGTCGCGGCGGTACTGCGCGCCGTCGAACTGGATGGACTGCAGCACGTCGTAGGCGCGCTGCTGCGCCAGCCGGGCGGAGTCGCCCAGCGCCGTGACGCACAGCACCCGGCCGCCGCTGGTCCGGACCTCGCCGCCGCTTTCGGTGGTGCCGGCATGGAACACCATGCTGTCGGGCGTCTCGGCGGGCAGGCCGCGGATGACGTCGCCGGTGCGCGGGGTATCGGGATAGTTGTGGGCGGCCATGACCACGCCCAGCGCGGTGCGGCGGTCCCAGTCGATGTTGGCCTGGTCCAGCGTGCCGGCCACCGCGTGCTCGAAGACTTCCAGCAGGTCGCTCTTGACGCGCATCATGATGGGCTGCGTCTCCGGATCGCCCATGCGGCAGTTGAATTCCAGCACCTTGATGCCGTTCGGGCCGATCATCAGGCCGGCGTACAGGAAGCCGGTGAACGGAATGCCGTCCTTGGCCATGCCCTGGATGGTGGGCCAAATGACCTCGCGCATGATGCGGCCATGCAGCTCGGGCGTGACCACGGGGGCGGGCGAGTAGGCGCCCATGCCGCCGGTGTTGGGGCCTTCGTCGTTGTCCTTGAGGCGCTTGTGGTCCTGGCTGGTGGCCAGCGGCAGCACGTGCTTGCCGTCGCACAGCACGATGAAGCTGGCTTCCTCGCCCTCGAGGCATTCCTCGATCACCACGCGGGCGCCCGCCTGGCCCAGCTTGCCGTCGCCCAGCATGGCGTCGACCGCGGCGTGGGCTTCCTGGACCGAGGCGGCGACCACCACGCCCTTGCCGGCGGCCAGGCCGTCGGCCTTGATGACGATGGGCGCGCCTTCCTGGTCGATGTAGGCGTGCGCCTGCGCCGGGTCGGTGAAGGTCTGGTACTTGGCGGTGGGAATGCCGTGCCGGACCATGAAGGCCTTGGCGAAGTCCTTGGAGCTTTCCAGCTGCGCGGCGGCCTTGGTGGGACCGAAGATCTTCAGGCCGCGCGCGCGGAAGATGTCCACCACGCCGGCCGCGAGCGGGGCCTCGGGACCGACAACGGTCAGGCCTATGCCTTCCTTTTCGACGAAGTCGGCCAGTTGCGTCGGGTCGGTGAGGGAGATGTTCTGCAGGTGCGAGGTCAGGGCCGTGCCGCCGTTGCCGGGGGCGACGAACACCTTCTGGGTCTTCGCGGCTTTGGCCAGTTGCCAGGCCAGGGCGTGTTCGCGGCCGCCGGAGCCGATGACGAGAAGCTTCATGTGGGTGACTCGTCCATGACCGCGGTGGTGTAGACCTCCTGGACGTCGTCCAGGGATTCCAGCACGTCCAGCAATTTCTGCATTTTCTCGGCGTCCTCGCCGGACAGGGCCGTTTCGTTGAGCGCCTTCATCACGATGCCGTCCATCTCGGCCTTCATGCCGGCGCCGTCGAAGGCCTGCTTGACGGCGACGTAGTCGGTGGGGGCACAGATGACCTCGATCACGCCTTCGTCGTCGGTGATGACGTCTTCGGCGCCGGCATCCAGCGCCAGTTCCATGACCTTGTCCTCGGGCGTCCCGGGGGCGAACAGGAACTGGCCGCAGTGCTTGAACATGAAGGCGACCGAGCCTTCCTGGCCCAGGTTGCCGCCGTGCTTGGCGAAGGCGTGGCGGACCTCGGCCACGGTGCGCGTGCGGTTGTCGGTCATGCAGTCGACGATGACGGCCGCTCCGCCGATGCCATAGCCTTCGTAGCGGACTTCCTCGTAGTTGTCGCCGTCGGCTCCGCCGGCGCCGCGCGCGATGGCCCGCTGGATGGTGTCCTTGGGCATGTTGGCGTCGGTCGCCTTGTCCCACGCCAGGCGCAGGCGGGGGTTGGTGTCGGGGTCGGCGCCGCCGGCGCGGGCGGCCACGGTGACTTCACGTATCAGTTTGGTCCACAGCTTCCCGCGCTTGGCGTCTTGGCGCCCTTTGCGGTGCTGGATATTGGCCCATTTGCTATGTCCGGCCATGGAAATCGCTTGTGTCGTAACGATGAAAGGGGCATTTTAGCTTGACCGGCAGGTGGCGGCTCCCGGAGGAAGGTCCACTTGCTGCCAATACCACAGACCGCGCACCATCCCAGCCCTGCGAAAGCTCCCGAACCGGGGCGCGGAGCCAGGCCCGGCGCGGCTTTTGACAAGAGCGGGGCCTTGCGCACAGAATCCCCGCAACCCCGCCGCCCAGTTTGACCAACGGAACCATCATGGCCGCTCCCATTCTCCTTGCCAAGAACGCCAAAACCGAGCTTTTCCTGCTGCCGGGCATGGCCAACCGCCACGGCTGCATCACCGGCGCGACCGGCACCGGCAAGACGGTCACCCTGCAGGTCATGGCCGAAGCCTTCTCGCGCCAGGGCGTGCCGGTGTTCATGGCCGACGTCAAGGGCGACCTGACCGGGATTTCCCAGGCCGGCGCGCCCACGCCCAAGCTGCAGGAGCGGCTCAAGTCGCTGGGGCTGGACGAGCTGGCCTGGGGCGCGAGCCCGGCCACGCTGTGGGACGTCTTCGGCGAGCAGGGGCATCCGGTGCGGGCCACGGTGTCCGACATGGGGCCGCTGCTGCTGGGCCGCATGCTGAACCTGAACGACACCCAGTCCGGCGTGCTGACCATGGTGTTCCGCATCGCCGACGACAACGGCCTGCTGCTGCTGGACCTGAAGGACCTGCGCGCGATGCTCCAGTACGTGGGCGACAACGCCGCCCAGTTCAAGACCAGCTACGGCAACGTCTCGGCCGCCTCGGTGGGCGCGATCCAGCGCGGCCTGCTGGCGCTCGAGGCGCAGGGCGGCGACCGCTTCTTCGGCGAACCCATGCTGAACATCGACGACCTGATGCAGACGGACGCCCAGGGGCGCGGCGTGGTCAACATCCTGGCCGCCGACAAGCTGATGCAGTCGCCCACGCTGTACGCGACCTTCCTGTTGTGGATGCTGTCCACGCTGTTCGAGCACCTGCCCGAGGCCGGCGACACCGACAAGCCGAAGTTCGTGTTCTTCTTCGACGAGGCGCACCTGTTGTTCAACGACGCGCCCAAGGCGCTGCTGGACAAGATCGAGCAGGTGGTCCGGCTGATCCGTTCCAAGGCCGTGGGCGTCTATTTCTGCACCCAGAACCCGCTGGACATCCCCGAGACGGTGCTGGGCCAGCTCGGCAACCGCGTGCAGCACGCGCTGCGGGCCTTCACGCCGCGCGACCAGAAGGCGGTGAAGTCGGCGGCCGACACCATGCGGCCCAATCCGGGCCTGGACATCGCCGCCGCCATCACCGAGCTGGGCGTGGGCGAGGCGCTGGTCTCGCTGCTGGACGAAAAGGGCCGGCCGGGACCGACCGAGCGCGCCTACGTGGTCGCGCCGGGCAGCCGGATCGGCCCGGCCACCGACGCCGAGCGGCAGGCGCTGCGCCAGTCGTCGCTGGTGGCGGGGATCTATGAAAAGGCCGTCGACCGGGAATCGGCCTATGAAATCCTGGTTGCCCGCGCGGGGGGCGGCACGGCCGCCTCGGGCGGCGCCGCGGCCCCGGCCCAGCCTGGCCAGCAGCCGGCGTCCGAGGGCGGCCTGGCCGATGGCCTGCGCGACATCCTGTTCGGTTCCACCGGCCCCCGGGGCGGCCGCCGCGAAGGCGTGCTGGAGTCGGCCGCCCGCAGCGCCGTGCGCTCGATGGGCACCCAGCTCGCGCGCGACCTGACCCGCGGGCTGCTCGGTTCGCTGCTGGGCAAGCGGCGCTGATACCGGCCGCGCATGGCGCGGCCATGAAGCCCCTGTCGCCAGCAGGGACTATAAGTGGGTCTATTACTGCATTGACAACCATTGCCTATGCAGCAATAATGCCGGCATGGCAGATTCCACCTCGTCCCCCCGCATTTCTCCGGAGCTGGCCGACCTGATTCGGCGCTACGACCCGGAAGAAAGCGTGGGCTACCTGATCAAGCAGGCCCATTTGTCGCTGCAGCGCGCCGTCGATGCCGAAATGACGGCGCTCGACCTGACGGCCATGCAATGGGGTCCGCTGATGTTGCTCGCCATGGGGCGGGGGGAAACGGCGGCCGAACTCGCGCGCAGCGCCTGTTCGGACACCGGCGCCATGACGCGCATGCTCGACCGCCTCGAATCCAAGGGATTGATACGGCGGGTGCGCAGCGCGGAAGACCGCCGGGTCATCAAGCTGGAGCTGACGGAAGAGGGCGTGCGCGCCACCGAGCAGGTTCCGCAGCGCCTGCACGACGCGGTCGATCTGCACACCCGCGACTTTTCCGAACAGGAAGTCCAGCAATTGAAGTCCTTGCTGCGCCGCATGGCGGCCAACGGCGCCCAGCGCGGCTGAGGCCGGGCCATCGGGGCGCGGCCCTTGTTTCGTTTTTATGACTGCCTAAGCAGTAATAGGCAAGGCAACTAAATTCAGCGGATCGTAAGCTTCCATGAAAAAAATCTTGCTAGTGCCCCTGGTCGCCGCCCTGGCCGCGTGCGCCGGCATGGACCGGGACGGCGCCTCGCACGCCCGCCTGGTCGATGCGCCCACGCTGGGCATGGCGCAGGCCGACGTCAGGTGGCCTGTGCAGCAGTGGTGGCATCGCTACGGCGATGCGCAACTGGACGGCCTGGTCGATGAGGCCATCGCGGGCAGCCCGTCCATCGTCATCGCCCAGGCCCGCCTGGCGCGCGCCGAGGCAGCCGTGGGCAACGCCCGCGCGAACGGCCTGCCCCAGGTCGACGGTACCTTCACCGCCACCCGCCAGCGCTATACCGAGCATGGCGCCATCCCGGCGCCGCTGGCCGGCGGCGTGCGCACCGATTCGCGGCTGGCGCTGAACGTGAGTTATGAACTGGACTTCTGGAACAAGAACGGCTCGCTGCTGAAGGCCGCGGTGTCCGAAAGCCGGGCGGCGCAGGCGGAGAACCAGGCGGCGGTGGGCATCCTGGCCAGCGCGGTGGGATCGGCCTACTTCAACCTGCAGCGTCTGTTCGCTCAGCGCGATGTGCTCCTGGCCGCCATCGGGCAGCGCGAGGGCGTGGCCGACCTGACCCGCCAGCGCTATGCCTCGGGGCTGGATACGCAGGTGGAGGTCAAGCAGGCCGACTCGGCGCTGGCCGAAGCCCGTACGCAACTGGCGCAGGTCGACGAGAGCATCGCCCTGCAGCGCAACGAACTGGCCGCGCTGGCGGGGGCCGGCCCGGAGCGCGGCGCGGCCATCCGGCCGGTGCCGCTGGTGTCGCCCGGCACCGAGGTGCCGGCCAGCATACCGCTGTCGCTGCTGGGCCGGCGCGCCGACATCGTCGCTGCCCGGTGGCGGGTCGAGTCCGCCCAGCGCAACGTCGACGCGGCCAAGGCCATGTTCTATCCCGACGTCAACCTGGCCGGCTTCGTCGGCACGTCGGCACTGGGGCTGTCCAATCTGTTCAAGTCCGGCAGCCAGATCATCGGCGTCGGCCCGGCCATCACCCTGCCGATCTTCGAGGGCGGGCGGCTCAATGCCAACCTGAAGGGCCGGGCGGCGGACACCGATCTGGCCATCGCGTCCTACAACCAGACCGTGCTGCATGCCGTCAACGAAGTGGCCGACACGCTGGCGTCGATCCGCGCGCTGGACCGCGAGAGCGGCGAGCAGCGCAAGGCCCGCGAGGCCATCGAGCAGGCCTACGAGCTGGCGGTCAAGCGCTATCGCGCCGGCCTGGGCAACTACCTGAGCGTGCTGACCGCGCAGAGCGCGGTGCTGACGCAGACCCGGCTGGATACCGATCTGAAGGCCCGCGCTCTGACGCTGGACGTCGCGCTGGCCAAGGCGCTGGGCGGCGGCGCGGAACTGCCCGCCGGCCCGGCCGAGCCGGTCGCCGCCGCGCGCTAGCCGAACGAGTCGAACACCTGTTCATGCCGCGCGCAGCGCGGCGCAAGGGAAAAAGAGATGGAAACCGCACAACAAGCTTCCAAGAACCCCCGCAAGAAACTGCTGCTGGGCGCCGCAGGCGTGTTCGCCGTGGCCGCCGTCGCCTACGGCGCCTGGTGGGCGCTGGTGGCCCGCCATTACGAAGGCACCGACGACGCCTACGTGCAGGGCAACCTGGTGCAGATCACGCCCCAGATCGCCAGCACGGTCGTCGCCATCCAGGCCGATGACACCGACTACGTGAAGTCCGGCGATCCGCTGATCCTGCTGGACAAGGCCGACGCACAGGTGGCGCTGGACCAGGCCCAGGCCGCGCTGGCCCAGACCGTGCGCCAGGTGCGCACGCTGTACGCCAACAACGGCGCGCTGACCGCCAACATCGCGGTGCGCCAGGCCGACATCGAGCGCGCGAAAGCCGATCTTGCCAAGGCCCAGAACGATGCCAAGCGCCGGCAGGAGCTCGCCTCGTCCGGCGCGGTCAGCGGCGAAGAACTGCTGCACGCCGAAACCGCGGTCAGCAACGCCAAGTCGGCGCTGGCCTCGGCGCAGGCGGCCCTGGTGGCCGCGCGCGAGCAGCTCGCCACCAATACCGCGCTTACCGACGGCACCAGCGTCGAGCAGCATCCCAACGTCCTGGGCGCCGCGGCCAAGGTCCGCGAGGCCTACATCAACCTGTCGCGCACCACGCTGCCCGCGCCCGTGACCGGCTACGTGGCCAAGCGCAGCGCGCAGGTGGGGCAGCGCGTGGCCCCCGGCGCCTCGCTGATGACTATCGTGCCGTTGGACCAGGTGTGGGTGGATGCCAACTTCAAGGAAGTGCAACTGGGCCGCATGCGCATCGGCCAGCCCGTCACGCTGGAGGCGGATGTCTACGGCTCGAAGGTCGAATACCACGGCAAGGTCGCCGGCCTGGGCGCCGGCACCGGCAGTGCGTTCGCCCTGCTGCCTGCCCAGAACGCCACCGGCAACTGGATCAAGGTGGTGCAGCGCGTGCCGGTGCGCATTGCCCTGGATCCCAAGGAAATCGAGGCGCATCCGCTGCGCGTGGGCTTGTCCATGAACGTCTCGGTGGACGTGTCGTCCACCGACGGCCCCGCGCTGGCCGAGGCGACGCGCACCGAGCCCGCCTACTCGACCACGGTCATGGACCACGCCCGCGAGGATGCCGATGCCCTGGTGGCCGCCACCATCGCCCAGAACCTGGGCGGCCGCGCGGCCGAAGCCAAGCCCGCGATGGCCAAGACCTCGCCGCTGCACATCTCGACGCCCGTCCGTGCCGAGCTGGGCGGCGCGACGACGGTCGCTCGCCACGGCGCGGGCGTGATGTAAAGCCGCGCCGGCCACGGATGCTTCCATGACGACCAACGCTTCTTCCCCGGCGGCGGCCGACGAGCCCGCCGCGAACCCCGCGCCCGGCAGTCCGGCGGCGGCCCATCCGCCGCTGCAGGGCGGCCAGCGCCTGCTGGGCACGGTCGCCCTGTCGGCGGCGGTGTTCATGAACGTGCTCGACACGTCCATCGCCAACGTGTCGCTGCCGGCCATCTCGGGCGACCTGGGGGTCAGCACCAGCCAGGGTACCTGGGTGATCACCTCGTTCGCGGTGGCCAATGCCATCTCGCTGCCGCTGACGGGATGGCTGACCATGCGCTTCGGGCAGGTGCGGCTGTTCATCGCCTCGGTGCTGCTGTTCATCGTCGCGTCGTGGCTGTGCGGTCTCGCCCCCAACCTGGAATCGCTGATCGCGTTCCGCGTGCTGCAGGGCCTGGTGGCCGGCCCGATGATTCCGCTGTCGCAGACCCTGATGCTGGGCAGCTACCCCCGCGAGAAATCCGGCATGGCGCTGGCGCTGTGGGCCATGACTACCCTGGTGGCTCCCGTGGCCGGCCCCTTGCTGGGCGGCTGGATCTCCGACAACTATTCGTGGCCGTGGATCTTCTACATCAACATCCCCGTCGGCCTGGTGGCGGCATGGGTGAGCTGGAGCATCTACCACAAGCGCGAATCGCCCATCCGCAAGCTGCCCATCGACACCATGGGGCTGGTGCTGCTGGTAGTCTGGATCGCGGCGCTGCAGATCATGCTGGACAAGGGCAAGGAGCTCGACTGGTTCGCCAGCGGCACCATCGTGACGCTGGCCGTCATCGCCGTGGTCGGCTTCGTGTTCTTCATCATCTGGGAACTGACCGACCGGCATCCCGTCGTCGACCTGCGGCTGTTCGCGGGGCGCAATTTCACCGTCGGCGCGCTGACGTTGTCGATCGCCTACGCGGTGTTCTTCGGCAACGTGGTGCTCTTGCCGCTGTGGCTGCAGACGCAGATGGGCTACACCGCTACCGACGCCGGCATGGTGACCGCGCCCATCGGGTTGCTGGCCATCGTGTTCACGCCCATCGTCGGCCGCATGCTGGCGCGCACGGATCCCCGCATCCTGGTGACCGTCGCCTTCGGCGTGTTCGCCGCGGTCAGCTTCATGCGTTCGAACTTCACGCCGCAGGCCGACATCGTGACCCTGCTCGAGCCCACGGTGATCCAGGGTGCGGGGATGGCGGCCTTTTTCGTGCCCCTGGTGTCGCTGACCCTGGCCGGATTGCCGCCTGACAAGATCGCCAGCGCCTCGGGCCTGTCGAACTTCCTGCGAATCACCGCGGGGGCGTTCGGCACTTCCATCTCGACGACGATGTGGGAGGACCGGGCGGCCATGCATCATGCCCACCTGACCGAGCACATCGCCGCCGGCAGTGGCGCCACGTCGCAGGCGCTCTCGAGCATGCAGGGCGCGGGCATGTCGCCGGACCAGGCGCTGGCGTCGGTCAACAACCTGATCAACGGGCAGGCGCTGACAATGTCCGTGGTCGACATCTTCTACGGTTCGGCCATCATCTTCCTGGTGCTGACCGCTATGGTCTGGCTGGCCAAGCCGGGCAAGCGCGGCGCGGGCGCCCCGGTCGATGCGGGCGGCGCGCACTGAAGGGCGGGGCGGCGGCCGTGAAATTTACGGCGGCCTCGCGAACGACTATATTCCATCGGATTTCCCCGGCAGCAGCAATCCGATGACCCGGTCTTACCTTTCCCGGCCCCTGGCCATGCTCGGGCTTGCCGGCCTGCTGGTGCTCCAGGGGTGTGCCCCGATGGCGCCAGGCAAGGCCGGCCTGGACATCGACACGTCCGTCAGCGCACGCAGCCAGGGCAGCCGCGTGCGGTTCATCGTGCTCCACTACACGGTGTCCGAGTCGCCGCGGGCGCTGGGCATACTCAGCCAGGGCGAGGTCAGCAGCCATTACCTGATCACCGACGACGAGCCGCCGCGCATCTACCGGCTGGTGGACGAGAGCCGCGCCGCCTGGCATGCCGGCCAGAGCGAGTGGGGCGGCTATACCTGGCTCAATCGCAGTTCGATAGGCATAGAGATCGTCAATCGCGGCCCGGTCGGGACCGCCGCCGACGGCACGCCGGCCTGGCAGCCGTACCGGCCGTCGCAGATCCGGGCCGTGAAGGCGCTGGTGCGAGACATTGCCGAGCGCCACGGCGTCGCGCCCGAGAACATCGTCGGCCACAGCGACATCGCGCCGCTGCGCAAGCAGGACCCCGGGCCGCTGTTTCCGTGGCGCGAACTGGCGCGCGAGGGCGTGGGGCGATGGTATGACGAATCGGTGGCCCAGGCGCTGGGGGCGCGCTTCGCTGCCCAGGGGCTGCCCGACATGGCTTCGGTCCGGCAGCAACTGGCCCGGGTGGGCTATGCGGTGCCGCCCCTCGAGGCGCCCGAGCGCGAGATGCGGGCGGTCGTCGCGGCGTTCCAGATGCACTACCGGCCCGCGCGCTACGACGGCGTGCTGGATGCCGAGACCGCCGGCGTGCTGGCGGCGCTGGTGGCAGCGTCGGGGCCGGCGGGCGCGGGCGATGCGTCGGCCTGGTAGGAACCCGGGGGACGCCGGCCTAGTTCTTGGTCCCGAAGAGGCGGTCGCCGGCGTCGCCCAGCCCCGGCACGATGTAGGCGTTCTCGTCCAGGTAGTCGTCCAGCGACGCCAGGTACATGGGAACGTCGGGGTGGTGGTCGCAATAGACCTGCATGCCCTCGGGCGAGGCCACCAGCGCGACGAAGATGATGTTCGAGGCCGGCACGCCGCGCTTTTTCAACGCCTCCACGGCGTGGGCGGCCGAATAGCCCGTGCCTATCATCGGATCGCACAGGATGAAGGTGCGGCCTTCCAGCTCCGGCAGGCGCACGAGGTATTCCACCGGCCGGTGCTGATCGTCGCGATACAGGCCGATATGGCCGACGCGGGCCGAGGGCACCAGGTCCAGCAGTCCGTCCGCCATGCCGCTGCCCGCGCGCAGCACCGGCACCACGGCGAGCTTCTTGCCGGCGATCACCGGCGCGTCCATCGGCGTCATGGGCGTCTCGATGGGGCGCAGCGCCAGCGGCAGGTTGCGGGTGACCTCGTAGCCCATCAGTTGCGAGATTTCGCGCAGCAACTGGCGGAACGTCCGCGTCGACGTGTTCTTGTCGCGCATGTGGGTCAGCTTGTGCTGGATCAGCGGGTGATCGAGGATGAACAGGTTGGGAAAGCGCGGATCGGTCTTCACATGCGTACCTTGAGGATGGGCGGACGGCGCCTCGGCGCGGCCGATATTCTCCGCGATTGTATGCGCGATTAGAATGCGGCATGACCATTGCCCATCAAGGAGATTCCAGATGTCCAAGGCGATACGCATCGAGCAGCATGGCGGCCCCGAAGTGCTCAAGCTGGTTGACGTCGACGTGCCCGCCCCCGGTCCCGGCGAAGTCCGGATCCGGCAGCACGCGGTCGGCCTGAATTTCATCGACATCTATTTCCGCACCGGCCTGTATCCTGCCCGGCTGCCCGCCGTGCTGGGGTTCGAGGCGGCGGGCGTGGTCGACGCTGTGGGGCCCAAGGTCCGGCACCTGAAGGTGGGCGACCGCGTGGCCTATGGGCAGAGCCCGCTGGGCGCCTATGCGGAAGTGCGCAACATGCCCGCCTTCCAGGTGGTCCGCATCCCGGACGGCGTCGGTTTCGACCAGGCCGCGGCCATCATGCTCAAGGGGCTGACGGTGCAGTACCTGTTCCGCCAGACCTACCGCCTGCAGGGCAACGAGACCATCCTGTTCCACGCCGCGGCCGGCGGCGTCGGCCTGATCGCATGCCAGTGGGCGAAGGCTTTGGGCGTAAAATTGATCGGTACGGTGTCCTCGCCGGAAAAGGCGGCGCTGGCCAAGGCCAACGGCGCGTGGCAGGTCATCGACTACAGCCGCGAGAACGTGGCCGAGCGCGTGCTCGAGCTGACCAAGGGCAAGAAAGTGCCGGTGGTCTACGACGGCGTGGGCAAGGACACCTGGGAAACGTCGCTCGACTGCCTGCAGCAGCGGGGCCTGATGGTCAGCTTCGGCAACGCGTCGGGCGCGGTCACCGGGGTCAACCTGGGCATCCTGGCGCAGAAGGGATCGCTGTTCGTGACGCGGCCCACCGTGGCGCATCACGTGGATACCCTGGAAAAAATGCAGGCCGCGGCGGCCGACCTGTTCGAGCTGGTCGTCGCGGGCAAGATCAAGCCGCGCATCGAGCAGCGCTTCAAGCTCGAGGACATCGCCCAGGCCCACGAGTCGCTGGCCGCCCGCAAGACCACCGGCTCCACCGTACTAGAGGTGTAGGGGGATAGGACTGAACATGAAATGGATCATCGTCGCGCTGTACCTGGGCGCCATCGGCTACGTGCACTTCCGGGGCAAGGTCCGGCTGCGCTTCTTCAGGCAGTTGTTCGACCATTCCTCGATCGTGGCACCCGTCAACGCGTTCATGTACCTGTTTTCCCGGGTGCCCGCCGTGCCGTACATCCCGGTGCGGCAATTGCCGGCGCTGCAGGCGCTGGACGACAACTGGGAGGTCATCCGCGACGAGGCGGTGAAACTGCGCGACGCGCAGCGCATCCGCGCGGCGGAAAAGAACAACGACGCGGGTTTCAACTCCTTCTTCAAGTCGGGCTGGAAACGGTTCTACCTGAAGTGGTACGAGGCCCAGCATCCGTCCGCGCACGAGTACTGCCCCCGCACGGTCGAGATCCTGCGCGGCATTCCCGAGGTCAAGGCCGCCATGTTCGCCGAACTGCCGCCCGGGGCGAAGCTCAATCCCCACCGCGATCCGTTCGCCGGCTCGCTGCGCTACCACCTGGGGCTGGAGACGCCGAACGACGACCGCTGCTTCATCGAGGTGGACGGCGAGCGCTACAGCTGGCGCGACGGGCAGAGCGTGGTGTTCGACGAGACCTTCATCCACTGGGCCGAGAACGGGACGGACCGCGACCGCATCATCCTGTTCTGCGACGTCGAGCGTCCGCTGCGCTACCGCTGGGCGCAGGCCTTCAACAAGTGGATGGGGCGCAAGGTCATGACCGCCGCCAGTTCGCCCAATGAAGAGGGCGACAAGACAGGCCTGATCAACAAGCTGTTCTATGTCGTCTGGGTGGCCGGGCAGTATCGCCGCAGGCTCAAGAACTGGAACCGCACGGTTTACCGGCTGACCAAGGCAGCCCTGATCATTGGCGTGGTCGCGCTGATCATCTACATCTGAGCCAGAGGCGCGGCCTCGGGGCAGCAGGCAACGGCCATGGCGGCGAGCGCCATGGCCGTTTTTCATAGTCCCCGCGAGCGGGCGAAGGTTCCCAGGGCCAGGCCGGTCGTGGCGCACAGCGCCATCAGCGGCAGGGCATGGGACCAGTCCGGCACCGGGCCGGACAACGTGACGGCCCAGGTCACCAGCGGGGCGGCCGCGAACTGGCCCAGGTTGGAGCCCTGCAGGAACAGCCCCTGGAGGCTGGCGATCTGGTCCGGACTCTTGGCCAGGCGCGGCGATGCCGACAAGGTGGCCGCCGGCAGGGTGCCGCCGATCAGGTTCAGGCTCAGGCAGGCCATGAAGCGGACGGCATCCGGCAGCCAATCCGAGAAGATCGCGCAGGCCGACAGGCCGACGACGACATGGGCCGTCATGATCAGCGAGCTGCCGCGCAGGCCGCGCTGCAACAGCGAGGCGCCGAGCACCGAGCCGCCGGCGTTGAAGAAGATCACGACGGCGGTCAGCAGGGAGGCGGTGCGCAGCGACAGCCCGCGTTCCTGGATGGCCCAGGTCGGCAGGAAGGTCATTACCGTGAAGAACTGGATGGCGTAGAACGTGAACGAGAGCCCCAGCACCCAGGGCACGAGCTGGCGCAGCCCGCCCGTCAGCTTGCGCCAGTCCAGCGAGCGCGCCGCCGGCCTGGCATGGACATAGCGCTTGCGCCAGTGTCCCATCCAGACCGCGCACACGGCCGTCACGCCGGCGATCAGCGTCCATAGCAGGCGCCAGTGGCCGTCCTCGAGCAGCAACGGTGCCGTCAGCAGCGCGAAGCTGATGCCCAGCGGCATGTAGGCCGACCAAAGGGCCAGCACCAGGCGGGTCTGGTGCGGCGCGCTGAGCGCCGTCAGCAGGGCGGGTACCGACACGACGATTGCGATCTGCCCGGTGCCTTCCAGGATGCGGCTGGCCAGCAGCATGGCATAGCTGTCGGATACCGCGCCCAGCAGCCCCCCGGCCATCAGCGCGCACAGGCCGGCGAGGGTGAAGCGCCAGGCGCCGACGCGGCCGGAGACGAGTCCCATGCCTGCCGCGCACAGGGTGGCAATGGTGCTGAACAAGGAAACGACCCAGCCCACCTCGCGCAGGCTCAAGCCCAGGTCCTGCTGCAGCAGCGGCAGCGCGGGGGGCATCTTGCCCACGCACAGGGCGACCAGGATGCCGCAGGCCACGCCCAGGCCGACACCGGGCCAATCGGTGCGTTGGGAACCTCTGTCGAGGGCCATGCGTCAGGCCTTGCCCAGGACGATCTTCATGGCGGGCAGCAACTGGGCCGCCGTTTCCGGGCGCTCGAGCGCGTATTCCAGGTTCATTTGCGCGACATCCACGTGTTCCTCGGCCAGCGCCTGCGCACGGGCACCTTCGCCTTTCTCCATGGCCTGGACCAGCCGGTGATGCTGCAAGTGGGCGTAGACCATCCACTTCTGCCGTTCGTCCCCGGTGTTCTGCATCGGCAGCATGGTGCTGGGCGAGGCGAAGGGCAGGCGATTGTTCATTTCTATGGCGCGCGCCAGGGCGAAGTTGCCGGCGGCATCGATGATCAGCTTATGGAAGCGATCGTTCATTTCCCCGTACAGGGCATAGTCGTCATAGGTCATCTCGGCCTTGTTGACCGCGCGGTCGCCGTCCTGCAGGCAGGCCCGCAGGTCCAGCGACAACTGGCGCGAGACGCCATGCTCGGCCACCAGACGGGCGGCCATGCCTTCCAGGTGGCCGCGCACCGCGATCGCATCGTGGATCTCGCGCGGCGTGAAGCGCCGCATCATGTAGCCGTTGGTGGGCGAGGGCTCGATCAGCCCTTCCTGTTCCAGGGCGGCCAGCGCCAGGCGAATGGGCGTGCGCGACACGCCCAGCTTCTCGGCCAGCGGAATCTCGGCCAGACGTTCGCCGGGCGTGAATTCCCCTTTGAGTATCAGGTCCCGCAGTTGCACCAATACGCGCGTCTGTTGCGATTCCAATGTCGCTCTCCTTTGCGGGTGCGGCGCGTGCCCCTCGAGGCGCGGCGCGATCACCGGCGCTCATTGTATCCAATTGATTGGCTGGATCCAGTTTTATGATTCTGGGGCATTCTTCAGCTATGGAGGCCCCCGTTCAAGGTCAGGCTAGGGAAAACGATGTGGTTGTTTAAGTTTTTGAAAAATAAAGATAATTAATGATTCATGGCATTCTTCGCAATGATGCGTGATCAAGATCGGCATGGCATGGGTTTACATCGTTGGATCCATAGAATAGTATCTTGCATACATCGCATCGTCCCATTGGAGTTCGTATGTCCCCTGAACAGAATCAACGCATCACCCGCGTGGGGGTGGGTACGCCGGCCGGCAACCTGCTGCGCCGGTACTGGCAGCCCGTTGCCCTGGTCGACGAACTGGAGGGCGATCGCCCGGTCCGCCCGGTCAAGCTCATGGGGCAGGACTTCGTCTTGTTCCGCGACGAGCAGGGACGCTACGGCCTGCTCGATCGGGACTGTCCGCACCGCGGCGCCGACCTGGCCTTCGGGCGCCTGGAGGATGGCGGACTGCGCTGCCTGTTCCATGGCTGGCTGTTCGACGTCGATGGCGCCTGTCTGGAAACGCCGGCCGAGCCGGAAGGCAGCAAGCTGCCCCAGCGCATCAGGCAGAAGTCCTATCCCGTGGTCGAGAAGAGCGGCCTCCTGTTCGCCTACATCGGCGAAGGCGAGCCTCCGGCGTTTCCCCACTTCGACTGCTTCGTCGCCCCGAACGAATACACCTTCGCCTTCAAGGGCTATCTCGACTGCAACTGGCTGCAGGCGCTAGAGGTCGGCATCGACCCCGCCCACGCTTCGTACCTGCACCGCTTCTTCGAGGACGGCGATACCGAGGCCAGCTACGGCAAACAGTTCCGCGGCGCGTCGGCCGACTCCAACCTGCCCATCACCAAGGTGCTGCGCGAGTACGACCGCCCCGAGATCAAGGTCGATCCGGCCAACTACGGGCTGCGCCTGACCGCGCTGCGCCGGCTGGGCGGCGAGCAGACCCACGTGCGCGTGACCAATCTCGTCTTCCCCCAGGCCTTCATCATTCCCATGAGCTCCGAGATGACGATCGCTCAATGGCATGTGCCCATCGATGACGAAAGCTGCTACTGGTACGCCATCTTCACCAGCTTCGGCCAGCCGGTGAACAAGCAGCAGATGCGCGAGCAGCGCCTGGCGCTGTACGAGCTGCCGGACTACATGCCGCGCGTGGGCCGTTTCAACAACTACGGATACAACGCCAAGGAGCAGGCGACGCAGACCTACACCGGGATGGGGCACGACATCAACGTGCACGACCAGTGGGCCGTGGAATCGCAAGGCAAGATCCAGGACCGTACCCGCGAGCACCTGGGCTCCACCGACAAGGGCATCGTCGCCTATCGTCGCCTGCTGCTCGAGGCCATCGACCAGGCCGAGCGTGGCGAAAAGGCCCTGATGATGATCGATGAGTCGCAGGCGGGCGAATTCACCGGCCCGCCGTCCATCGACGGCATCGGCCCGGACGATACCTGGAGCGATTACTGGAAGGTCGCGGACGAGAAGCGCCGCAAGAGTTCCGAGTGGGCCGCGTAGGGGGCGACATGTCTTTCGTTGATCGGTTCGGCCTGTGGTCCGAGGTCCAGCAGCAAGCCGCGCGCGACGTCATCGCCGCCCTCGAGAGCGGCAAGCTGGATGTCGTGCGTTTTTCCTTCCCCGACCAGCACGGGATCCTGCGCGGCAAGACGCTGGTGGCCCAGGAGGCGGTGCGCGCGCTCAAGAGCGGCGTCACCATCACCACCACCATGTACGCCAAGGATACGTCGCACCGGACGGTGTTCCCGGTGTTCACGTCCGGCGGCGGCTTCAGCCGCCCCGAGATGCAGGGCGCCGCCGACGTGCTGATGGTGGCCGATCCCACCACGTTCAAGGTCCTGCCCTGGGCGCCCAATACCGGCTGGCTGCTGTGCGACACGTATTTCCAGACCGGCGTACCCGTGCCGTTCGACACCCGCCAGCTGTTCCGCAAGACGCTGGCGAACCTGAACGAAGCCGGGTATGGCCTGATCACGGGGCTGGAGGTCGAGTGCCACGTCTTCAGGGTGGCGCAGCATCACATGCGCCCGGAAGACGCGGGCCAGCCCGGCCAGCCAGGCGTGCCCCCGGATGTCGAACTGATGTCGCACGGCTACCAGTACCTGACCGAGCTGCGCTATGACGCGGTCGACGCGGTCATGGAACTGGTGCGCAAGACCACGCAGCAACTGGACCTCCCGCTGCGTTCGCTGGAAGTGGAGTTCGGTCCCAGCCAGTTCGAGTTCACCTTCGCGCCGGGCGATGCGCTCAAGACCGCCGACGACATGATCCTGTTCCGCAACGCGGTCAAGCAGGTCTGCCGCCGCGAAGGCTTCCATGCCACTTTCATGTGCCGCCCGCGCATCCCGAACGTCGTGTCCAGCGGCTGGCACCTGCATCAATCCCTGCGCCGCCTGTCCGACGGCAGCAATGCCTTCGTGCCCGCCGAGGCGGGCCAGGACCTGTCGCCGGTGGGGCGCCACTACCTGGGCGGGCTGCTCGCCCACGCCTGCGGCGCCACCGCGCTGTCCACGCCGACGCTCAACGGCTACAAGCGCTACCGGCCGTATTCGCTCGCGCCCGATCGGGCGATCTGGGGACGGGACAACCGTGGCGTCATGCTGCGCGTGCTGGGCGGCGTGGGCGACTCCGCGACCCGTATCGAGAACCGGGTGGGCGAACCCGCGGCGAATCCCTACCTGTATTTCGCGTCCCAGGTGCTGTCGGGCATGGATGGCATCGCCCGCGCCCTCGATCCCGGGCCGTCGGCCGATGCGCCCTACGAGACCCAGGCCGCCAGCCTGCCGCATACGCTGACCGAGGCGCTGGGATGCTTGCGCGACGATCCGGTGCTGCGCGAGGGGCTGGGGGCCGGCTTCGTGGATTACTTCTGCCACATCAAGGAAGCCGAGATCGCCCGCTTCAATCTCGAAGTGAGCGAGTGGGAACAGCGCGAGTACTTCGAACTGTTCTAGGGGAGGTTTCCCCCCCGACGCGCTGACGCGCGCCCCGCATGGTGGGCCCCCAGCCGCTACGCGGCAGCCCCCCAAGGGGGCCGGGACCCGCCTCGGGGCGGCCCGGCGCCGGGTCCCGAGGGGCGATGCGCGCGGCCTGGCAAAGCAGGATCCGCGGTTTCCTGGATCAGTTGCTCGCGTCTTTGTGATAGCTCGTGACGAGGTCGACTTCGTTCTTCGAGCCCAGGATCACGCTGACGCGTTCGTGCAGCGCGGCGGGCTCGATGTCCAGGATGCGCTGCAGGCCGTTGGTCGAGGCGCCGCCGGCCTGTTCCACCAGCATGCTCATCGGGTTGGCTTCGTACATCAGGCGCAGCTTGCCGGGCTTGGTCGGTTCGCGCGCATCCCACGGGTACATGAAGATGCCGCCGCGGTTCAGGATGCGGTGCACGTCGGCCACCATGGAGGCGATCCAGCGCATGTTGAAGTCCTTGCCGCGCGGTCCGGTCTTGCCGGCCAGGCATTCCTCGATGTAGCGCCGCACCGGCGGTGCCCAGTGGCGCATGTTGGACATGTTGATCGCGAATTCCTTGGTGTCGGCGGGAATGCGGATGTTTTCCTGGGTCAGCACCCACGAGCCGACTTCGCGGTCCAGGGTGAAGCCGAACACGCCGGTGCCCACGGTCAGGATCAGCATGGTCTGCGGGCCGTACAGCGCGTAGCCCGCCACGACCTGCTGCGAGCCCGGCTGCAGGAAGTCCTGCTCGGTGATCTCGCGGCCACGGGCCTCGGCGGGCGCGCGCAGCACCGAGAAGATCGTGCCGATGGACACGTTCACGTCGATGTTGCTGGAGCCGTCCAGCGGGTCGAACAGCAGCAGGTATTCACCCTTGGGGTAGTGGGTGGGAATGAGGTGGACGGTCTCCATTTCCTCGGAGGCCATGGCGGCCAGCTGGCCACCCCACTCGTTGGCTTCCAGCAGGATTTCGTTGGACAGCACGTCCAGCTTCTTCTGCACCTCGCCCTGGATGTTCTCGGTTTCCAGGCTGCCGAGCACGCCGCCCAGCGCGCCCTTGCCGACCGCGTGGCCGATGGCCTTGCAGGCGCGGGCGACGATTTCGACCAGCAGGCGGACTTCGGCGGGCAGGGCGGCGGCCCCGCGCTGCTGCTCGATCAGGAATTGGGTAAGCGTCTTGCGCTTCATGCGGCGATCTCCAGGGCTTTAGAAACGATTTCGGTGACGTTGCGCGACAGGCCGGGATGGCTGCGCACCTGCTGCAGCGCCTGGCGCATGGGGTCGCTCAGTTCGGGTACGTAGCGGACCCAGCGGTCCAGCGCACGGGCCAGGCGAGCCGCGATTTCCGGGTTGAGGGCGTCCAGCGCCAGGACCTGGCTGGCCCAGTAGCGGTAGCCGCTGCCGTCGGCGCGATGGAAGCCGTAGGGATTGTTCAGGCAGAACTGGAAGACCAGCGAGCGGGCGCGGTTGGGATTGCGCAGCGAGAACGCCGTATGGGCCATCAGGCCTTCCACGGTCTGGACCGTGGTGCCCCGGGCGGTCGCCTGCAGGGTGAACCATTTGTCCACCACCAGCGGGTCGTCCTGCCAGCGGTCGTAGAAGTCGGCCAGCACCCGCGCGGCGGCGTCTGGCGCGCCGAAGTTGACCAGCGAGGAGAGGGCCGACAGCCGGTCCGTCATGTTGCGCGCCGTGTCGTATTGGCGCAGTGCCAGTTCCGCCGCGCCGTCCACGCGGCCGGCCATCAGCGTGGCCAGCGCGAGGTTCTTCAGCGCGCGCTTGCCCGCGCTGACCGGATCGGGCGAATAGTCCCCCGGCGTCTGGTTGGCATCGATGGCGGCGCGCCAGTCGTCCGCCAGCGCGCGGCCGAGCGCGCCCAGGGTTTCGTCGCGCACGGCGGCCAGCGCCACCGGATCGACCTTGGCCATGTGTTCGGCCAGCGTCTTCTCCGACGGCAGCGTCAGGGCGCGAGCCCGGTAGGCGGCATCCAGCCCCGGCGCGGCCAGCACCGAGCGCCAGGCTTCGATGAAGTCGCCATGCAGCACGAAGGGCTTGCCCTCCTGCCGTTCGCGGGTGGCCGCCAGGATGACGCGGGTAGCCAGTTGCTGTCCGGCTTCCCAGCGGGCGAAGGCATTGCCATCGTGCTTCATCAGCAGCGCGAGCTCGTGATCGGTGTAGTCGTATTCGACGATGACCGGCGCGGAAAAGTCGCGCAGCAGCGAGGGTACCGGCCTGGCGTCGATGTTCTCGAACGTCCATTGCGCGTGCTCGGTGGTCAGTTCGAGCAGCGCGGTGTCGCGCACCTCGTGTCCGCCCGCCTGCTCGAGCGGCAGGGCCCGGCCTTGGGCATCCAGCAGGCCGATGGCGAAGGGAATGTGGAAGGGCTGCTTGGCCGGCGCGCCCGGCAGGCGCTCCACGCCCACGGGTTCGCAGCGCTGGGCGAGCGTGACCGTGCACCGCCGCGTTGCGGCGTCGTGCTCGATCGTCACCCGCACCCGCGGCGTGCCGGCCTGGCTGTACCAGCGCCTGAACACGGACAGGTCGCGTCCGGGGTGATCCTGCACGTAGACCGACTCCATCGCGGCGACGAAGTCGTCGCAGGTGACGGCCTGGCCATCGTGCCGGCGGAAGTACTCGGCCAGCCCGCGCGTGAAGCCCGCGGGCGTCAGCAGGGTCTGCTGCATGCGAATGACTTCCGCCCCTTTCTCGTAGACCGTGGCGGTATAGAAGTTGCCGATCTCCTGGTAGCTCTCGGGCCGGATGGGGTGCGCCATCGGGCCGGCATCCTCGGGGAACTGCGCGGCCCGCAGCGTCACGACGTCGTCGATGCGCTTGACCGTGCGCGCGCTGGCGGCCGCCTGCGCGTCCAGTCCCTGCGCCATCATGTCGGCGGTGAATTCCTGGTCGCGGAAGACGGTCAGGCCTTCCTTCAGGCTCAGTTGGAACCAGTCGCGGCAGGTGACGCGGTTGCCGGTCCAGTTGTGGAAATACTCGTGCCCGATCACCGCTTCGATCGCGCTGAAGTTGGCGTCGGTGGCGCTTTCCGGGTCGGCCAGCACGTAGGCGGCGTTGAAGATGTTCAGGCCCTTGTTCTCCATGGCGCCCATGTTGAAATCGCGGGCGGCCACGATCATGAAGCGGTCCAGGTCCAGTTCGAGCGAGAAGCGTTGCTCGTCCCAGCGCACGGCGCGCTCCAGCGACTCCAGCGCGTACTGCGTCTTGGCCTCGCTGCCGGGGTCGCTGTAGACCTGCAGCAGCACCTCGCGGCCCGAGCGGGTGCGCATGCGGGACTCGCGCCAGGTCAGGGTGCCCGCGACCAGCGCGAAGAGGTAGCAGGGCTTGGGAAAGGGGTCTTCCCAATGCGCTTCGTGGCGGCCATCGGGCAGGTCGGCCTGCTTGACCAGGTTGCCGTTGGACAGCAATTGCGGGAAGCGTTTCTTGTCGGCCCGCAGCACCACCGAATACCGCGACATGACGTCGGGCCGGTCGGGGAACCAGGTGATGCGGCGAAAGCCCTCGGCCTCGCACTGCGTGAAGAAGACGCCGTTCGAGATATAAAGCCCCATCAGCGCCGAATTGGCCTCGGGCCGGCAGCGCGAGACGATCTCGACCTGCGCCTGGACGCCCAGGTCGTCCAGCGTCAGGGTGCTGCCGTCCACCTGGTAGTGTCCGCTCCAGTCCCGGCCGTCCACCTTGACGGCGACCAGTTCCAGTTCCTCGCCGTCCAGGACCAGCGGGCCTTCGCCGGTACGCCGTACCTCCAGCAGCGAACGGACCAGGGTGTCGGCGGGGTCGAGGTCGAATTCCAGCCTGACCGTCGCGATGTCATACGGAAACGGAAGGTAATTCTGGCGTCTGATGGTGACGGGAGTATCGGTACGCATGATGGCGGAAACGAGTGGCGGCGCAGGGATGGGATTGTAGCGGGGCGGGGCGGGACGCGTCGGCCGAGAACCGAAACACCTCGTGTCGGTCCAAGCGCCATAACGGTTAAATTACGATTCTTGCTGCGGACGCGAAAGCACCATGTCGATATCCAAATGTAATTCTTTCTTCGGACGGGGCGGCTGGACATGGGCCAGCCGCGTCGCGAAGGTGGCCGCCGTGGCGTTGCTCGCGGGCTGCGCGACCACGGTGCCGGCCCGCGTCACGACCTTCCAGCAATGGCCGGCCGATGCCGTCGGCGCCACCTGGAAATTCGATACGTCCGCGGCGCAGCGGGACAGCCTGGAATATCGCGAATACGCCGACATGATCCGGTCGGGCATCGGCCCCACCGGCATGGTCGAGGCCGAGGCGGGCAAGCCCGCCCGCTTCACCGTCAGCTTCTCGTACGGCGTCGAGCCGGTGCAGGTGCGCATCGAGCGTCCGGCCTACGATCCCTTCTACGGGCCCTGGGGGCCGTGGGGCTACGGCTGGGGCGGCTTCGGCTATCGCGGCCGCGGCGGCATGGGCTTTGCCTGGGGGCCCCCGTATCCGCCGACCTGGACGTCCACCACGGTAGACGCATCCCGCGCGTCGCTGCGGGTGGAGATCCGGGACGCCAGGCAGAACGGGCAGAAAGTCTACGAGTCCACGGCCGTGAGCACCGGCTCGGGCGACTCCATTCCGCAGGTGATGCCCTACCTCGTGCGGGCGATCTTCGATCGTTTCCCCGACACGAACGGACAGGTCCGGGACGTCACCTACGAGGTGGAGCAGCGCAGGTAGCGCTCGCGCCTCAGCCGGCCCGGGCCGGCGGCGGGCTGATCTTCAGCCCCGCCAGGAAGTCGTCGATGACGCGGCCGCCCACTTCGGTGATGTCGAAGTCGCCAGGTTCCAGCATCCAGTCCATGAACAGGCCATGCATGATGGCGTGCAGGCCCAGGGCGGCTATGCGCGGGTCGGTGTGGGGCGGAAGCTGCCCCAGGGCGATGGCGCGGCGGAAGCCGTCTTCGTAGCGGCCCAGGGCGACCTTGCGGCTTTCCACGTGGCGACGGCGCATGTCCGCCGTTTCCGCCACATATTCGCACTTGAACAGCAGGATCTCACAGACCCGCTGCGCGCTCGCGCCCTCGGAGATCAATTGCATGGCGCCGACGGCGCTGCGCCGCAACTGGTTGAGCGGATCCGGGGAGTTGGCGTCGCAACTGCGCTCGAGCGCATCCTCGATCGGCATCTTGACCCGCTGCAGCATCGCGTCCAGCAGGTCCGTCTTGTTCTTGAAGTGCCAGTAGATCGCGCCACGGGTTACATTGGCGGCCGCCGCGATATCCTGCAGCGACGTGTGCGAGACGCCTTGTTCGCTGAAGATCTGCTCGGCGGTTTCGAGAATGCGGGTGCGGGTTTCGAGCGCTTCCTCTTTCGTTTTGCGTACCATGGCCATGCCCAGCCGGTGGTGTCCGGCATCAGCCTGGAAGGCAGCCGGACGGAGGTGTGTGAGTGAATGGGCTATCTAGCTAAGGTGCCCCTGCGCAATGCTTATATACATGCATGAATGTATGTAAGCATACCATGTTTTGGCTTGTTTGACTGAGGAGAGGGCGCATGGCTGCCCAGATATTGGCATTCGTGGGGCTTCTGGCGTTATCCAACACATTCATGACGTTCGCATGGTATGGACACCTGCGATACGCCCATGGCAGTCCGTGGTATCTGGCCCTGATGGCGAGCTGGGGGCTGGCTTTTTTTGAATATGCAATCATGGTGCCCGCGAACCGCTACGGCTTCGATTTCCTTAGCGTAACGCAGATGAAGATATTGCAGGAGGTGGTGACGCTGACGGTGTTCGTGCCGTTCGCCTTGCTGTTCATGGATGAGCGGCTGCGGCTGAACCATTTATGGGCGGCGTGCTGCCTGGTGGGCGCGGTTTATTTCGCCTTCAAGAAATAATTCACGACCGTAATAATCCGAGGCTTTGGACGGGTAAACCTTTCCGGTAACAATCAAAAAGGTGGTTTTACGGATATGAATCGTAAAACCACCTTTACAAAGGCCCTGCCGGCCTGCGCCGTATTACTGGGCGATGAGAAACTGGTCGCGCGTCGCGCCGCCGGCTTCGGCCGCCACCAGCCAGCGCGGGGGTTTGCCGCGGCCGGTCCAGGTTTCGCCGGTTTCGGGATGGCGGTACTTGGGAGCGACCTGCTTGGCGGGTTTTGCCGCGCTGGTCTTGGCGGCGGTGCCGCTCGCCCGCTTGCGGGGCGCCCCGCCCTTGGCCTGGGCGGCTTTCAACTCGTCCAGCGTGATCGAGAATTCCTGCATCGAGCGAAGAATGGAAGCGATGACAGGCTGGCGTTGTTTCTGGCGAACGCTTTCCGCTTTTTCCTGAAGCTTGCGGATTTGGGCCTGCAGTGATTGGTAGGTATCTTTAGCCATTTTTGTCCAGGTGGTTTTTTCAGGCGAAGGGCAGAGGAAATACTCGATTTGGAACGCGGGATTGCCAGCGCATTTTAGAAGCGAATTTTCCAAGCTGTGAAGCCCTTATGTGAAAACGGATACATTTTCAAAAGAATAGAGCGCCATTTGCGCCGGAAGTTCATTCGGAAACCTACTTGGGTAATTTCCCGGAGTCGCCTGCGCAAGGCCGTCCGACTCCGGAATTTTTGAGGAACGGCCGCCGCGGGCGGCCGCATGAAAAGACATGGCTCTACGTTCGGTGGTTTACAAGGCGGTACTGCAGGTAGCGGACATGGACAGGGGGTACTACGCGGAACATTCCCTGGTCGTTGCGCGCCATCCCTCGGAAACCGATGAAAGAATGATGGTGCGGGTACTGGCCTTCGCGCTGAATGCGGACGAGGAGCTGGCGTTCGGCAGGGGGCTGTCGACCGACGACGAGCCGGATCTATGGCGCAAGGATCTGACCGGTGCCGTGGACGTCTGGATAGAAGTGGGCTTGCCGGACGAGAAATGGCTGCGCAAGGCATGCGCCCGCGCCGCGCGGGTGGTGCTCTATGCCTATGGCCGCACCGCCGACGCGTGGTGGCGCCAGAACCAGGACAAGGTGGCGCGGCTGGATAATCTGCAGATTTTCCGGCTGGCCCCCGACGATACCGCCGCGCTGGCCCGGCTCGCGGAACGAAACATGCAGCTGCAATGCAACGTGCAGGAAGGCCAGGCCTGGATGGGTAATGGCGAGCGGGACGCCACACTGACGCCGGAAAGGCTGCATCCCTCATTATGAATAGGGTTTTTGGACGCCATGGGATGCCATGAACGTCCGCGTTTTTGGTGCTAGGATAAAAAAGCAAAGTGGTTACGAGTTTGGTCTACCGAAAAGCGCCGACCTAGGGGGATCTTTGCCTGTGCGGGTTGAGCGCCGATAAAAACGCGCGTCTGTCGCGACTGACAGGTTGTGGAATACGGAAAACCCTACATGAATGCACTTTTTTCTCAGGCGGAACGTCGGCTTTCGGCTTTACCCATTCCCGTTCAACTCATACTGCCCGATGGCACCCGGCTGGGGGCCGACAATGCGAAGGTCGGGTTCAAGCTCAGGACATTGCGATCCGTCTCCCACCTGGTGCGGGGGCGTATCGGCCAATTGGGCGAAGACTATGTCGAGGGGCGCGTCGACATAACCGGCAACATGCGCGACCTGATGGCGGCGGCCGCCGCCATACTGACGGAGTCGCCCGTGGACAATTCCCCGCCCGGCTGGCTGTCGGAACTGGGGCGCAAGGCGACGTCGGCCATGCGCCACACCATGGACCGCGACGCGCGGCAGATCCAGTTCCACTACGACCTGTCCGATGATTTCTACGGCCTGTGGCAGGACCCGCGCCGCGTCTATTCGTGTGCCTATTACCGCGATTCCGGCATGACGCTGGCCCAGGCCCAGGAAGCCAAGCTCGACCATATCTGCCGCAAGCTGCGGCTCCAGGAAGGCGAGCGGTTCCTGGACATCGGCGCCGGATGGGGCGGCCTGCTGCTGTGGGCCGCCGAGAACTACGGCGTCGACGCCACCGGCATCACCCTGTCCAAGAACCAGCATGCGCACGTCAATCGCCTGATCGAGGAAAAGGGGCTGCAGAACCGTGTCCGGATGGTGCTGCTGGATTATCGTCAGTTGGAGGAAACCCAGCCCTACGACAAGATCGCGTCCGTCGGGATGTTCGAGCACGTCGGGCGTGCCCAGCTGACCGCCTATTTCTCGAAGATCCGCCGGCTTCTGCGCCCGGGCGGCCTGGTGATGAACCACGGGATCACCTCCGGTGGCACCTATAACGCCCAGCTCGGCAGCGGAATGGGAGACTTCATCGAGAAGTACATATTCCCGGGCGGGGAACTGGTGCATGTCAGCAAGGTGCTGGAGACGCTCAGCGACGGCGGGCTGGAAGCCGTCGACGTCGAGAATCTGCGCCCCCATTACGCGCGCACGCTGTGGGCCTGGAGCGACGGGCTCGAGGCCAAGCTGGACGAGGCCTACCGGATCTTGCCGGGCGAGCAGGGCGCCAAGTCCGTGCGGGCCTACCGGCTGTACCTGGCCGGCTGTGCCATGGCGTTCGAGCAGGGCTGGATTTCGCTGAATCAGGTGCTGTGCCAGCGTCAGGGCGTATTCGATGCAAGCCAGCTCGACGAGCCGGCCGGCCAGGCGTATCCGTTCCGCCGGGATTACATCTATCGCTGAGGTGCCGGCAGGCACCGCCGAAGCAATGAGCCCCGCCTAGGCGGGGCTCGCGCATTGCGGCGGGGTGTTCACGCGGCGGTCAGAGCGACGCCGCGGAGAACGTGTCGCAGTTGCCCGGATTGCCGCTTTCCAGTCCACGTTTGAACCAGCGCACGCGCTGGGCCGATGTGCCATGCGTGAAGGCGTCCGGGACCACGTAGCCCTGGGCTTCCTTTTGCAGGCGATCGTCGCCGATGGCCGAGGCGGCGTTCAGGGCGGCTTCCACGTCGCCGGGCTCCAGGATCTGCCGGGCCCGATTGGCGTGATAGGCCCAGACGCCGGCGTAGCAGTCGGCCTGGAGTTCCATCCGCACCGACAACTGGTTGGCCTCGACCTGGCTGGAGCGCCGCTGCAGGCGATTGACCTTGTCGGCCGTGCCCAGCAGGTTCTGGACATGATGTCCGATCTCATGGGCGATCACATAGGCGCGGGCGAAGTCCCCCGGGGCGTTCAGGCGACGCTGCATTTCCTCGAAAAAGCTCATGTCGAGATAGACGCGGGCATCGCCGGGGCAGTAGAACGGCCCCATGGCCGCCTGGCCCGTGCCGCACGCGGTATTCGTGGCGCCCGAGTACAGGACCAGCTTGGGCTCGGTGTAGCGGCTGCCGGACGCGGTGAATAGCTGGCTCCAGGTGTCCTCGGTATCGGCCAGCACCTTCGAGACGAACTGGGCCTGCTTGTCGTCGGCCGGTGGCGGTCCCGACGATTCCTGGACCGACTGGCCGGGGCCGGAGGCCAGGTCCAGAACCACGGATGGATCGACGCCGAAGTACATGGCGACCAGCGCCAGCACCACCGCGCCTATGCCCAGTGAACCGCGGCCCGCCAGGCGGGGACCGCCGCCGCGCCGGTCTTCGATGTTGCTGCTTTCTCGGCCATTGTCCAGACGCATGGGGCTTCCTCTGTCCTTTATCGTTCGATGCGGTGCGCGGGCGCACGGCCAGAATATAAACCGATCCGGTCCGGCGCGGCCTCGCTCCCGCCGAGCCGCGGAGGAGGCGGGGTGTTGTTTATGCCGCAACGATGGCGGAGCAAAATCGCAAAAGGCGCAGCAACGGGCCGCAAAAATGTGGGAGCATTTCTCCTCGGGAGCGCATGCTGCGCTAGGCGCGACGCAAGCCGGGAAAAGCCCTAGCCCTGCAAGGGGTTAATGCCTACTTGACATATTCTCGCGCTCAACTGACGAAACAAAAAAATTCGTTCTTTTTATACAAACATCCATGAATGTTTGTATAATCGCCTGCTTCATGATGTCCGCAATGTCTTCCCGTCCGCACCCGGCGCGCGCCAGGCCGCCGGACGCGCAAGGCTTTCGTCATCCCGGGATTTCGACTACGTTTCGGCTTCATCCGTGCCGCGACGTCTATGCCTAGAGGAATGCTATGCAACGCAAAAGACGCTCACCCTATCTGCTAGGCGCGGTATCGCTGGCGACCCTGCTGGCGCTGTCTGCTTGCGGCAAAGGAAACGGTGGCGCGCAGCAGGGCGCGGGAGCGCCTCCTCCGATGGAGATCGGCACGGTCACCATCACGCCGACCAAGGAAGTCATCGTCAACGAACTGCCCGGGCGCCTGGAAGCGACCCGCATCGCCGAGGTCCGCGCGCGCGTGGCGGGCATCGTGCTGCAGCGCGCGTTCCGCGAGGGCAGCGACGTCAAGGCGGGCCAACTGCTGTTCAAGATCGACCCGGCCCCTTTCCAGGCCGACTACAACAGCGCCAAGGCCAATCTCGAGCGCGACGAAGCCAACCTGTACCAGGCCCGCATGCTGGCCGAGCGCTATGAGCCGCTGGTGAAGGCGAACGCGGTCAGCAAGCAGGAGTACGACAACGCCGTCGCTTCGTACAAGCAGGCGCAGGCGGCCGTGTCGGCCACCAAGGCCGCGCTGGACCGGGCCAAGCTCAGCCTGGACTATGCCACCGTCACGGCCCCGATTTCCGGCCGCATCGGCCGCGCGCTGGTTACCGAGGGCGCGCTGGTCGGCCAGGGCGAGGTCACGCCGCTGGCGGTCATCCAGCGCCTGGATCCGGTCTACGCCAACTTCACGCAGTCCGTGGCGCAACTGAGCCAGCTGCGCGCGGCCTTCGATAGCGGCAAGATCAAGCAGGTCGCGCCGAACGAAGCCCGTGTCTCGCTCGTGCTGGACGACGGTTCGCGTTATCCGCTGACCGGCAAGCTGCTCTTCTCGGACGTCACGGTCGATCAAAGCACCGGCCAGGTCACGCTGCGCGCCGAGTTCCCGAACCCGAACAACGTCCTGCTGCCGGGGATGTACGTGCGGGTGCGGGTCGAGCAGGGTATCGACGAGGCGGCGCTGACCGTGCCGCAGCAGGCGGTGCAGCGCGGCGCCAACGGCGATGCGTCGGTCTACGTGGTCGGCGCCGAGAACAAGGTCGAGCCGCGTCCCGTCAAGACCGGCGCCGCGGTGGGCGATCGCTGGATCGTGACCCAGGGCCTCAAGCCCAACGACGTGGTCATCGTCGAAGGTTTCCAGAAGGTGCGTCCGGGCGCGCAGGTCAAGCCCGTACCCTGGAAGCCCGCGGCCGAACCCGCGCCGGCGCAGCCGGCTGGCCAGCAAGGCAGCAAGTCGTGATCGGTACCGTGCCCGGCGCGCGATCCGCCCCGGGTGCGCGGACCGGTGAAGACCGGTCCGGTCGAGACGCAGGCAGGGCGAACCCGGCTTCGTCAAAGTCGAGCCGGGTCCTGTCGGGCCGCCCGAAGCATCTCTAAGAGAGTCACCAGACATGTCGCAATTTTTCATTAGCAGGCCGATTTTTGCCTGGGTGGTCGCGCTGTTCATCATCCTGGCAGGCGTCCTGGCCATTCCCAACCTGCCGGTGTCGCAGTACCCGGCGGTGGCGCCTCCGGTCATCTCGGTGTCGGCCACCTATCCCGGCGCGTCGGCCGAAACGGTGGCCCAGTCGATCACCAGCCTGATCGAGGACGAGCTCAACGGCGCGCAGGGCATGTTGTATTTCGAGTCGCAGAGCAACTTTGGCCGCGCCGAAATCGACATCACCTTCGCGCCGGGGGTCGACCCCGACCTGGCCGCGGTGGACGTGCAGAACCGCATCAAGCGGGTCGAGTCCCGCCTGCCGCAATCCGTGCTGCAGCAAGGGCTGCGGGTGGAGAAGGCCAGCACCAACTTCCTGCTGGTGCTGACCTTGTCCTCGGAAAGCGGCGAAACCGATGCCGTGGGCCTGGGCGACTATCTGACCCGCAACGTGCTGAGCGAGATCCGCCGTATCCCCGGCGTGGGCCGGGCGCAGCTGTTCGCCTCGCAGCGGGCCATGCGCATCTGGATCGATCCGGCCAAGCTGGTGGGCTACAAGCTGTCCACGGCCGACGTCAATGCCGCCATCGCCGGCCAGAACGTGCAGTTACCGGCGGGCGCCATCGGCGACCAGCCCAATCTGCCGGACCAGCAGATCACCGCCACCATCTCGGTGCGCGGCCAGCTGGCCACGCCCGAGGAGTTCGGCAACATCGTGCTGCGCGCGAATCCGGACGGCTCGTCCGTGCGCCTGCGCGACGTCGCGCGCATCGAGGTCGGCGCCGAGACCTACGCGTTCTCGTCGCGCCTGAACGGCAAGCCGACCGCCGCCGTGGCGGTGCAACTGGCGCCCGGCGCCAACGCGCTGTCGGCGGCAGAGGGCGTCAAGGCCAAGATGGAAGAGCTGGCGGCCTATTTCCCCGCCGACTACAAGTACGACATCCCGTACGACACCTCGCCCTTCGTGAAGGCGTCGATCGAGAAGGTGCTCCATACCCTGGTCGAGGCCATGGTGCTGGTGTTCCTGGTGATGTTCCTGTTCCTGCAGAACTTCCGCTACACGCTGATCCCGTCCATCGTGGTGCCGATCTGCCTGATGGGCTCGTTCGCGTGCATGCTGATCGCCGGGTTCTCGATCAACGTGCTGACCATGTTCGGCATGGTGCTGGTGATCGGTATCCTGGTGGACGATGCCATCGTGGTGGTGGAGAACGTCGAGCGCATCATGGTCGAGGAAGGGCTGCCGCCCAAGGAAGCCACCCGCAAGGCCATGGGCCAGATCAGCGGCGCCATCATCGGCATCACACTGGTGCTGACGGCCGTGTTCCTGCCGCTGGCCTTCATGAGCGGCTCGGTGGGCGTGATCTACCGGCAGTTCTCGCTGGCCATGGCCACGTCCATCATGTTCTCGGGCTTCCTAGCGCTGTCCCTGACGCCGGCGCTGTGCGCCACGCTGCTCAAGCCGATCCCCAAGGGCGCGCATGACGAGAAGAAGGGCTTCTTCGGCTGGTTCAACCGCAGCTTCAACCGGACGGCCGACGGCTACCAGAACTGGGTGGGCCGCCTGCTGGCCAAGACCGGGCGCTACATGGTCATCTATGCGGCGATCCTGGCCGTGATGGCCTATACGTTCCTGCGCCTGCCGTCGTCGTTCCTGCCGGCGGAAGACCAGGGCTACGTGATCACCGACATCCAGACGCCCCCGGGCGCCTCGGCCAACCGCACCCGCGAGGCGGTCGAGGTCATGGAAGCGCATTACTCCGAGCGGCCGTCGGTGAAGTCCATCATCACCATCCTGGGCTTCAGCTTCTCGGGCATGGGCCAGAACGCGGCGCTGTCGTTCGCCACCCTCAAGGACTGGTCCGAGCGCGGCGCGGACGAATCGGCGCAGGCCGAGGCCGCGCGCGCCAACGGCAGCTTCTTCGCCCGCATCAAGGACGCCATGGTGTTCTCGATCGTGCCGCCGGCCATTCCCGAACTGGGCAACGCGACCGGCTTCACGTTCCGCCTGCAGGACCGTGGCGGGCTGGGCCACAACGCGCTGCGCGACGCCCGCGACCAGTTGCTGGGCGCCGTCGCCAAGAGCTCCGTGATCGCGTACGCCCGCGTCGAAGGCCTGGAGGACGCGCCTGAACTGCGGCTGCTGATCGATCGCGAGAAGGCCAACGCCCTGGGTGTGTCGTTCGATTCCATCCGTTCGGCGCTGTCCACGTCGGTGGGCTCGGCCGTGGTGAACGACTTCATCAACGCCGGCCGCGTCCAGCGCGTGGTCGTGCAGGCCGAGGCCGGGGACCGCATGTCGCCGGACGATCTGCTGCGCCTGTACGCCGCCAACTCGAGCGGCGGCCTGGTGCCGTTCTCGGCATTCGCGTCGTCCGAGTGGGCCAAGGGGCCGGTGCAGGTGATCCGCTACAACGGCTATCCCGCCTACAAGATCTCGGGCGATGCCAAGCCGGGCTTCAGTACCGGCGAGGCCATGAGCGAGATGGAGCGCCTGGTGCGCGAGCTGCCCCCGGGCATCGGCTACGAATGGACGGGCCAGTCGCTGCAGGAGCGCGTGTCGGGTGCCCAGGTCCCCATCCTGCTGACCCTGTCGCTGCTGGTGGTGTTCCTGGTGCTGGCCGCGCTGTATGAAAGCTGGTCCATCCCGTTCTCGGTGATCCTGGTGGTGCCGTTGGGGATCCTGGGCGCGGTGCTGGCGGTGACGCTGGTGGGCATGCCCAACGACGTGTTCTTCAAGGTAGGCCTGATCACCATCATCGGCCTGTCGGCCAAGAACGCGATCCTGATCGTGGAATTCGCCAAGGACCTCTATGCCGAGGGCAAGGGCCTGGCCGAGGCCACGATCGAGGCGGCGCGCCTGCGTTTCCGCCCCATCGTCATGACTTCGCTGGCGTTCATCCTGGGTGTGCTGCCGCTGGCCATCGCCACCGGCGCGAGCTCGGGTGCGCAGCGCGCCATCGGTACCGGCGTGATGGGCGGCATGATCTCCGCCACGCTGCTGGCCGTGTTTCTGGTGCCCGTGTTCTTCGTGGTGGTGCTGAGGCTGTTCAAGACCAAGCCCGAATCGCTGCATGTCATGGGGCACCATGACGACGAGCCGAACAAGGGCGACGCCGGCGCGGCGGGAACGGTCAAGCATGAAGGAAACTGATATGAAACGACCCGCATACTCACTCGTGGCGGTGGCCGTCGCCGCCTTGCTGGGGGGATGCTCGATGATCCCGACCTATGAGCGCCCGGCGGCACCGGTGGAGGCGGATTTCTCCGCCCACGGCGCCGCGCCGGCCGGCTCGCAGCCGGCCACGGCCGACATAGGCTGGCGCCAGTTCTTCGGCGACGAACGTCTGCAACGGCTGATCGCGCTGTCGCTGGAGAACAACCGCGACCTGCGCGTGGCGGTGCTGAACATCGAAGCGGCCCGGGCCCAGTACGGCGTGACGCGCGCCGACCAATTCCCCGGCGTCAATGCCAACGCCAACGGCACGCGCCAGCGTACGCCCGGCGACCTGTCGTACTCCGGCCGCTCGACCATAGGCAGCCAGTACCAGGTGAACCTGGGCGTGACGGCGTTCGAACTGGACCTGTTCGGCCGCGTCCGCAGCCTGAGCCAGGCCGCGCTGGCGCAGTACCTGGCCAGCGAGGAAACACGGCGCAGCACGCAGATCAGCCTGGTGGCCCAGCTGGCCAATGCCTACCTGAACGAGCGCTCCAGCGACGAACTGCTGGCGCTGGCCCAGCGTACGCTGAAGACCAGGCAGGATTCGTACAACCTGATCAAACTGCGCTACGACGCCGGCGCGGCTTCCGAGCTTGAGCTCCAGCAGGCCGAGTCGCTGGTGCAGAGCGCGCTGTCCGAGCAGGCCATCGCCGAGCGCAACCGGGCCCAGGCCACCAATGCGATCGTGTTGCTGATCGGCCAGCCCCTGCCGGCCGACCTGCCCGCGCCGCGACCGCTGAGCGAGCAGGCGTTGCTGGCCGACGTGCCGGTCGGTCTGTCGTCCGACCTCATCGAGCGCCGGCCCGACATCCGCTCGGCCGAGCAGCAATTGCGCAGTGCCAATGCCAATATCGGTGCCGCCCGGGCCGCGTTCTTCCCCAGGATCTCGCTCACCGGCGCGTTCGGAACCGCCAGCAGCCAGTTGTCCGGGCTGTTCGACAGCGGTTCGCTGGCCTGGAGCTTCGCGCCCCAGATCAGCCTGCCCATCTTCGACGGTGGCCGCAACCGGGCCAACCTCGACCTGGCCGAAGCCCGCAAGAACATCGCGGTGGCCCAGTACGAGAAAACGATCCAGACGGCCTTCCGGGAAGTGGCGGACGCGCTCGACGCCAAGGGTACCTTCGATCGGCAGATCCAGTCGCAACAGACTCTGGTGGATGCATCCCGCCGCAGCCTGGAACTGTCCGACATGCGGTATCGCAACGGGGTCGACAGCTATCTGCAACTGCTGGATGCGCAACGCGCGTTGTTCACCGCCGAACAAAGCCTGTTGCAGGCGCGCACGCAGCGCCTGAACAACCTGGTGGGCTTGTACAAGTCGCTGGGGGGCGGTTGGGAAGAGAACACGGTGGCCGCCAAGGCGGCGCCAACCTCTACCGTGCAATGAAACAAGGGGCGCTGCGGCGCCCCTTGTCATTCAACCCGTCGACATTTCATCCGTCCATGCCTGGTCCCGGAATGAACAAAGGGCGTCTCCCGCGAACGGGGACGCCCTTGCCGGGGCACCGCATGAGCTGCGATCAGCCGTTGACGTACTGGACGTTGTAGCGGCGGGCGTTCGCCTTCAGGTCGGCGATCAGGTTCAGAACCTGCTTGGCCGCGGCGCGCAGGGCTTCGAACGGACGGGGCTGTTCGAATTCGTTGGCCAGTTCGCCACGGATCAGTTCGCGCTCGAGCGTGTCGGTCAGCTTGCTGTCTTGAACGTATTTCATGGCTGTATCCTTTACAGTGGTTGCCTAGGTGCTATCCCCTAGGTGATAACCCTATATTAGGGGAAACCCCAGGATAAGGCAAGCCTTTGTCGCATCGCAGCATGAATGAGCGGTCAAGTGTTGCCCTCCAGCCTCAGTTTGGATGTTTATAAGTCACTCAACAGGGCAGAAAAATGGCGCCTGACGGCGCCGGAGGAAGGTTCAGCGGCGGAAGCTGCCCTTGACCAGTTGGAAACCAAACAGCCGGCAGGCCAGCGCGCCGTTGTAGACGGGCGTGCGCCGGAACGGGTCCAGGCGCAGCTTGCGGGGGAGTTCCAGGTCGCTGGTGATGACGTGCAACTGCCAGCCGCCGAATTCCCGCTTGAGCGTGCTGGCCCACTCCGACCAGAGCTGGCGGTCTTCCTCCAGGTCCAGGCGTTCCCCGTAGGGGGGATTGGTAATCAGCCAGCCGGCGCGTTCGTCCAGCGGGCAGGTGTCGCGCGCATCGGCCACCTCGAAATAGACCGCGTCTTCGGTCAATCCCGCCCGGTGGGCATTCTCGCGCGCCGCGTCGATCGCGCGCGGATCGATGTCGGCGCCGGCCAATTGCATGGGTAGTTCGGGCAGGATGCGGGCGCGGGCGTCATCCTTCAGGTCGCGCCAGCGGCGGTCCTGGTGGCCGCGCAGGCGCTCGAAGGCGAAGGGCCGCGAGATGCCGGGCGGCACGCGCAATCCCTTGAGCGCCGCCTCGATCAGGATGGTGCCGCTGCCGCAGAAGGGGTCGATCAGCGGCACGTCGGCGGGCCAGCCGGACAGTGCCAGCAAGCCCGCCGCGAGATTCTCGCGCAGCGGTGCCTCGCCCTTGTCCAGACGCCAGCCGCGCTTGAACAGCGATTCGCCGGAGGTGTCCAGGTAGAGCGTGGCGCTGGTTTCGTCCAGGAAGGCATGCACGCGCGCATCGGGCCGGACGGTATCGATGCTGGGACGTTCGCCCTCGAGTTCGCGCAGGCGATCGCAGATGCCGTCCTTGACCCGCAGATTGCAGAATTGCAGGCTTTTCATCGGGCTGCGCACGGCCGAGGTATCCACGCGCAGGGTCTGCTCGGCGCCGAACCAGCGTTCCCAGGGAGTGGCCCGGGCCAGTTCCAGCAGTTCGTCCTCGTCGCGCACGGCGCCGTGCGCGACCCGGACCAGGACGCGTGTGGCCAGCCGCGATTCCAGATTGGCACGCATCATGCCGTTCCAGTCGGCCGTGAAATGGGCACCGGCGCGACCGGCGTAGGCGTCGTCGTATCCCAGCCCATGCAGTTCGTCGACCAGCGCCTGTTCCAGGCCCTGCGGGCAGGGCGCGAACATGGCGAAGGTCTCGGCCTGCGCGCCGCGGGGCCGGGGTTCGGCCGTGGGGGCCGGGCGGCCTGCCTGCCGCTCGCGCGGGCGCGCGCCAGGCTCGTCGTCGCGTCGCCGCCGGTCCCGATTGTCGCCCGGCACGGATGCCGGCGGTTTCCCCGAGGGACGGCCTTCACGGCTTTGACGGACCGGGACGTCGTCCCTCGGTGCGTCCGCCGCGGTGGGCTGCTTGCCGCTTTCGAGCGCCGCCCGCGCCACGCGGTGGGCGCGCGGGCCCGAGCGGACGCGCCGGTCGGCATCCTGCGGGGCGCCGGACTGCCGCGGACGGCTGGGAAGGGAAAGCGTGGGTTTCTTGCGCTCGGGAGTATCGGACAAGACTTGGGCCAATCAAAAGGGTTTGACGACAACGAGAACCGTGGCGGCCAGCAACAGCAGCACGGGAACCTCGTTGAACCAGCGGTAGAACACGTGGGACCGGGCGTTGCGGCCGGCCTCGAACTTGCGCAGCAGGCTGCCACAGGCATGGTGGTAGCCGATGACGAGCACGACCACGGCCAGCTTGGCGTGCATCCAGCCGTTGCCGGGGCCGCGGCCTATACCATAGCCCACATACAGCCACAGGCCCAGCAGGACGGCCGGCACGGCCAGGATGGTGGTGAAGCGGAACAGCCGGCGCGCCATGCCCAGCAGCCGCGTGGCCGCGGCGGCATTGGTTTCCTGCGCCAGGTTGACGAAGATGCGCGGCAGGTAGAACAGGCCGGCGAACCACGAGGCGACGAAGACGATGTGAAAAGCTTTTACCCACAGCATAGGCGCTTCCTTGTCGATGCATGCGTGCCGCGAGGGCGGCGGAATCGGACGGCGGGACGGGCCAACGGGCCGCATCCGCCGCATGGCAGGGCGCGCGGCGTCAGCCCCGCGTCTGGCCGTCGCCGGTCAGGATCCATTTCAGCGTGGTCAACCCTTCCAGCCCGACCGGCCCACGGGCGTGCAGCTTGTTGGTCGAGATGCCGATCTCGGCGCCCAGGCCATATTCGTAGCCGTCGGCGAAACAGGTCGGCAGGTTGACGTAGACCGAGCTCGAATCGACCTCGCGCTGGAAGCGGCGGGCGGCGGACAGGTTCTCGGTGACGATGGAGTCGGTGTGCCGGGAGCCATGGGCCTCGATGTGGCCGATGGCCTGGTCCAGGTCGTCCACCACCTTGATCGACAGGATGGGGCCCAGGTATTCCGTGTCCCAGTCTTCCTCGGTCGCGGGCACGGCCTGCGGCACCAGCGCGAGGGTGCGCTCGCAGCCCCGCATTTCGACGCCGTGTTCGGCAAGCGCCTGTCCCATCGGGGGCAGGAAGGCCCTGGCCACGCCGGCATGGACCAGCAGGGTTTCCATCGCGCCGCAAATGCCGTAGCGGTAGGTCTTGGCGTTGAACGCGATGGTGTGGGCCTTGGCCAGGTCGGCGTCGCGGTCGACGTAGACGTGGCAGATGCCGTCCAGGTGCTTGATGACCGGCACCCGCGCTTCCTCGGACAGGCGCTTGATCAGCCCCTTGCCGCCCCGGGGGACGATGACGTCCACGAACTCGGTCATGGTGGCGAGCTTGCCCACGGCCGCCCGGTCGGTGGTCTCGACCACCTGCACGGCGTCGGCGGGCAGGCCGGCGGCTTCCAGGCCCGCGCGCACGATGCGGCCCAGCGCGGTATTGGAATGGATGGCCTCGGAACCCCCGCGCAGGATGGTGGCGTTGCCCGATTTCAGGCACAGCGCGGCAGCGTCGATGGTGACGTTGGGGCGCGACTCGTAGACGATGGCGATGACGCCCAGCGGGACCCGCATGCGCGCCACCTGCATGCCGTTGGGCCGCGTGCGGGTCTCGGTCAGTTCGCCCACGGGATCGGGCATGGCGGCGATCTGCTCCAGGCCGGCGGCCATCAGCCCCAGGGCCTTGTCGGACAGCGTCAGGCGGTCGACCATGGCCGCGTCCAGTCCGTTCGCCCGGGCCGCTTCCAGGTCCTTGGCGTTTTCCGCCTGCAGCCAGTCCTTGTGGTCGCGCAGGCCGGCAGCCATGGCGCGCAGCGCCGCGGCCTTGGCACGGTCGTCGGCGCGGGCGACCAGCCGGGCGGCGGCGCGGGCGCTGGCGCCGATCCGGCGCATGGTTTGGTCGAGCGTAGAGATTTCCATTCGTATGAATCGCAGGGGGCGGGGCGTTTCAGGCCGCGAGCCTGAGCGCCAGCCGCGTGATTTCGTGCCACGGATCCGGAAGGCGTCCCGGAACACGCAGCCCTTTGATGATCTTGTCCACCTCGTGGGCGTGGTGGACGGCGGCGGTCCAGGCCTGGGGCGTCAGCCGTTTGAGTGCCTGGTTGGCCAATTGTTCATGCGTGCCGAAAAAGCGCAGCGTGCGCATCAGCGCCGGCACGCTTTGCCCTTGCTGGCCGGCCTGGGCCAGGCGGGCCAGCAGGCGGATTTCCTCGCCCACCGCCCACAGCACCAGCGGCAGGGCCTCGCCCTCGGCGCGCAGGCCTTCGATCAGGCGCACCATGCGCTTGGCGTCGCCCGCCAGCATGGCGTCGCGCAGCTTGAATACGTCGTAGCGCGCCACGTTCATGACCGCGTCCTGCACCTGTTCCAGCGTCAGCGCGCCTTCCGGATACAGCAGGCCCAGCTTGAGGATTTCCTGGTGCGCGGCCAGCAGGTTGCCCTCGACGCGGTCGGCCAGCCATTGGAGGACCTCGCCGCCGGCGCGCTGCTGCTGCCGGGCCAGCCGCTCGCCCACCCAGCCGGGCAGCATCGGCCGTTCGATGGTGGGCACGTCCACGACGATGCCGTGTTCGGCCAGCGCCGAGAACCAGGCCGACGAGCGGGTCGTCTTGTCCAGCTTGGGCAGCATCACCACCGTGACGCTCTCGCCCCGCTGGCCCGGTGCCTGCCGGGCCAGCCGCGCGATGACCTCGCCCCCGGTCTTGCCGGGCTTGCCGGTCGGGATCTTCAGCTCCAGCAGCCGGCGATCGCCGAACAGCGAGATCGACTGCGAGGCGCTCAGTAGCGCATTCCAGTCGCTGCGGGCATCCGCCACCACCGTTTCCCGTTCCGTGAAGCCGCCAGCCGTGGCCGCCGCCCGCAAGGCGTCGCAAGCCTCGATCACGAGCAGGGGCTCGTCACCGGTCACCGTATACAGCGGTTCCAGCTGCTCGCCCGCCCGCTGAAGCTGGGCAATCAGTTGTTCTGGACGCAATTGCCTCATAGGGTGCCTCCGGCGGACCGTCGCTGCGATCCAGGATGCCGCGGATCCGGCTCCGCCGGTCCGCCAGCATCGCCCCTCGGGACCCGACGCCGGGCCGCCCCAAGGCGGGTCCCGGCCCCCTTGGGGGCTGCCGCGTAGCGGCTGGGGGCACACCATTCTGGGCGCGCGAAGCGCGTAGGGGGGGGCCTCATCTTCTTCATCAACTGGGCTGCTTGGACTCGACCGCGGCCATGCGGCGCAGCACCTGTTGCACGGCTTCGTTCTGCATGTCGCGATACAGCAGGTTGGCTTCGGAGTCCTTGGCCAGGGTATTCGCGTCGCTGAAGGTCAGGTCGCGCTTGAGCGCGATGGTCGTGGGCGGGATGTAGTCTTGGCCCTTGCCGTCGTGGACGCGGAAGGCGAACAGGTAGCGCAGCTCGAATTCGCGCACGCGGCCCGAGGCGTCCAGCGACAGGATGCTGCGTTCGCGCGTCTCCTGCAGGATCTGCAACTGGGCTTCCGCCGCCTTGGAATCCTCGACGATGCGCGTATTGGTCGTGTTGCGCACGTAGCGGCGCAATTGCGCGCCGAGCTCGGAGGTGTCGGCGGCGCCGATGTAGAGCGTGGAAAAGGGCAGGTCGGCCGTGCCCCGCAGCGCGAAGCCGCAGCCCGCCAGAAGCGCCAGCCCGCCGCTTGCCGCGGCTTGCAGCAGCATACGGCGTCGCATATCAGCAGAGGACGAAGAGGACAACGGTTTCATGCCAGTTTCCAAATCAAGACTTCACCAACGAAGCCCGTTGAGTTTCCCCAGGATGCGGTGGATCCGGCTCTGCCGGTCCACCCGCATTCGCCCCCTGGGACCCGGCGCCGGGCCGCCCCAAGGCGGGTCCCGGCCCCCTTGGGGGGCTGCCGCGCAGCGGCTGGGGGTTCACCATGCCGGGCGCGCGTCAGCGCGTACGGGGGGGCCTGCCTTTAGCCCACCACATTTACTAGTTTGCCAGGGACAACGATAACGCGTTTGGGGGGACGCCCTTCCAGGAACCTGCCCACGGCCTCGTGCGCGACGGCCAGGGCCTCGATGGCGACCTTGTCGGCGCTGCTGGGCACCGACAGCGAACCGCGCAGCTTGCCGTTCACCTGCAGCATCAGCTCGACCTCGTCGGTCACGAGCGCGGCCTCGTCCAGCTCGGGCCACGGCGCGTCCAGCAGGTCGCCATGGACCTGGGCATAGCCCAGGTCGCGCCAGGCCTGCCAGGTCAGGTGCGGCACGATGGGATACAGCACCGACAGCAGGATGCGCGTACCTTCGGCCAGCGCGGCGTCGCCGGTCTCGCCGTCGAGCCTGGCATCCTCCAGCGTGTTCAGCAGCTTCATGCTGGCCGAGACCACGGTGTTGTACTGGATGCGCTGGTAGTCGTAGTCGGCCTGCTTCAGGATGGCATGGACGTCGCGGCGCAGCAGCTTCACGGACTGGCTGGCGGACGACCAGTCGGCCGGGGCGGGGCGGCCCAGCGCCGCCTGGATGCGTTCGCGGTTCGCATGGCAGAAGGACCACAGGCGGCGCAGGAAGCGGTGCGCGCCGTCCACGCCCGAGCCCGACCATTCCAGGGTCTGCTCGGGCGGGCTGGCGAACATCACGAACAGCCGGGCCGTGTCCGCGCCCTGGGTATCGATCAGCGACTGCGGATCGACGCCGTTGTTCTTGGACTTGGACATCGTGCCCACGCCGCCGTAATCCACCGGCGAGCCGTCGGCCTTGAGCTTGGCGCCCACGATGGCGCCCTTGGCGTCGTACAGGTTCTCGACCTCGTTGGGCCAGAAGTATTCGATGCCGCCCTTTTCGTTCTTGCGCGAATAGATGTGGTTGAGCACCATGCCCTGCGTCAGCAGCTTGACGAAGGGTTCGCCGAACTTGACCAGGCCCATGTCGCGCATCACCTTGGTCCAGAACCGGGCGTACAAGAGGTGCAGCACGGCGTGCTCGATGCCGCCGATGTACTGGTCCATCGGCATCCAGTAGTCGTTGCGCTCGTCGACCATCGCGGCGTCGTTGCCGGGCGAGGTATAGCGCATGAAGTACCAGGACGAGTCCACGAAAGTGTCCATGGTGTCGGTCTCGCGCCGGGCGGGCTTGCCGCATTGCGGACAGACGCACTTCAGGAACGATTCGCTCTTGGCCAGCGGGTTGCCGCTGCCATCCGGGATCAGGTCCTCGGGCAGCACGACCGGCAGGTCCTTCTCGGGCACCGGCACCGGGCCGCAGGCCTCGCAGTGGATGATGGGAATGGGCGTGCCCCAGTAGCGCTGGCGCGAAACGCCCCAGTCGCGCAGGCGGAAGGTGGTGCGCTTCTCGCCCAGGCCCTTGGCCGCGAGGTCGGCCGCGATGGCATCGACGGCGGCCTGGTGGCCGAGGCCGTCGTACTTGCCGGAGTTCACCGTGCGTGCCACCTGCTTGTCGCCATACCACTCCTGCCAGGCGTCGGTGGAGAAGACCTGGCCTTCGGCCTCGATGACCTGCTTGATGGGCAGGCCATATTTCCTGGCGAACGCGAAGTCGCGTTCGTCGTGGGCGGGAACGCCCATGACCGCGCCGTCGCCATAGCTCATCAGCACGTAGTTGCCGACCCAGACCGGCACAGCCTCGCCCGTGAGCGGATGCACCACGGTCAGGCCGGTCGGCAGGCCTTCCTTGTCGCGCGTGGCCAGCTCGGCCTCGGTTACGCCGCCCTTGCGGCATTCCTCGATGAAGGCGGCCAGGGCGGGATCCGTGGCGGCGGCGTGCAGGGCCAGGGGGTGTTCGGGCGCGACGGCGCAGAACGTGACCCCCATGATGGTGTCGGCGCGCGTCGTGAAGACGTACATGCGGCCGTCCTGGATCAACTGGCCGGCGGCGTCGCGGATGTCGTGGGTGAAGGCGAAGCGCGTGCCCTCGCTCTTGCCTATCCAGTGTTCCTGCATCAGGCGCACGCGCTCGGGCCAGCCGGTCAGGTTGTTCTTGACCTCGTCCAGCAGTTCCTCGGCGTAATCGGTGATGCGCAGGTAGTAGCCGGGGATCTCGCGCTTTTCCACCAGCGCGCCCGAGCGCCAGCCGCGCCCGTCGATGACCTGTTCGTTGGCCAGCACGGTCTGGTCCACCGGATCCCAGTTCACCACCTGGGTCTTGCGGTAGGCGATGCCTTTTTCCAGCATCTTCAGGAACAGCCACTGGTTCCACTTGTAGTACCGCGGGTCGCAGGCGGTCATTTCGCGCGACCAGTCGATGCCCAGGCCCATCGCCTTCATCTGCTTCTTCATGTAGGCGATGTTGTCGTAGGTCCACTTGGCGGGCGGCACCTTGGACTTGATGGCGGCGTTCTCGGCCGGCATGCCGAAGGCGTCCCAGCCCATGGGCATCAGGACGTTGTAGCCCTTCATGCGCAACTGCCGGTACATGGCGTCGTTGATCGTGTAGTTGCGCACGTGGCCCATGTGCAGCTTGCCGCTGGGATAGGGCAGCATCGAGCAGGCGTAGAACTTGGGCTTTTCCGAGCCGTCGGGGTTCTTCGCGTGTTCTACCGTCAGGTAGGCGTTGGTCGCTTCCCAGTGCTTCTGGGCGGCGGATTCGATCTCGTTGGGAGCGTAGCGTTCCTGCATGGGTTCCGGGCTGGTCTAGGGTATTCTGGCGCGGCGATGACGCCATGGCCGCGGGCCTGGGCCGGCTCGCGCGGGGCAGCCGGCCGGCTAAACCCCTCATTATAGAAGCAGGCGGGGCCCTCCTGGGCCAGCGGTGCTAGACTGCCTGCCGCACTCTCTCATTCCCAGCATTGCGCCCATGTCCCTGCTCGACAATCTCAACCCCCCCCAACACGCCGCCGTCACGATCGAACCGCGCCACGCCCTGGTGCTGGCTGGCGCCGGCAGCGGCAAGACCCGGGTGTTGACCACGCGCATGGCCTGGCTGATCCAGACCGGCCAGGTCAGCCCGCACGGGCTGATGGCGGTCACCTTCACCAACAAGGCCGCGCGCGAGATGCTGACCCGCATCAGCGCGCTGCTGCCCATCAACACCCGCGGCATGTGGATAGGCACCTTCCACGGCCTGTGCAACCGCATGCTGCGCGCGCATTACCGCGATGCCGGGCTGCCTCAGACCTTCCAGATCCTGGACACGGCCGACCAGTTGTCGGCCATCAAGCGGCTGCTCAAGGGCGCGGGCGTGGACGACGAGAAATACCCGCCGCGCCAGGTGCAGCACTTCATCAACGCCGCCAAGGAAGAGGGGCTGCGCCACACCGAGGTCGAGGCCTACGACAGCTTCAACCGGCAGATGGTGGAGCTCTACGGCATGTACGATGCCCAGTGCCAGCGCGAGGGGGTGGTCGACTTCCCCGAATTGTTGCTGCGCTGCTACGAGCTGCTGACCCATAACGCGCCCATTCGCGAGCACTACCAGCACCGCTTCCGCCACATCCTGGTGGACGAGTTCCAGGATACCAACCGGCTGCAGTATCGCTGGCTCAAGCTGCTGGCAGGCGGCGGCGCGGCCCTGTTCGCCGTGGGCGACGACGACCAGTCGATTTATGCGTTCCGCGGCGCCAACGTCGGCAATATGGCGGAATTCGAGCGGGAATACGCCCACGAGCGGGTCATCCGGCTCGAGCAGAACTACCGGTCGCACGGACATATCCTGGATGCGGCCAACACCCTGATCCGCAACAACTCCGGCCGCCTGGGCAAGAACCTGTGGACCGACCAGGGGCATGGCGAGCCCATCCGCGTGTACGAGGCGCTGTCCGACGCCCAGGAAGCCCAGTGGGTGATCGAGGAGATCCGCTCGCTGGTGGGCGAGGGCAGGCTGCGCCGCGAGATCGCCATCCTGTACCGCAGCAACGCCCAGTCGCGGGTGCTGGAACATGCGCTGTTCTCGTCGGGCATCCCGTACAAAGTCTATGGCGGCCTGCGCTTCTTCGAGCGCCAGGAGGTCAAGCACGCGCTGGCCTACCTGCGCCTGATGGAGAACCCGCACGACGACACCGCCTGGATGCGCGTGGTGAATTTCCCGGCACGAGGCATTGGCGCCCGCACGCTCGAGCAGCAGGCCGACATCGCCCGCCTGCACAATTGCAGCCTGTATTCGGCGGTCAGCCAGGTGCCCGGCCGGGGCGGCAACAATCTGGCCCAGTTCGCGAGCCTGGTCGACCGCATGCGCTTCGAGACGCAGAATCTGCCGCTGCACGAGATCGTGGACCACGTGATCGAGGCCAGCGGCCTGATCCAGCACTACCTGCAGGAAAAAGAAGGCGCCGAGCGCATCGAGAACCTGCGGGAACTGGTCAACGCGGCGGCCGCCTTCGCCGCCGAGGACGGCTATGGCCTGGCCGATGCCGGCGCCTTGGCGCAGACGCTGCCCGAGTCCGGCGTCGAACTGCCGTCCCCGCTGGCGGCCTTCCTGTCGCATGCGGCGCTGGAGGCCGGCGACAACCAGGCCAGCGAAGGGCAGGATGCGGTCCAGCTCATGACCGTGCACGCCGCCAAGGGGCTGGAGTTCGAGGCGGTCTTCATCACCGGGCTGGAGGAAGGGCTGTTCCCGCACGAGAACAGCGTCCTGGAGCAATCCGGGCTGGAAGAAGAGCGGCGGCTGATGTACGTGGCGGTCACGCGCGCCCGCGAGCGCCTGTACCTGAGCTTCTCGCAGACGCGCATGCTGCATGGCCAGACGCGCTACAACATGCAGTCCCGGTTCCTGAGCGAGGTGCCCGAGGAGTCGCTGAAGTGGCTGACGCCGCGCAACGGCCGGGCCAAGGCGGTGGATACTGCCGGGGGCTGGGGACACGCCGCCTGGGGCGACGAGTCCGAGCGCGGCGGCTTTTCGCGGCCGGCCAAGGACGCGCCCTATGTGGGCTCGTCCGAGGGCTATTCGAGCCGCCGCACGTCCGATGCCGGGGTCGAGGTCAACGGGCGCACCTTCAAGGTGGGCCAGAGCGTGGCGCACCCGAAGTTCGGCGAAGGGGTCATCGTCAGCCTCATGGGCAGTGGCCAGGATGCCCAGGTCCAGGTCAATTTCGGCGGCGTGGGAACCAAGACGCTGGCGCTCGCCATGGCCAAGCTCGATCCGGTCTGAGCAGCTTCAGGCTTTGTGGCGGCACGCCTGTCGCGGCATGTCAGTTGCGCCGCTGCGGGCGGTGGCCGGGGGCGGGCGACGGGCCGTCCTTGTGGCGGAAGCTGATGCGCCCCTTGGTCAGGTCGTATGGAGACAGTTCCATCGTGACCCGGTCGCCGGCCAGAATACGGATGCGGTGCTTGCGCATTTTGCCCGATGCGTAGGCGGCAACCTCCATGCCGTTTTCCAGCGTGACGCGAAAGCTGGTCGAGGGCAGCACTTCGGCAACGATGCCTTCCATTTCGATCAGTTCTTCCTTATTCGCCATGGTCAATTCCTCCTGTGCATGCGAATGCATAAATGCGAGCTTCGGCCATGGCGACGCCATGGCATGCGGCAAGGTGGCGCGAGGCGCCATCGATGACGGGGAAGTTCGCGGTGAAACGCCGAAGCCGTTGCAAGGCCGGGGCGTAGTGGCTGCCGCCTGGGTTTGGGTTTGCCGTGTCGCGGAAGCTGGGGATGGCCCCCTGGCGGGAGCTTTTCTTCCAGGCAAAAACAAAAACCCCCGCAAGCGGGGGTTTCGGCGGATAAGCTGATTATAGCTTATACGGGCTGGATGTTGGAAGCCTGGCGGCCCTTGGGGCCAACGGTGACTTCGAAACGAACCTTCTGGTTTTCCTGCAGGGTCTTGAATCCGTCCACACGGATTTCGGAGAAGTGGGCGAACAGGTCGTCGCCGCCCGAATCAGCCGTGATGAAGCCAAAACCCTTGGCGTCGTTGAACCATTTGACGGTACCGGTTTCCATGGTGTTTATCCTTGAAATGAAAAAACCAAACGAATGTAAGCAAGACAATCAAGGATGGAGACCATGAACAACCGTACCGCAGTGGTAAGCGATTTTGTACAGCAACTCGTACTCTTGAAAATCATGCCCCGCCGTTATACGGGCTATCGTTGTGCCCGTCAACCGCGTTTGCCGGATTGAACCGGAAAATGCCGGCGGCGTGGGCGAAGTCCCGGGTTTTCACTGAGAAAATCACCCACAAAATCCCTTACGTACCGTTGCTGAAACCCGGCGCGGGCGGCGCTCCGAATACGCTGGTGTAAGTAGGATAAAAACTGCAATACAGGACCGCGGCGGCGACGAAATTGAAAGGCATCTGGATCAGCCCGGAAATCGTCGGCGACAGGCCGACGGCCTCGAGCAGGCCGCCGCCCAGTTCCAGGGCCAGCACCACGAGCAGCCAGGTCGCGCCGTACATCAGGAAGGCGCCCTTGTTGCGCCAGCAGGCGATGCCGGAAAAGAACAGGGCCTTGCGGATGCCCAGCCGGTGCCAGGCGACCAGCGCCGGCGCATGCCAGAACAGCCCGGCGATGATGACGTAGAAGATGCCGAACAGGGCGATGGGGGCACGCATGGCGGCCAGGACGCCGCCGACGTCATCCGACGACAGGCCGGACATCGCCTCGCTCAGGCCGTCGGCGAAGGGCAGGAAGGCGACCAGGCCCGCGGCCAGCACGGCGGCCACGTACAGGGCACCCATCGCCAGCAGCTTCTTGAACAAGCCCGGAGCCTTGAGCACCAGGAACAGGCGCAGGGGCAGCACGGTGCGGCCCTGCTCGATGGCGCGGCAGGCCTCCAGGGTCATGACCGTGATCGCCGGCATGCCGACGACGAACAGCAAGGGGCCGATGGGGGCCAGGATACTGGCCACCAGGACCATGAAGCCCACGGTCAAGGCCCAGGTGAACATCGCCATGGGCTGCAGGCGGAACAGGGCGAGTCCGTCGCGCGCCCATTGCCAGCCGGCACTGGGTGCAAGGGAAGCGGCTTGCATCAGCGGCCTCCCTGCGTATGCGGGATGTGTGCGTGGGTCCTCGTCGGCGCGTGCCGGTCGGAAGCGTGTGTCATGGTTCAGGGAAGCGGAAAAAGGTCGCCATCGCGCCGCAGGCGCAGGATGCGTTCGAAATGGGTGGGGTCGTGCGGGGTCAGCGTCTGCGCCGGACGCGGCAGGTGGAAGTCGCGCAGGCGGGACATCCAGAAGCGCAGCGCGGCGGCCCGCAGCACGGTGCGCCACGAGGCGCGCTCGGCGTCCGTCAGCGGCCGGACCCGGGCATAGGCGCCCAGCAGCGCCTGGGCAAGCTCGGGGCGGAATGCGCCGCTGGCGTGGGTGATGCACCAATCGTTGGCGCACACCGCCAGGTCGAACAGCCAGGTGTCGCAGCCGGCGAAGTAGAAGTCGATGAAACCGCCCAGGACGGGCGCCTCGCGCGTGCCGGCGAACAGGACGTTGTCGCGGAACAGGTCGCAGTGCGCGGGACCCTGCGGCAGCGCGCGGCAGGCATCGGTCTGCGCGAACGCCGTCTGGACGTCCACTTCGTCGCGCAGCATGGCCGCCGCGGCCGGATCCAGGTAGGGGGCGACGACGGGCGCGGTCTGCTGCCACCAGGCAAGCCCGAGCAGGTTGGGCTGCACCGACGGGAAGTCGCGTCCGGCCAGGTGCATGCGGGCCAGCGTGGCGCCGACCTGCTCGCAGTGGGCGGCCTGGGGCGACATCTCGCACTTGCCCGGCAGCAGGGTGGCGATGGTGCAAGGCTTGCCGTTCAGCTCCGCCAGCCGGCGGCCGTCGCGCGTCGCCTGGGGGTGGGGGACGGGAATCCCGTGTTCGGCCAGATGGGTCATCAGGTCGATGTAGAACGGCAGCTGCTCGCGCGTCAGGCGCTCGAACAGGGTCAGCACGTATTCGCCCTGGCTGGTCGTAAGGAAATAGTTGGTGTTTTCGATGCCGGAAGGGATGCCGCGCAGGGCGCGCAACTCGCCCAGCGTGTAGTCGGCAAGCAGAGCGCGGGCATCCGTTTCGGTGATGGGGGTGAATACGGCCATGGATAAGCGGGATGAGGGCGGGTATCGACGATTACCCCGCATTCTAGCGTCATCGTCCCCGCCGCCGGCCCGTCCGTGGCGCGTGCTACAGGTTCAGCAGCCGCTCGCGCTCGCCCGGGGACTGGGTGAAGCCCTCGTGCTGGTAGAAATCGAAGATGGCATCGACGATGGCCTGGGGGTCGTCGATCACCTGCAGCAGGTCGGGATCGTTGGGCGAGATCAGCCCTTGCGCCAGCGGCTGGGCGCGGATCCAGTCCACCAGTCCCCGCCAGTATTCGGAGCCGACCAGGATGATGGGCATCTTCCGGCTCTTGTTGGTCTGCACGAGCGTCAGCGCCTCGAACAGCTCGTCCAGCGTCCCGTAGCCTCCCGGCAGCACCACGTACGCCGACGTGAACTTGACGAAGGCCACCTTGCGCGGGAAGAAGTGGCGGAAGAACAGGCTTATGTTCTGGTAGGCGTTGTTCGACTGCTCGTGGGGCAGTTCGATGTTCAGTCCGACGCTGGGGCTGGGGCCCTCGTAGGCGCCCTTGTTGGCCGCCTCCATGATGCCCGGGCCGCCGCCCGAAATGACGGAGAAACCGGCCTCGGACAGCTTGCGGGCGATCAGCTCGGCCATGTCGTAGCGAGGGTCGCCGGCGGGGATGCGGGCGCTGCCGAAGATGCTGACCGCCGGCCGGATCTGCGCCAGGCGTTCGGACGCCTCGAAGAACTCTGACATAATCCCCAGCACATGCCATGACTCCCGTGCCTTGGTGGCGGTGGCGCGTTCCACGCTCACCACATCTCGCAGGCCGGGGATGCGTCCGGGTTTCTTCGGGACGTTCCCGCTGTCGTGGGTTTCCTTGCCTATTTCGATTTCTCTGTGTTTGATCATGATCAAGACGTTGCTGTTGGTGGACGGGTCCAGCTACCTCTATCGCGCATACCACGCCCTGCCGGACCTGCGCAACGCGCAAGGGGAACCGACCGGCGCGCTGTACGGCGTGCTGAACATGCTGCGCCGCGCACTGAACGATCATAAGGCAGACTACCTCGCCTGCATCTTCGATGCGCCGGGCAAGACCTTCCGCGACGAGCTCTATCCCGAGTACAAGGCCACCCGGGCCAGCATGCCCGAAGACCTGGCGCGCCAGGTCGGGCCCATCGTCGAGGCCATACGGGCCCAGGGCTGGCCGGTCTTCGCCATCGAAGGGATCGAGGCCGACGACGTCATCGGCACGCTGGCCCTGCGCGCGGCGCAGCAGGGCATACACAGCATCGTTTCCACCGGCGACAAGGACATGGCGCAACTGGTCAACGACCACGTGACGCTGGTCAACACCATGACCGCCGAGACGCTGGATGCCGAAGGGGTGGTGAAGAAGTTCGGCGTGCCGCCCGAGCGCATCGTGGACTACCTGATGCTGATCGGCGATTCGGTCGACAACGTGCCCGGCGTGGAGAAGGTCGGACCCAAGACGGCGGCCAAATGGCTCTCCCAGTATGGCACGCTGGAGGAACTGGTGGCGCAGGCCGACACCGTCAAGGGCGTGGCGGGCGCCAACCTGCGCACGGCGATCCCGAATTTCGAACTGACCCGATCCCTGATCACCATACGTACCGACTGCGACCTGAGCGCCCACATTCCCGACCTGGACGCGCTCACCATGCGCGAGGCCGACCGCGAGAAGCTCGAGGTCATGTACGAACGCTACGGCTTTCGCACCTGGCTGCGCGAACTGACGGGCGACGAGTCCCGCATTCCCGAGGGCGATTCACGCGTGCAGGCGGATGCTCCGGCCGCGCCGGAAACGGTGAACTACGAGACGGTCAGCGACTGGGCCGCCTTCGACCGCTGGCTGGCCGCCATCCAGGCGGCGCCGCTGGTCGCCCTGGATACCGAGACCGATTCGCTGGTGGAAATGGAGGCCCGGCTGGTGGGCCTGTCCATCGCGGTCAGGCCGGGCGAGGCCTGCTACATCCCGCTGGCCCATCGGCACCCGGACGCAGGCGAGCAATTGTCCAGGGACGAAGTGCTGGCGCGCCTGGCGCCCTGGCTGGAGAACGCCGACGCCCCCAAGCTGCTGCACAACGCCAAATACGACACCCACGTCCTGGCCAACGCCGGGGTGGCGCTGCGCGGCGTGGCGCACGACACCATGCTCGAAGCCTACGTGCTGGAGTCGCACCGCAGCGTGTCGCTGGACGACCTGTCGCAGCGCTGGCTGGGCCGCAAGGGCCTGTCCTTCGTCGACGTATGCGGCAAGGGCGTCAACCAGCTCTGCTTCGACGAAGTCGCCATCGACGTGGCCACCCAGTATGCCTGCGAGGATGTCGATTACACGCTCCAGCTGCATGCCACGCTGTACCCGCGCATCGAGGCCGACGCCGGCCTGGCGCGCATCTACGCCATCGAGTTGCCCGTGTCGCGGGTATTGACCATCGTCGAGCGCAACGGCGTGCGCATCGATCCCGAGGAACTGGCCCGCCAGAGCCATGCCATCGGCCAGGAATTACTGGTGCTCGAGCAGCGCGCCTACGAGCTGGCCGGCCAGCCGTTCAACCTGAACTCGCCCAAGCAGTTGGGCGAGATCCTGTTCGGCAAGCTGCAGCTGCCGGTGGTCAAGAAGACCGCGGGCGGCGCGCCGTCCACCGACGAGGACGTGCTGAGCAAGCTGGCCGAGGACTATCCGCTGCCGCAGGCGCTGCTGAGCTACCGCGGCCTGGCCAAGCTCAAGTCCACCTACACCGACAAGCTGCCCAAGATGATCAATGCCCGGACCCGGCGCGTGCACACCAGCTACGCCCAGGCTGCCGTGGTCACGGGCCGGCTGGCCTCCAGCGATCCCAACCTGCAGAACATCCCGGTGCGCACGCCCGAGGGGCGGCGCGTGCGCGAGGCCTTCGTGGCCGAGCCGGGCAATCTGATCATGTCGGCCGACTACTCGCAGATCGAACTGCGCATCATGGCCCACATCTCCGGCGACGAAAACCTGCTGTCGGCCTTCGCGCGCGGCGAGGACATCCACCGCGCCACGGCGGCCGAGATCTTCGCCGTCCAGCCCGAGGCGGTCAACGCCGAACAGCGCCGCTACGCCAAGGTCATCAACTTCGGCCTCATCTACGGCATGAGCGCGTTCGGCCTGGCCAGCAACCTGGGCATCACGCGCGACGCCGCCAAGCACTACATCGACCGCTATTTCGCCCGCTACCCGGGCGTGGCGCGCTACATGGACGACACCCGAGAACAGGCGCGCGAGCGGGGCTACGTCGAAACCGTCTTCGGCCGCCGCCTGTGGCTGCCCGAGATCCGCGGCGGCAGCGGCCCCCGCCGCCAGGCCGCCGAACGTGCCGCCATCAACGCCCCCATGCAGGGCACCGCCGCCGACCTCATCAAGATGGCCATGGTCGCCGTGCAGGACTGGCTGGACGCCGACCGGCTGGGCGCGCGCCTGGTCATGCAGGTGCACGACGAACTCGTCCTGGAAGTTCCGCGCGAGGAAAGCGAAATCGTCGCCCACCGCCTGCCCGAGATGATGTGCAACGTGGCCGAGCTGAAGGTGCCGCTGGTGGCCGAGGTGGGCACGGGCTATACGTGGGAACAGGCGCACTGAGCGGGTGAAGCGGAGCGGGGCGGTCCAGGCGCTGTCATCAGCCCTGGACCAGGATCCGCGCCCCGTCCATTTCCACGACCTGGCCGGCCCGTATCTTGCACGTCTTGCGCAATTCCACCTTCCCATCCACTTTCACCACCCCCGCCGCAACCAGCGCCTTCCCCGCCCCTCCCGAGTCGGCAAGCCCCGTGAGCTTGAGCAAATCGCACAACGGCACAAACTCGCCCGTCAGCGTGAACGTGATCGAAGACATGACAGTCCTGGGAACATGAAAGGCAATCCGCCATTATCCGCCATGCCCGGGCATCCCATGGCCCCGGGAGGTACACTGCGGCTCTACGTTCCATCTTCCCGCTCGTCGCGCTTCGACCCATGAGAACCCGCATCCTCACCGGCATCACCACCACCGGCACGCCCCACCTGGGCAACTACGTGGGGGCCATCCGCCCCGCCATCCTGGCCAGCCGCAACGACGACAACGATGCCTTCTTCTTCATGGCCGACTATCACGCGCTCATCAAGTGCGAGGATCCCGTCCGCCTGCAGCGCTCGCGCCTGCAGATCGCCGCGACCTGGCTGGCCGCCGGCCTCGATCCCCGGCGCGTCACCTTCTACCGGCAGTCCGACCTGCCCGAGATCCCCCAGTTGTGCTGGCTGCTGACCTGCGTCACCGCCAAGGGCCTGATGAACCGGGCCCACGCCTACAAGGCGGCGGTGGACCAGAACGTGGCCGACAACGAAGACCCGGACGCCGGCGTGACGATGGGATTGTTCTCGTATCCCGTGCTGATGGCGGCCGACATCCTGCTGTTCAACGCCCATCGCGTGCCGGTGGGCCGCGACCAGATCCAGCACATCGAGATGGCGCGCGACATCGCCCAGCGATTCAGCCATCTGTACGGCGGCGGCCGCGAACTGTTCGTGCTGCCCGAGGTGCAGATCGACGAGGCCGTGGCCACGCTGCCGGGCCTGGACGGGCGCAAGATGTCCAAGAGCTACAACAACACCATTCCCCTGTTCGAGGGCGGCTCCAGGCATTTGCGCGAGGCCATCGGCCGCATCGTGACCGATTCGCGCCTGCCGGGCGAACCCAAGGATCCGGACAACTCCCAGCTCTACACGATCTACCGGGCCTTCGCCGACGAGGGCGAGGCCGCCGCGTTCCGGCGTTCGCTGGAAGACGGCCTGGGCTGGGGCGACGCCAAGCAGGCGCTATACGAACGCATCGAGCGCGAAATCGGGCCCATGCGCGAGCGCTACGACACCCTGATGGCCCGTCCCGACGAGATCGAGGACATCCTGCTGGAAGGCGCCCGCAAGGCGCGCGCCATCGGCGGGCCGTTCCTGGCCGAACTGCGGGCCGCCGTGGGGCTGGACACCCCGCGTGCGTCGCCGGCGGCGCAGCCCGCGAAGAAGAAGGCGGGCAAGCAGGCCCGTTTCGTCAGCTTCCGCGACGATGACGGGCGCTTCCGCTTCCGCTTCCTGGCGGCCGACGGACAGGACCTGCTGCTGTCCGAGGCCCATGCCGACGCGCAGGCGGCCGGAGCGGTCATCAAGCAGCTGCGCGCGCTGCCCGACCCGGCCAAGGCGATCCGGGCGGAAGGCGACTCCTACGTGCTGGAGGTCGATGGCGCGGTGGTCGCGCGCGGCTCGCGCTTCGCGGATGCCGCCGGCCGCGATGCCGCGCTGGACAAGCTGGCCGCCGAGCTGCGCGCGCTGGCAGCCGATTGAGCCGCCGGGCTCCGGCGACAAGGTGCCCGGACGGTTTCCGGGCGTGGTCGATGTTTGCGAGGGTCGGTCGACGTGGCACAGTTTTTCTCGGTTCATCCTCAGAATCCCCAACTGCGCCTGCTCAAGCAGGCGGTGCAGCTGATCCGCGCCGGCGGGCTGGTGGCCATCCCCACCGATTCCAGCTATGCCCTGGTGGCGCCGTTGGACGACAAGCATGCCGCCGAGGCGCTTCGGCGCCTGCGTGGCGTGGACGAGCGGCACCACCTGACGGTGCTGTGCCGTGACCTGGCCGAGATCGGCCAGTTCGCCCACGTCGACAACCAGCAATACCGGTTGCTGAAGGCCGCCACGCCCGGCCCCTGGACGTTCATCCTCGAGGCCACGCGCGAGGTGCCGCGCCGGCTGTCCCACCCTTCGCGCAAGACCATAGGCATACGCGTGCCGGACCATCCGATCGCGCTGTGCCTGCTGGAGGAAATGGGCGCGCCGCTGTTGTCCAGCACGCTGATTCCCGCCAACGAGGACGAGCCGCTCAACGACGCCGAGCAGATACGCGAGCGCTACGAACATGAACTGGCGGCGGTGGTCGATGGGGGCGCCTGTCCCTTCGAACCGACCACCGTGGTGGACCTGACCGGCCCGGAGCCGGAGGTCGTGCGCCGTGGCCGGGGCGACCCCGCCACCCTCGGCATCGCGGGGTAATCCCCGGTCCGGAAAAGCGCATGGCCGTCGCCGGACGGCCATGCTCTGCCGCTACAATGCCGCGATGGATTCCATCATTCAGACAATCGCGGTCTATGCGATCCCGTTGATCTTCGCCATTACCCTGCACGAGGCCGCCCACGGATACGTGGCGCGCATGTTCGGGGACGATACGGCCACCCAGGCCGGGCGCGTGACGCTCAATCCGATCAAGCACATCGATCCTATCGGCACCCTGCTGGTGCCGGCGGTCATCCTGCTGACCAGCAAGCTGCTGGGCGGGGCGGGCCTGCTGTTCGGCTGGGCCAAGCCCGTGCCCGTCGACTTCGGCCGCCTGCGCCGGCCCAAGCAGGACATGCTGTGGGTGGCCGCCGCCGGCCCCGGCATCAACCTCGTCATGGCCATCATCTGGGCGGTAGGGCTCAAGCTCATGGTCCAGTCCGGCGTGGACGAGACCTTCTTCGTCGCCATGGCGGTGGCGGGCGTACAGGTCAACCTGATGCTGATGGCCCTGAACCTCCTGCCCATTCCGCCACTGGATGGCGGCCGCATCATCTTCAGCCTGCTGCCGCACGGCCTGGCGTGGAAATACTCCAAGATCGAGCCCTACGGCATGATGATCCTGCTCGTGCTGCTGATGACCGGCATGCTGGGCTTCCTGGTCCAGCCCATGCTCGCCCTGGGTGACGCCATCGTTCGATTGTTTCTGTGACCCCCCCTACGCGCTGACGCGCGCCCCCCAGGGGGCGAAACCGGCGGACCGGCGGAGCCGGATCCGCGGTTTCCTGGGAGGCGCGCGCGGCGTAGGAGCGAGCCTCTACAGGCGGTATACTCCATTGATTTCCCTTTTCGTCGTCCCGTTTCGGGTCACCCTGGCAGCGTATGGCAACCACATCTCGCACTCCTATTGAAGGCAGCATCGTCGCAATCGTCACTCCGATGCAGCCAGACGGGAAGCTCGATTTCGAGGCCTTCCGGGCTTTGCTCGACTGGCACCTGGCTGAGGGCACCGATGGCTTCGTGGTGGTGGGAACGACGGGCGAATCGCCGACCGTGTCGGTGGACGAGCATGTCGAACTGATCCGCTTTGCCGTCCAGCACGTGGCGGGCCGCGCGCCGGTCATCGCCGGTACCGGCGCCAACTCCACGGCGGAAGCCATCGAGCTGACCGAGGCGGCCAAGAAGGTCGGCGCCGATGCCGGCCTGTCCGTGGTGCCTTACTACAACCGTCCCACGCAGGAAGGCCTGTACCGGCACTTCAAGACCATCGCCGAGGCGGTCGACCTGCCCATGATCCTGTACAACGTGCCGGGCCGCACCGGCTGCGACATGGCGGGCGAGACCACGGTGCGCCTGGCGCAGGTGCCCGGCATCGTCGGCCTGAAGGACGCCACGGGCGATATCGGCCGGGGCGCGTTGCTGCTTGGCCAGGTACCCGAGGGTTTCGCGATCTACAGCGGCGACGATCCCACGGCGGCGGCGCTGATGCTGCTGGGGGCCCGGGGCAACATCTCGGTCACCGCGAACGTCACGCCGCGCCTGATGCATGAGCTTTGCGTGGCGGCCTTGGCCGGCGATGCCCGCCTGGCCGCCCGGATCAATCAGCGCCTGGCGCTGCTGAACCGCAACCTCTTCCTCGAACCCAATCCCATTCCCGTCAAGTGGGCCCTGGCCCGGATGGGACGCACGGCGCTGGGATATCGCCTGCCCATGACCGAACTCGGCGCGCAGCACCACGCTGCGGTGCGCGAGGCGCTCAAGGCGGCCGGTGTCGAGATCTGAACCCCACACGCCCCCCATGTTTCGCCCCGACATGACCCGCCGGACCCCGCATGGGCCGGCGGTGGCTTCAGGAGTTACCCATCAATGAATGCAGTTCGTACGAGTTTGCCGCGCGTGGCGGTCCTGCCGGCGCTGATTTCCCTGTCCGTGCTGTTCGCGGGTTGCAGCAGCGTCAACCAGTTGCTGGGCAAGGAAGAGTCCATCGACTACAAGAGCGCATCCAAGCCGCCCTCGGCCAAGCTGGAAGTGCCTCCCGACCTGACGCAGCTTCCCACCGACAACCGGTTCCAGATCCCCTCCCAGACCTCTTCCGGGTCGACGCCGCCGGCGCCCTCGACCACGACCTTCTCCAGCTACTCCACGGCCCAGCCTGAAACCCGGCAGCCGGCCGCCAGCAACGTGCTGCCCGAGCGTTCGGACATGCGCGTGGAACGCGATGGCGACCAGCGCTGGCTGGTGGTCGTCGATCGCTCGCCCGAGCAGCTCTATCCGGTCGTGCGCCAGTTCTGGCAGGACCTGGGCTTCCTGATGCGCGAAGACCTGCCCCAGGCCGGCGTGATGGAAACCGATTGGGCCGAGAACAGGGCGAAGATCCCGCAGGACTTCATCCGCAACACCATCGGCAAGGTCTTCGATTCGCTGTGGTCCACCGGCGAACGCGACATGTTCCGCACCCGCCTCGAGCGCGTGGGCAACAGCACCGAGATCTACATCAGCCATCGCGGCGCGGTCGAGGTGCTGACCGGCGCGGAGAAGAGCCAGACCACCTGGACCTCGCGTCCCAACGACCCGGGCCTGGAAGCAGAAATGCTGAGCCGCCTGATGGTCCGCCTGGGCGCCGATTTCGACCGTGCCAAGGCGGCCGTGACCAATGCGGCGCCCGTGGCCACCGGCGCGGCGCCGCAACTGGTGACCGGCTCGGGCGACACCGGTGCCCTGCAGATCGCCGAGCCGTTCGATCGTGCCTGGCGCCGCGTGGGCCTGGCCCTGGACCGTGGCGGCTTCACCGTCGAGGACCGCAACCGCGCCGAGGGTGTCTACTACGTCCGCTACGTCGATACCGACGCGGCCAGCACCGACAGCAAGCCGGGCTTCTTCGGCCGCCTGTTCGGACGCGGCAGCGACAAGCCCGAGACCCGTCCGCAGTACCGCGTGAAACTGGTCACCTCCAATGACCGTACCCAGGTCACCGTGCTGAACGCGCAGGGGGCGCCCGAGAACACCGCCACCGGCCGGCGTATCCTGAACGTCCTGTCCAACCAGCTGAAGTAATGGTTGGGGTCGGCCATGAGTCCCGTCTGATCCAGGGCGCCGCGGATCCGGCTTTGCCGGTCCGCCAGCGCCGCCCCCTGGAGGGGGAGCGGTCGCAGGCCGCCCGGGGGTGGATTTCCTAGGTGGGCTTCATGCGCTATACGAGTCTTGGCAGCGGCAGCGAGGGCAATGCCCTCGTCGTCGAGGCCAGGGAAGGGCTGTCGGTGACCCGCGTCATGATCGATTGCGGGTTCGGGTTGAGGGAGGTCGAAAGGCGCCTGCTCGGCCGTGGCATCGAGCCTTCATCCCTGAACGGCATCCTGGTGACGCACGAGCATGGCGACCACATCGGCGGCGTGTTCCGCCTGGCCCGCCGCCATGGCATTCCGGTGCATCTGACCACGGGCACGCGTGCGGCCGTTGCCGCCCGCATCCCCGAAGGCATGACCGCCGTCTGCTGCGACAGCCACACCGCCTTTGCCATCGGCGGCTTGCGCGTGCAGCCGTTTCCGGTGCCCCACGACGCCCGCGAGCCGGTGCAGTATGTGCTGGACGACGGCCAGTGGCGGCTGGGCGTGCTGACGGACCTGGGCGAGGGCACGCCGCACGTTCACCGGACGCTGTCCGGCTGCGATGCCTTGGTGCTGGAATGCAATCATTGCCCGGACATGCTGGCGCGCAGCGATTACCCCGTTTCGCTGAAATACCGGATAGCCGGCCGCTACGGCCACCTGTCGAATGCGGCGGCGGCCGACATCCTGCGCGTGATGGACCGGTCGCGCCTGAAGTTCCTGCACGCGGCGCATCTGAGCAAGAAAAACAATGTGCCGGAACTGGCGCGCTCGGCGCTTGCGCCGATATTGGGTTGGCAGCCCCAGGAGATCGGCGTGGCGGACCAGGACACCGGGTTCGATTGGGTGACGCTGAGTCAATGAGAAAAGCCCGCAGTTCATAACTACGGGCTTTTTCTTGGCCGCGCATGCGGCCGTCGATTGGCAGGAACCCGGAGCCGGCGGGGCCGGCCGCGTTTCCGCATTCGACTTACTGCTGCTGGGCGGGAGCCGGGGCGGCAGGGGCCTGGTCGGCCGGAGCGGCGGGCTCGGCGGGAGCCGGAGCAGCGGGTTCGGCCGGGGCGGGGGCGGGCTCAGCCGGGGTGGTGGCGGCGGGAGGGGTCGACTCGGCGGGGGCCGGAGCGGTTTCTTCCTTCTTGCCGCAAGCCGACAGAGCGATTGCCAGCAGCGAGGCCAGGAGCAGGGTCTTCTTCATGATCTCTTTTCCTTTGAGGTGTCAGTCGTAATACACACAAACCAGAAATAGCGCTATTTCCCGTTATTACCCAAACAAGGGCTGCTGTGTCTGCCGTTATTCGAGCACGGGTAAATTCTATCAGCGTCTCTAGGTATTTTCCATGGTGGAAGCTGGAAGTAAGATTTGCGTAAGCAATTTGTGTATCCGATTGGTCAATAATGTGCGCAAGGGTTTCGGTTTGTGGTTTTTGACGCAACATTTCGACCCGCCGCGCCGGGAATTTCCCGCGCAGTCAGAGCTTGCGCAACTGATCGAGCAGCGTGGCGATGGCTTCTTCATTGCGCTTGTAGAACACCCATTGCCCGATGCGCCGGGTCGTGACGAGACCGGCGCGCTGCAGGGTGGCCAGGTGGGCGGAAACGGTCGACTGGGACAGGCCGCAACGTTCGAACATTCCGGCGCAGACGCCGACTTCGAGCGGGTGTTCCTGCCCCGCGAAATGGCGTTCGGGCTCCTTGAGCCACTGCAGAATGTCGCGTCGCACCGGATGCGCCAGCGCCTTGATGGTGGCGTCGAGATCCATGGCGGAAGACTGAATGGGCGAAGAATATCGCCATGGATCGAATTATAGATCGCCAGTCTCCGATATGCCTGCCGGCATGGGGATTCCGAGCGGGAGGCGAGCGTGGCGGGGCGCCTGCAAGTACTATCTGCACCCATGATGAAACGTCAATCCGCGATGGCCGTGGTCCTGGCGGGGGCCTGGCTGGTGCTGGTGCTGGCCGGAGCCGTCGTGCTGTATCGCCAGGCGCTGGACCGGTTGCGCGCGGACCTGGACGGCGCGGCCGACGCCGTGGCCGGGCTCGTGTCGCAGCGTATCGCGCAGCACGACGCCCACCTGACCAGCATGGCGGCGCTGGCGCAGCGATCGGACCGTATCCTGCTCGAGGAGATCAGGCAGGTGGCGGGCGCCATCCGCGCTTTCTATCCACGCATCGAAGGAGTGGACCTGATCGGTTGGGAACAACCGTCGTCCCAGGCTGGCTGGCGCACGCTGGTGTCCAGCCGCCGGTCGGGCCTCCCGCCCCTGGAGCCGCAACGCCTGGGCGCGGTGATCGCCGCGGCCCAGCCGGGGCGGCCGGTCAGCACGGTGCCGGAGCCGGGCCAGCCCCGCTATCTGCTGGTCAAGCGATTGCCCCCCGCGGCGGGTCAACTGGCGCTGGTGCTGACCGTAGACCTGGCCGAGCTGGTCGCGGCCGATGAATTGCCCATGGGGACGCGGCTGGCCCTGCGCCTGGACGGGGCGGCGGCCGGGATCGACCATGGCGCGGCCCCGCCACGGAAGGGGCTGCATCCGCCCGCCATGGCGGCGGTACGCATGCTGGAAAACGCCGGCCAGCCCATCATGCTGCGGCTGTCCCGCCATCCGGGGTGGGGCGACCTGGCACTGGGCCGGCCGCTGGCCCTGTTGGTCCTGGTGTCCCTGGCGCTGCTGGCGCTGGCGGCCTTGCTGGCCGTGCAGCGGCTCCGTGCCGTGCAGGCACGGGGCGATGCCGAGCGGGCCCGCCAGGCCGGTCGGCTGAGCAAGCAGGAAGCCACCCTGGCGCACGCGGCGAGCGTCAATGCGATGGGAGAAATGGCCTCGGGAATCGCGCACGAGCTGAACCAGCCGCTGACCGCGCTGCTCAGCCAGAGCCAGGCCGCGCTGCGCCTTGCCGGCCTGCCCGGTACGGAGCCGGACGCCATGCGCCGCGTGCTGGAAGCCAACGTGCAGCAGGCCCGCCGGGCCGCGGACATCCTGGCCCGCATGCGCGCTTACGTCGGCGCCCACCCGCCGGCGGCGCAGGCTTGCGACCTGGGCGAGGTGGCGGCCGACATGGTGGCGCTGATGGGAGCGGACCTGTCGGCCCGCGGCGTGCGGCTTGAAACGCAGGCGACCCAGCCGGCGCCCGTCGCGTGGGTGGACCGGGTGCAGGCGGGGCAGGTCATGTACAACCTGATCCGCAACGCCGCCGATGCGCTGGCCGTGGTTCCGCTGGAAAGGCGGCGCATCGTGCTGAGCCTCGACGAGAGCGAGGGCATGGCCCGCATCGTGGTCAGCGACGACGGCCCGGGCGTGGCGCCGGACATGCTGCCGCACGTCTTCGAGCCCTTCCGTTCCGACAAGGCGGACGGCATGGGGCTGGGCCTGGCCATTTGCGAGAGCATCGTCCACCATTTCGACGGCAGCATCTCGGCGGCCAACCGGCCCCAGGGCGGTGCCCGGTTCACCGTGCTGCTGCCGCTGGCCAGGGACCGGCGAACCCCACAGGAGCCCACGGCGTGACCTCCCAACCCCCCGTCTATCTGGTCGACGACGACCGCGCCGTGCGCGACGCGGTGGCGCTGTTGCTGTCCACGTATGGCCTGCGCGTGGAGACCTTCGCCCATCCGCTGGATTTCTTGTCCCGCCAGCCGGAGCTGGAGCCGGGCTGCATCGTGCTGGACTTGCGCATGCCGGCCATCACGGGCCTGCAACTGCAGCAGAAGCTCCAGGAGTCGGGTTGCGGCTGGCCCATCGTCCTGCTGACCGGCCATGGCGACATGCAGGCATGCCGGCGAGCCTTCAAGGCGGGGGCGGTGGATTTCCTGAGCAAGCCGGTGGACGAGCACGTGCTGATGGAGGCGATCAACGCCGCCTTTGCCGCGCTGGCCCGCTATCGCGAGCAGGACGAGCAGCGCGCCTTGCTCGCGCGCCTGACCGAGCGCGAGCGCCAGGTCCTGGCTCTGGTGGCGCAGGGCTATGCCACCAAGGAGATCGCCGCGGCGCTGGAGCTGTCTCCGCGCACGGTGGAGACCCATCGCGCCCATATCTCCGAGAAGATAGGCAGTACGTCGGTGGTCGAGTTCGCCCGCCTGGCGCAGGCCAGCCAGGAGCCGGGACCGGGAGGGCATCCGTAGGGCTACGGATGCCGGTGCGTAGCGGGCACGATGGGCGGCCGGCCTGCGCGCCGGCACACTGCGGGTGTCGATTCCACAGGAGGAAAAAACGATGTCCCGTCTGCTCAAGACCCTGTTCGTCCTGGCGGCCTGCGCCGGTTCCAGCGCCTACGCGCAAACGCCCGCGTCGCTGACGCTGTCCCAGGCCACCGAGCTGGCCCAGGCCGCCGTGCAAGCCTGCGCGGCCAAGAACTACCAGGTCGCCGCCACCGTGGTCGATCGCGGCGGCAACGTGCTGGCCATGCTGCGGTCCGACCTGTCCGGCCCGCACACCGCCGATGCCTCGCGCCGCAAGGCCTATACCTCGCTGACGATGCGCGCTCCCACCTCGGCGCTGGCCAATGCGATCGAGAACAACCCCGGCGCGCGCCAAATGGTGGCGATCAACGACTTCCTGATCCTGGCGGGCGGCGTGCCCATCAAGGTCGGCAACGACACCATCGGCGCGATCGGCGTCGGCGGCGCGCCGGGCGGCAACCTGGACGAGGAATGCATCAACGTCGCGCTGGCCGCGCGCAAGTAGGCAAGATTGGCGGGCCCTGGCTTCAGGAGTCGTAGCGAAGCCAACCCGCTTCCAGCCACTCCTGCAGGGCCGCGCGTTCGCCGTCGTCCGGCTTCGCCGAGACGCACGCCAGGCGGCGCAGGTCCGCCAGTCCACGAAGGGCCGGGGTCGCATCGACCTCGGCCTTTTCGCCGTTGATGAACAGCATCCGTCCCCGGTGGATCATCAGCGTGCGGCGATCCAGCACCAGCTCGCCCGATGACGGCCAGTCCGCTTCCAGGTCGGGCAGCGTCGCGGGGTCGGGAGCATCGAACACGACCTCCGGCTTGGGCTCGGTCAACCAGCGGCCCAGGTAGCGTGCGGCCAGCGCGGCGTCGAACTTCACCGCCGATACGGCGGCCAGCGCGGCCTCGACCATGGCCTCGGGCAGGGCCGCGGGCTGCCTTGCCGCGGGCTGGCCGGCGTCCTTGTAGTGACCCCGCAGCGCCGACGGCAGGCGCTCGGTCAGAGATTCGGACGCGAACTCCAGCATGCCGCGCGCCAGTTCGGCCAGCGACGGCGAGCGGAAACCGATGGAAATCGTCATGCAGTCGTCGCCTTCGGCGATGCCGTCGTGGGCGTAGGCGGGCGGCAGGTACAGCATGTCGCCCGCTTCCAGCACGAACTCCTCGGTGGGCTCGAAACGGCGCAGCACCTTGAGCGGCGCGTCCGGATCCAGCTCCAGGTCGCGCTGGCGGCCGATGCGCCAGCGCCGGCGTCCGCTGGCCTGCAGCAGGAACACGTCGTAGCTGTCGAAGTGCGGACCGACGCCGCCGCGGTCGGTGGCGACGCTGATCATCACGTCGTCCAGCCGCGCATCGGGAATGAAGCGGAACTGCGCCATCAGGTTGGCCGCCGCGTCGTCGTGCAGGTTCACGCCCTGGACCAGCAGCGTCCATTCCGGTTCGCGCGCGGAGGGCAGCCGCCCGAACGGGCCGTGCTCCATCTGCCACGCGCCTTGCTCGCGCCACACCAGCCGGGATTCGACGTCGTCGCGGCGGGCCAGCCGCTTGACCTGGGCGATGGAGAGCGGCGGCCGGAAATTCTCGAAGGCGCCGCGTATCAACAGCGGCTTGCGCTGCCAGTGGCGCTGCATGAACCGGGATGGCGAGAGGCCGCCCAGGAGGCGGGTGGGAAGGTCGGGTGTCATGGGAATGCTTTGCGTCCGGGAGGGGCGGGGCCAGCCTGTAGAATGAAAGGCCATCCAACGTATACGGGAAACCAAGATTATGACCGCTTCCAACAGCGATCCGTCCCTGGCCGTCGGCGAGAATACCGTCGTCACGGTCGAGTTCTGGATCATGAGCACGGACGGGGAAGCGCTCGATGACAGCGGTGGCCCCGTGAGCTTCCTCTATCGCGGGCTCGACAGCCTGCTGCCCCGCCTGGACGACGGCCTGGAGGGCAAGACCGCCGGTTTCGAGCAGACTTTCCACCTCGAGCCGAGCGACGCGTTCGGCGACTACGACCCGGAACTGCTGCGGGTCGAACCGCGTTCGCGCTTTCCGGAGCCGATCGAGGTGGGCATGCAGTTCGAAGGCGTGCCTGGCGATACCGGGGACGACGAGGAAACCGAGGTCGAGCCCGACGACGGCGAGGGCGACGAGAACGCGCTGATCTTCTCCGTCACGGACCTGACCGACGACAAGGTGGTGCTCGACGCCAACCATCCCTACGCGGGCATGGCGCTGCGCGTACGGATCAAGCTGCTGGAGGTCCGCCCGGCCGACCAGGAGGAGATCGAGCAAGGGTACGCCGACAGCGAGGACGAGAGCGACGATGTCCTGGACGCGCTGATCGAGGCCCGCCGCAATCCCGGCACCCTGCATTGAGCCGCCGCGTCCGGCGTTAGCGGGGCTGCGGGGGGCGCAGCACCGTGTTGGCGTTTTCTATCCGGAAGACATCCCGGTTGCCCGGCTCCACGCTCACCTTGAGCCAATGAGCGGGCCCGGGGGCGGCCGGCATCGCGACGCGCGCGACGTTCTGCAGGGTCTTGCCGTTGAACTTGACCGGGTGATCCGCCAGGGCATGGCCGGGCCGATGCCGGTCGGGCGACGTGCCGCCGCCGTGCACGACCAGGACCTGGCCGGCATATTTGGAGGCCAGCCGGGCCAGGTCGGTCTTGAGCGTGGCGTAGGGATCCACGCCGCCGGCCACGGTGTGCCGGCCCTCGAAATGCGGGTCGGCGGAAAAGGCCAGGACCAGGCCGCGCGCCTTGAGCCGCGTGGCGGCGGCGAAGGCCTGCCGCAGCCACGAGGCATCGGCCTGGATCCTTTCCTCGTATTCGCCGTTGCGCCCGGCTCCCGTGCGGTAATTGTTCTGGTTGCCCGGGATGTTCAGCGTGACGAACAGTACGTCTCCGTATTCCCAGCGCGCGTTCTCGGGATAGCCGCGGAAGCGGGCGGTCTCGCTCTGGCGCTGCAGGTCCAGCTTGAGCATGCCCAGCGAATCGTCCGGATCGAAAAACAGCTCGCGCAGCCGGTTCAGGCGTTCGACGGGCCCGAACTGCCCGGCGGCGGGGCGGTCGCACTCGGCCCAGTCGTTTTCGCCCGGAACCAGCACCAGCGGGACGGGACTGCCGTCCAGCAGCGCGTGCCGGCGGGCATAGGTCTTGTCGTCGCAGCGCTCGTCGCGGCCCTTGATGTTGCCGGTATGGATGGCCAGGTCGGTCTCGGTGCCGAACTGCGCCAGCGCCTGGGCAACGGCCGCTTCCTCGCCGTCATGCGCGGGCACCCCGCCCAGCAGGGCGAAGGCAAAACCATGGCGGGCCGCATAGCCCGATTCGGCGTTGGTGGCGGCCGCCGCCGGCGCCATGGACGCGCACGCCAGTGCCGCCGCCAGCAGAAGGCGGGGCCAGGAAAGCGGGCGTGGCGGCGTGGCGGTCATTGCGGCTGGGCCAGGCTCTTGAGCCGGTAGAGTTCATCCAGCGCCTCGCGCGGGCTGAGGCGGTCCGGGTCGATGCCATCGAGTGCGTCCCGCACGGCCTCCATGGCGTGATCCCGTGCCTGCTCCATTTCCTGCGCCTGGGCCGCCTCGTCTTGCGGCGGCGCGAACAGCGCCATCTGCGGGACCTGGGCTCCCTGCGTCTCCAGCTTCTCCAGCTCGCGCCGCGCCATGCGCACGACCGCGGCGGGAATACCCGCGCGCTGCGCGACCTGGATACCGTAGCTGCGGCTGGCGGGGCCTTCGCGCACCTCGTGCAGGAACACGATTCCCTTGTGCGACTCCGCCGCGGCCAGGTGGACGTTGGCGACCTCGGGGCGTACCGATGGCAGGCGCGTCAGTTCGAAATAGTGCGTGGCGAACAGGGTCAGCGCGCGATTCTGCGATACGAGCTGGAAGGCGATCGCCCAGGCCAGCGCAAGGCCGTCGTAGGTCGAGGTGCCGCGGCCGATCTCGTCCATCAGCACCAGGCTGTCGGACGTGCTGGATGCCAGGATGGCGGCGGCCTCGATCATCTCCATCATGAAGGTGGAGCGTCCGCCCGCCAGGTCGTCGGCGGCGCCGATGCGGGTGAAGATGCGATCGATGCGGCCGATGCGCGCAGCCCGCGCCGGCACGAAGCTGCCGATGCGCGCCAGCAGCACGATCAGCGCGGTCTGCCGCATGTAGGTCGATTTACCGCCCATGTTGGGACCGGTGATCAGCAGCATGCGCCGGGTCTGCGCCAGCCGGCAATCGTTGGGCGTGAAGCGCTCGATGACCCGTTCCACGACCGGATGGCGGCCCTGTTCGATATGGATCTCGGCCGTATCCAGCAGCTCGGGCGCGACCCAGTCGTTGTTGCGGGCATGGAAGGCGAGGGCGGCCAGCACGTCGATCTCGGCCAGCGCCGCGGCCGTTCGCGTCAGCGCGCGCACGTGCGGCGCCAGCGTGTCCAGCAATTGCTCGTACAGCCATTTCTCGCGCGCCAGCGCGCGGTCCTGGGCGGACAGGATCTTGTCTTCCCAGGTCTTGAGTTCGGGAGTGATGTAGCGTTCGGCGTTCTTGAGCGTCTGGCGGCGGCGGTAGTCGTCTGGGACCTTGTCGGTCTGGCCGCGCGTGACCTCGATGAAAAAACCGTGCACCCGGTTGAACTCCACGCGCAGGTTGGCGATGCCCGTGCGTTCCCGCTCGCGTTTCTCCAATTGCACCAGGAAGTCGCCGCTGTGCGATTCCAGCGCGCGCAGTTCGTCGAGCTCGGCATCGAAGCCTGCGGCGAGCACGCCGCCGTCGCGCACATTGACGCCCGGTTCGGCGGCGATGGCGCGCGCCAGCAGCTCGCCGATGGCGGGATCGGGCGCGAGCTGGGCTGCCAGTTCGGGCAGCCGCGCCTGGGGATCGGCCGACAGCATCGAGCCTTCGCCGGCCAGGCGCAGTACCATGGCGTGCAGCCCAGGCAGCAGCGCCAGCGCATCGCGCAGGCTGGCCAGCTCCCGCGGCCGCACCGAGCGCAGGGCCACCCGCGCGGAGATGCGCTCCACATCGGGAAGCGGCGCCAGCGCGTCCTGCAGCAGGCGCGGATCGCCGCCATCGAGCAAGGTCTCGATGGCGCGCAGGCGGGCCGCCGCAGGGGCGTTGTCGCGCAGCGGGTGGTGCAGCCAGCGGCGCAGCAGCCGGCTGCCCATGGGCGTCTGGCAGTGGTCCAGCACCGAGAACAGCGTGGGGGACTCTTCGCCGCGCAGGGTTTCGGTCAACTCCAGGTTGCGGCGGGTGACGGGATCGAGCAGCACGTACTGGCTGGCGCGATCGGCGGTCAGCTGCTGCACGTGCGCCAGCGCCTGGGACTGCGTGTTCGAGACATAGCGCAACAGCGCGCCGGCCGCGCAGATCGCCTCGGGCATGTCCTCGACGTCGAATCCGGCCAGCGAGTCCGTGCCGAAGTGGTTCAGCAATTGCTGGCGGGCACCGCTGGTTTCGAAGTGCCAGACCGGAACCGGGCTGATGGGGGCGCTGAAATCGACCGGCAGCGGCTGGCCTTCTGCCAGGATCACTTCCGCCGGCGCGATGCGGTGCAGCTCGCTCGCCAGCAGGGTGGGCGCGCATTCGGTCAATCGGAATTCACCGCTGGCCAGGTTCAGCCAGGCGATGCCCACGCGGCCGGTCTTGCCGTTGCCCGGCTGGACCGCGGCGACGGCGCGGTCGGCCTTGGCCGGAAGCAGGGCCTCGTCGGTCAGCGTGCCGGGCGTCACGATGCGGACGATCCGGCGTTCCACCGGTCCCTTGGACGTGGCGGGATCGCCGATCTGCTCGCAGATCGCGACCGATTCGCCCAGCTTGACCAGCCTGCCCAGGTATTGTTCGACGGCATGGAACGGCACGCCCGCCATCCGTATGGGCACGCCATTGGAGGCGCCGCGGGTGGTGAGCGTCAGGTTCAACAGACGCGAGGCCTTTTCCGCGTCGTCGTAGAACAGCTCGTAGAAATCGCCCATGCGGTAGAACAGCAGCAGAGGGCCGGCTTCGGCCTTCAGGCGGAGATACTGCTGCATCATGGGGGTGTGTGCGCTGGTATCCGATTCTTTCATTAAAAATCAATAAGTTCGTGAGGCGCTGGATGAGAGCAATGGACAACTTTGACCAGGTTCTACTGGAAAGCGGAGTGCTGTCCTGCCAAATATGGCATTGTAGTGAGGGCTGTCGACTACCAGCGAGTATGAGACAGATTGCCACGGATCGATTGTAGGAGATGGAGTCAAGTTGTAAACTAGTCAGATGACTAGTCTTTTATGGGGTGCTGCATCATGAAAAGCTGGGCCATACAGGACGCAAAGGCGCGCTTCAGCGAGTTTCTTGAGGCGTGTCTCTCGGAGGGACCGCAGATGGTGACCAAGCGTGGAGCCGAAGCCGCGGTGCTCGTCCCCGCCGCCGAATGGAAACGCCTGCGTGCAGCGGCCAAGCCGTCGTTGAAGGAACTGCTGCTTTCGGATACCGCACGTACGGAGTGCCTCGTGCCGCCACGTGGGGCGGCACGGCGCCGACGCATTGCGCCTATTCGCTGAGCGCGCCGCATGTATCTGCTGGACACTAACGTCATTTCCGAATTGCGACGGCCGCGCCCGCATGGCGCCGTCGTCGCCTGGCTCCGGTCCATTGCCGATGGCGACCTTTATCTGTCTGCGGTCACGTTGGGAGAGATTGACGCCGGCATCGAACTGACGCGCGACCAGGATCCGGACAAGGCCGACGAAATCGCTCGCTGGGCCGATCTGGTGGCTGCCTCGTACAACGTCCTGCCCATGGATGCGGAAACCTTCAGGCGCTGGGCGCGACTGATGCACCGGCGCTCCGACACGCTGTATGAGGATGCGATGATTGCTGCCACCGCGCAGCAGCACCAACTGGTAGTGGTGACACGCAACGCCGGCGATTTCGCTCCCTTTGGGGTGGAGGTCTTTAATCCGTTCGAGGCGAAGGCGGGGTGATCGACAACTCGTCTGCGATGCTGCCGAAGTTCGCTTCTCCGTACTTAGCAGGAGGTAAAATCTTTCGAGTGTGGGTCACTTAGTTAGAAGCTGTCACGGATTACTTGGGTGGCTTCAGCCAGAGCAGCGCCTGCAAATTGTCCAAGGAACATCATGTTGACTCGTTTAAAGGTCGTCGGGTTCAAGAACCTGCGGGATATCGACGTCCAGTTTGGTCTGTTCACATGCATTGCCGGTGCCAATGGCGTCGGGAAATCGAATCTGTTCGATGCGATTACTTTCTTGTGCGATTTGGCGTCCATGCCGATTCTCAAGGCATGCAGCAATGTGCGCGGCACGCATGGTCGGGCGTCAGAGTTCGGGTCTCTGTTCTTCCATGAAAAGGGGAAGAAAGAGCTTCGGATGGAATTTCTTGCGGAAATGATTGTTCCCAATGAGGTTGTCGATGATTTCGACCGCAGTGTGAAGCCTACGGCAACGCTGCTGGAGTACTCATTGGTACTTCGACTCAATACCGAAGCTCCATCTGGCTCCTCCAAGGATCCGATCTACATCGAACACGAAGAGCTGCGTGCGAAGCCATCCAGCGAAGCGCAAAAATTTCTTTCTTTCAATGCTGGTGCTGATCTGGCCAAGAATAGAAAACTGATCTTTGGGCCCGGGGCGCGTACGTCTCCATTCATCGAAACAGACAGCAAGGATGCGGACACCACGATTTTGCTGCGCAGCGACCGTGGTGGTGGGCAGCCTCAGAAGATTTCCGCCCGCAAAAGCCCGCAAACCATTCTTTCCGGCGTTAATTTGTCGTCGCACCCGACAGCTTTGGCTGCCCGCCGGGAAATGCAGTCGTGGCGCATGCTGCAATTGGAGCCTTCGGCGTTGCGCGCGCCGGACGATGTATTTGGCGAAGCATCGCTTTCCTCTACGGGTGAGCATATGCCCAATACGTTGTTCCGTCTGGGCGGGTACAGCGACATCGCAAACAGATTGGCCGATCTGATTCCCGGCGTAACAGCCTTGGACGTAGATACCGACGAGACGCGGCAACAGCGCACACTGTCGGTGAAGATGAGTGATGGTCGTCCGTATTCCGCGAGTTCATTGTCGGACGGCACGCTTCGGTTCCTTGCGCTTGCAGTGCTTGCCAGTGATCCAGATGCCAAAGGACTGGTATGCCTGGAAGAGCCTGAGAACGGCATCCATCCTTTGCGCATTCCAGAGATGCTTCGCCTGGTCAAGGAGCTTTCTGATGCCGACCTGCAGGGAGAAGAGTTTGCCGTTCAGCATTCGCTGCGGCAGGTCATCATCAATACCCATTCGCCACTGGTTGTGGCCGAGCTTTTAGACGACGAATTGCTGTTTGCGGAGTCTTTGCGCCTGCGCGGGGCCTCGTTCGCAAACTTCAAACCGATTGGTGGAACTTGGCGCGCTCGTGCACCGGGCGCGTCCGATGCGGGATTCATCACACGGGGCGAGTTGCACGCCTACCTCTCTGGCATGAGGATGAGGTCGAAGAGCAATGGTCCGAAACACGTTGTGGACCATTTGCCGATTGAGACGCCAGATCTTTTTCAAAGTGCCTGATCGGGTGGTCCGTGTATGAAAACTCTGACAGTTACTCTACTCACCGATGGAACATCGGATCGGACTCTGCTACCCATTGTCCAGTTTCTCTTGGATGCATGGAGCCCGCTTCCCCATCGAACGCTATTCGCCGAAGGTCTTCATTCAGGCGCGCTCAAATTCAGGATTCCTCGGGTAATAGAGCTTTTCCCATGCGATTTGCTGTTTATTCACAGAGATGCAGAGCGCGAGCCCCTTGAGCAACGCGTTCAAGAAATCCGGACAGCGCTGGCCGAGTCTGCATCCCACTTTCCGCATATCTGCCTTGTGCCTGTGCGTATGACCGAAAGTTGGCTGCTGCTGGACGAATTAGCGATCCGTTCAGCAGCAGGCAATCCCGATGGACGTATCCCACTCAAACTCCCCAAGGCCGTTGCCGTGGAAGAGCTTGCAGACCCTAAGGGCAAACTGTTCGAATCGCTGGCGACCGCAGCCGAAGTGACGGGAAGGCATCGGCGACGGTTCAGTCCGGAAGCCGCACGGCATCGCGTGGCGGAGATTTTCGATCCAGGCATGCTGCGTCAACTTGCGTCTTTCCAGTTTGCTGAAGACCAAGTCAAAGAATTTTTTCGTACCAACTTCAGTGCGATCTCAGGACAAGCGCATGAAGCTACTCTGGGCCTATCAGAGCAGCGCAATAGGAGTCAGAGGTAGCGGGATCTTCCTCAGCATGTCGATGGGCAGATCGATCCCGAAATGTTCACGCAGCGCCGCCTGGAGCGCCTGCGGGCCGTCCAGTTCCTGTTCCCGGGCATGGCCGTCGGCCGCGCGGAATTTCAGGACCTTGCCGGACAAGGTCACCCGGCGACCCTTGGGCAGTACACGCGCCGCTGTGAGTCCTTGCAGGAAGTGCGAAGCGGGATGCGTGCTGGTGTACCAGTTCGCCACCTCGCGGTCGACCATGGGCATGTCCTCGCCGGTGAACTCGAAGACGTCGACCCACTGGCCGGCATGCTGCACCTGGTGGTACCACCTGCCGTCCTCGCGCACCAGGCGCCGCTCGTCGTGGGACGTGGCCTGGATCAGGCCATCCTCCAGACGCAGGGCGCGCGTGAGCGAGGTCGCGCCGACGCCGACATCGGTGATCCAGTCCTGCCCGTCCAGGGTCACCGCCAGCGTCAGGTGCGTGCGTTGAACCATGATGCTGCGATCGGTCGTGCCCAGGCGCACTCGCGCCGCCAGGGGGCGCGCGGCAAAGCCCAACTGCGCGAGCAGTTCCAGGAACAGGCCGTTCAGCTCGAAGCAATAGCCGCCGCGGCGCGCGGTGACGAGCTTGTCGTACAGGCGCTGGGGTTCGAGGTGGATGGGCCGGCGCAGCAGCACGTCCAGGTTCTCGAACGGAATGGATTGCGAGTGGGCGCTGGTCAGCGCGTCCAGCGTCGCGAGGGAAGGGGCCGTGGAGCCCTGGTATCCGAGCCGTGCCAGGTACGCGTCGATGTCGAACGTATTGCCCACCGGGTCTCCTTGTCGAGTCAGGCGGATGCCGCCTTCTGGAAGAAGACTAACAGGAGTAGCGCCGCGGCGAGTATCCAAACCGCGATGAACACGGCCGCGGCCACCCGGCTGACCGGCCGGCTCGACATGTCCGCGGCCGACCGCCTGAATTCGGCCATCAGGCCGGCGGGGATGAGGCGCACCACCAGCAGGATGCCGAGCGGAACGATGATGAGGTCGTCCAGGTATCCCAGCACGGGGATGAAGTCGGGAATGAGGTCGATGGGGGAGACCGCATAGGCGGCCACCAGCAGGGCGAGCACCTTGGCCATCCAGGGGGTGCGGGGATCCCGGGCCGCCAGCCAGACCGCGACGACGTCCTGCTTGATGCGCCGGGCCCACTGCTTCATCCGCTTGATCATGGCGCGTGTCCAGGCGTCACTTCATGTAGGACCGCACGGCGGCCACGACTTCTTCCAGGTCGGCCGCGCGGACGTCGGCGGGTACGTCGGCACGGCCCAGGTGTTCGCGGATGTGCCCTTCCAGCACCTCGGCCATCAGCCCGTTCACCGCGCCACGTATCGCGGCGATCTGCTGCAGGATCGCCACGCAGCCGGCTTCCTGGGTGAGGGCGGTCTCCAGGGCCGCGGCCTGTCCCTTGATCCGGCGCACGCGCGTCAGGAGCTGCTTCTGGTTGTGGAGGGTGTGTGCCATGGATGGCCGTCGCCTTTCATTGGAACTATACTGGGGTATAGTATATACACGATACACCGGAACGGGCCGCATCATGTCGACATCCCTCATTTCCCAGGATTGGACCCACAGTCACGTCTTCGACGAAGGCAATCCCCTGGCCGAACGCAACACCCGCCGGGCGGTGCTGCTCACGGCGGCGATGATGGTCGCCGAGATCGTGGGCGGCTACATGTTCAATTCGATGGCGTTGCTGGCCGACGGGTGGCACATGAGTTCCCACGCCCTGGCGCTGGGCCTGGCGGTGCTGGCCTACGGCGCGGCACGGCGCTACGCGAACGACGGACGCTTTGCGTTCGGGACCTGGAAGATCGAAGTGCTGGGCGGTTATACGAGCGCGCTGTTCCTGGCCGGCGTGGCCGCGCTGATGCTCTACGAATCCGTCCAGCGGCTGATGTCCCCCGCGACGATCCACTACGATCAAGCCATCGCCATCGCGGCCGTCGGCCTGCTCGTCAATCTCGCCTGCGCGTGGCTGTTGAAGGACGGGCATCACGGACACGATCACGGCCACGGACATGACCATCATCATGGGCATGACCACGACCACGAGCACGGCAGCGACCTGAACCTGCGTTCGGCCTACCTGCACGTCGTGGCCGATGCCGCCACGTCGGTGCTGGCCATCATCGCGCTGTTCGGCGGCAAGCTATGGGGGGCGGCCTGGCTGGATCCGGTCATGGGCATCGTCGGCGCCGGCCTGGTCGCCGTCTGGGCGTACGGCCTGCTGCGGGCCTCGGGAAAAGTCCTGCTCGATGCGGAAATGGATGCGCCCGTCGTGGCCGAGATCCGCGAGGTGGTCGCGGCCTGCCCGTTCAAGGCGACGATCACGGATCTCCACGTCTGGCGGGTCGGCAAGGGCAAGTATGCCTGCATCCTGGGTATCGTGACCGATACGCCGGCCACGCCTTCCTATTTCCGGGAAGCCTTGGCCATCCACGAGGAACTGGTCCACGTCACCGTGGAGGTCAATCGCATGCCGACCGTTCCGGCGGGCGCCAATCTGGCGTGAACAGGCCCTAATGGTCGTGAGCGCCTTCCTCTTCATCATCGTGAGGGGCGACGCCTTCGCGTGATTTCTTCAGCCATGCCTTGCCCTGTTCAAGGTCGATGGGAACGAGGTCACCTTCGAGGTAGGCCCGTCCCAGCCTGGCCTGGGCCACCGGGTTGCCCGCCTGGGCCGCGCGTTCCAGCCAGGCGACCGCTGTACGCGTATCCCTGGCGACTCCCCGGCCCGCCGCATAGGCCTGGTACAGGGCGTACTGGGACTTGGGGGAGCAGCGGTCATTCCCGGAGGCGGCCAACCGATGCCACTTGAATGCTTCCTTGTCGTCCCGCGGAGCGCCTCCCAGTCCCTGCCCATAGAAATCGCCCAGCATGCATTGCGCGATCACCGATCCGCCCGCCGCCGCCTTGCGGAACAGGCGGAACGCCTGGGAAAGATCCTTGGGTACGCGGTCGTTGCCGTTGTAGTACATGAAGGCAAGATCGACCTGCGCAGGGCCGTGCCCAAGCTCGGCAGCCTTGCTCATGTAGCCGAAAGACTTCTGGCGATCAAGCGCCGCGCCGGTCAGGCCACCGTAATGGCGTGCCATTTCGTATGCCGCCGCGGCATCGTCGCCGGGCCGCGCGCCGGGAATGTCTCCCCCGGCCGCTACGGCAAGCCATCCGCCCAGGACCAGCCACGCGGCCATGCGCGCGGGCACGGCCGTTTCTCGCGGCCGTGGCCCTGTCCCGTCGACGGCCTTAGCGGAAGGCATCGGCGACGTTGGCCGGCACGACGATCTCGCTCGCCGGCGTAAGCGACAGCGTGACTGTCCGGCCCTTGGCGACCCTGGCCAGGACGGCTTGTGCCTCGGCCAGGCTGTTCAGGCGCTGGGTCCGCAGGTACTCGGGCGGGTGGAAGGTGCCCGTGGCCGCATGCACCGATTCGACCGGACCGCCGTCATAGGTGATCTCGGTGCCCATACCCGGACTTGCCTGCTTGTATCCTGGGGGGATGTAGCCCTTGTATGTGCTGTCCTGCACGTCGACTGCAACCTGGACGTAGAAGCCGCCAGGGTCGTTCACGTAGCTGTCCGTCGGGATCACGATGCCATTGGCCAGCAGCGGGATCGACGGGTTCTTGTTCTGGGCGCCGACGAAGCCCTGGATGATTTTCCCTTCGTCAAGCAGTGTCGCCCGGACGTTGGCCAGGCCCGCTTCCCGGCCAGGCTTGAAGGGGCCCGAGGTCTCTATGCTCTTGTACGAGCGGTTGGCTTCATCGCTGGCCCGGTACGAGGCCACCGAGCGACGTTTCTCCAATTGGTTGGCGAATTCGCTCGTGATCTTGCCGCCGCCCAGGACCGGCGCATCGTAGACCCTGGAGGTCATCGCCTCCATCATCGTGAGTTGCTTTCCGGCGTTGGCCGGATCCCGGTTGTAGGCCTTGAGCGCCTGGTAGACCTCGACGATGGGATACTGATTGGTATGCTGCGGCGCCACGAAATCCACTTCGACGGTGCTCTGCAGGTAGCTGAAGCCGTGCTGGAAGGACAGGCGGCGCCAACCGTTGGCGGCAGTCGGGGAGTTCAGGCCGTTGAAGCCATACCCGCCGTGATAGCCGAAGGTGTAGAACTTGCCGTCTGCCGGATTCTTCACGCGAAAGAGCATGTTGGTGGACCCCGGCGTGTGGCCGGGCGACCAGATCACCATGATCTTCACGTTGCCGAAGTCGTACCACCGGTCGTAGTCGTAGAACTTGTTGGTGCGGGCACGCAGGGCGGTTTCCGATTCGGGCAGGGCGCCGGGGATGTCCCACGCGTTGCCTTGCAGGTCGCTCTTGACGCCCGCCACGTCCTCTTTCGACGCCCAGACGTCCATGGTCTTGCCGGCGTTGTCCATCATCTTGAGCTGCTCGACGGCCGTGCCGTAGTGGTCGGCGTGGCCATGCGTGAGCCACAGGTCGGTGACCGACCGGGGGTCTATCCCCACCAGCTCCATGTTCTTCCAGTATTGGTAGCCGCTGTTGGGCCAGCCCGCGTCGATCTTGATGACCTTGTCGTCGGAGGTGTCCGCGGTCCCCATGTCGGCCTTCAGCACGTACGAGGCCACTTCGTTGTCGCCGACGTAGTACATGGTGTTCTTCACCATCTCGAACGGCTCGGTGCTGCGGCTGTAGGGCGCGGAGGATACCGAGGTCGCGTTGATGGCCACGTAGGGCAGGCCTGAAACCGGATCGATGCCCTTGTCCCCCAGCATGGGGCTTTGCGTGGGAACGTCCCAGGTGGGTTTGCCATCGGATTTGGAGGGCGGGGTGAAGTACCAGATCGCCACGACCTTGGCGCGATCCGCGTTCAAGTAGTTGTCGTCGAACAGCAGATATGCGGCCTGGCGCGAGGTGGTGCCATAGTGGTAGTCGGCGGTGACGGGGATGGCGCCGAACGTGGACGTCTCGCTTTTTGGCGTAGTCCTCGGTGTTGACGTTGAAGACCCTTGCATCGGAAGCGACGGTGTAGGTTTCCTCGTAGCGCTTGATCGGCTTGGCATACGCCCGGCCCGCCTGGTCCGCGGTGACTGTCGTGCCGTCGCCGACCGTGATGGTCGACCCGGTCTTGCCGTAGACCCATCCGGCGGCCACCATGGGCCCCGGGGCGCCGTCGTTGCGGGTGACCGCCGCGCCGTACTTCTGCAGGTTGAACTGGGCAGCCGACGACGAGCCCTTGGACAGGATCACGTTGAAGGCAGGCGAACCGTCCTCGGGCACGATGACGGTACCGGCCGGGGATGCGAGCCAGTCCACGAGATTGCCCGGCACGAGCCCGTCCTTGATCGCCGCCGCACGTTCCGGCGTGCTGGGGGCGGTGGACAGCGTCTTCAGGCCCGTCTGCGTCAGGATGGTGACGTGTACGGTCTGCCTGCCGCCGGAATCGGTTTCCAGATGGGGAAGGCCTTGGACCAGGCCGGCCGTTCGGAACGAAACCGTCGCTCCCGGCGGACCCGGGCGCACGGGACCTGCGCTTCCGTCGTCGCCCCCGCCACAGCCAGCCAGAAGGGCCGCGGCGATGAACGCCGGCAGCAGTTTTCCTGCCTGTCGCGATGCAGTGCTCATCTTGCTTGTCTCCTTGGTGTTCTTGTGCAAGTCGGAATGATTGGCCGCCCCGGCGGCTTTCTTCAGCGGACCAGGCAGGGTTTCTTGTTGTCGAACCTCCAGCCCGGTATCAGGTACTGCATGGCCATGGCATCGTCGCGTGCGCCCAGGCCGTGCCGTTTGTAGAGTTGGTGCGCCTGCTCGACCGCGTCCATGTCGAGTTCGATGCCCAGCCCGGGAGCCTGGGGCAGTTCGATGCGGCCGCCGCGGATCTGCAGCGGATTGCGCGTCAGATTCTGGCCGTCCTGCCATATCCAGTGCGTGTCGAGCGCGGTGACCCGGCCCGGCGCGGCCGCTCCCACGTGGGTGAACATCGCCAGCGAGATGTCGAAATGATTGTTGGAATGCGAGCCCCAGGTCAGGCCGAACGCCTGGCAGGCCTGGGCGACGCGCACCGAGCCCTGCAGGGTCCAGAAGTGCGGATCGGCAAGGGGAATGTCGACGGATTGCAGCGACAGGGCGTGTGCCATTTCACGCCAGTCGGTGGCGACCATGTTGGTGGCCGTGGGCAGTCCGGTTGCCCGCCGGAACTCGGCCATGGTCTCGCGGCCGGAGTACGTGCCCTCGGCGCCGCAGGGGTCCTCCGCATAGGCCATCACGCCATGCATGTCGCGGCACAGGCGGATGGCGTCGCGCAGCAGCCAGCCGCCATTGGGATCGAGCGTGATGCGCGCCCTGGGAAAGCGTTCATGCAGGGCGTGGATGGCCTCGATCTCTTCCTCGCCGCGCAGCGCTCCGCCCTTGAGCTTGAAGTCCTCGAATCCATAGCGCCGATAGGCGGCTTCGGCCAGCCCGACGATGGCCTCGGGCGTCAGCGCCTTTTCGTGCCGCAGGCGCAGCCAGTCGTCCGCTTCCTCCGGAGCGCTGGCGTAGGGCAGCGGGGTTTGCGCGCGGTCGCCCACGTAGAACAGGTAGCCCAGCATCTGCACCGACGTGCGTTGTATGCCTTCGCCCAGCAGCGCGGCCACCGGCACCTCCAGGTGCTGGCCCAGCAGATCGAGCAGCGCCGATTCGACAGCCGTGACGGCGTGGATGGCAACGCGCAGGTCGAACGTCTGGTGCCCGCGGCCCGCGTCGTCGCGGCCAGCGAAGGTATTGCGCATCCGGTTGAGCGTGTCGGTATAGCGGCCGATGGAGCTGCCGACGATGAAGTCGCGCGCGTCTTCCAGCGTCGCGCGGATGTTCTCGCCGCCCGGTACTTCGCCCACGCCGGTATGGCCGGCGCTGTCGGTCAGGATGACCAGGTTGCGAGTGAAGTAGGGCGCATGGGCACCGCTGAGGTTGAGCAGCATGGAGTCGCGGCCGGCCACCGGAACCACCCGCATGCGGGTGACGGTGGGCGTGTGTCCGGCTGGCGGGAAAGCAGAAGGCATGATCGTTTCCGGGGCGGTCGCGTTATTGGATGGAGATGTTTCCGGTCTCGATCACTTCCTTCCAGCGCGCGCTTTCCTGCCGTTGGAAGCGTGTGAACTCATCGCTCGAGTTCGCCACGACTTCCAGGCCGACGTCGGTGAAAGGCTTGCTGACGGCGGGATCCTTGATGGCGTCGGTCAGCGCGGCCGAGATCTGGTTGCGCAGGTCGGCCGGCAATCCCTTGGGCGCGACGACGGCTTGCCAGGAATAGACCACCAGGCCGGGCACCGCCGCTTCGGCGAAGGTGGGCACGTCGGGCAGCACCTGCGAGCGGGTGTTGCCCGTGACGGCGATGGCCTTGAGCTTGCCGGCCTTGATGTGGGGCAGTACGGCGTTGACGTTCTGGAACGACATGTCGACCTGGTTGCCCAGCAGGTCGGCGATGGCGGGCGCGCCGCCCTTGTACGGAACGTGCAGTCCCTTCGTCCCGGTTTTCTGCCAGAACAGTTCCGCGGTCAGGTGGTCCGACGAGCCCGCCCCCGAGGTGGCGAAGCTGACCGCCCCCGGCCGGGACCGGAGCAGCGAGAGGACATCCTGGACGTTGCCCACCTTGGGCGCCAGGGAAGGGCTGACCACCAGGACATTGGGGGCCTGCACGGCGACGGTAAGGTAGGTGAAGTCCTTGGCCGGAGCATAGGGCAGGTCCTTCATCAGGTGTTCCGCGACGACCAGCGGCGCGAGCGAGGTGACCATGAGCGTGTAGCCGTCCGGCACCGCGCGGGCGACCTGCGCGGCCCCTATGGTGCCGGTGGCGCCGGCCTTGTTCTCGACCACGAAGGATTGCTTGAGCCGTTCCTGCAGCTTGTTGGCGACGGCACGCGCCACCGAGTCCGTCGCGCCGCCCGGCGGGAAGGGGACCACCATGGTCACCGGCTTGTCGGGCCAGGCGTGGGCTGCGCCGGAGGCTGCCGCCAGGGCCATCCCGATTATCCATGCGCGTGCTTTGGCGTTCATGTCGTCTCCGTATTCTTGTGAATGTTAACGTTACCAATCCGGGATGTCAGCGTTGTTCATGACTTGTTAACGTTAACATCCGCGTGGGCAGAATGTATGATCCCGGGCCGTGGAGACGCCATAGGTGGAAACCCAGGTCCCGTGGATCGCTATCGGCGGGCGCGCCGGGTTAGCCTTTCGTCTCATGTCCTACCCGTACCGCCGCCACGCCGCCGATGTCTGCCTCCGTTCGTAAGCCTGCCTCTGTTTCCGACCAGCCGGCCGAGCGGGCGCGGGTGACCGTGCGCGAAGTGGCCCAGGCGGCCGGCGTCTCGATGATCACCGTATCGCGTGCCATCAATACGCCGCAGCAGGTTTCCCCGGCCACGCTGGAGAAGGTCAATGCCGCCATCGCGGCGCTGGGCTACGTGCCGAATCTGATGGCGGGCGCGCTGCGGCTGTCGCGCAGCCATCTGGTGACCGTGCTGGTGCCGTCGGTCGCGGGGTCCTTGTTCGCGGGCATGCTGACGGCCCTGACGGAGTCGCTCGATGCGCGGGGCTACCAGCTCATGGTGGGGCAGAGCGGCTACGACGTACCGCGCGAGGACGCGCTGCTGCGGGCCATCATCGGCCGTCGCCCCGACGGCATCGTGCTGACCGGCGTCATGCATTCGCCGCAGGGGCGCCGCCTGCTCCAGGCTTCCGGCATCCCCGTCGTCGAGACCTGGGACACCACGGCCACGCCCATCGACATGCTGTTGAGCGTGTCGCACGAGCAGATCGGCGCGGCCGTCAGCCGTTATCTGTTCGAGGCCGGCAAGACCCGTCTGGCGGTGTTGAGCGGGGATGACGAGCGGGCGCACCTGCGCGCCGCGAGCTACGTGCGTGCGGCGCTCGCAATGGGCCTGCCCGAGCCCGTCGCGCTTTATCTGCCCGCGCCGACCACGCATGCGCAGGGACGCGAGGGCCTGCGCGCGCTGCGGCGCAGCGGCAAGGACATCGACGGCGTCTTCTGCACATCCGACCTGATGGCGGCGGGCGTCCTTACCGAGGCCATGGTGCAGGGCGTGGACGTGCCCGGACAACTGGCCGTCGTCGGTTTCGGCGACATGGATATCGCCGCGTCGATGTCGCCTTCCATCACCTCGGTGCACGTGGACGGGGCCGCGATCGGGGCCAAGGCCGCGGAAATGATCGCGGCCCGCGCCGGCGGACAGCGGCCGGCGGCATCCATCGTCGAGATCGGCTTCCGCATCGTCGCGCGCGAAAGCGCCTGACGGGTTCCGGCCGCGTCCGGGAATCGCGTCGATTAAACTTCCGGCCGATCCGCGATGAAGGTTTGCATGGACATAGAAATCAACGAAGAACTGCGGGCTTACATCGATCCGCTGAGCGAAGACGAGTACGCCGCGCTGGAGGGCAGCCTGCTGGCCGAAGGGTGCCGCGATGCGCTGGTGCTGTGGGGCAACGTGCTGGTCGATGGGCACAACCGCTACGGCATATGCAGGAAGCACGGCATCGAATTCCGGACCGTGCAGAACACGACGTTCCGTTCGATGGATGACGTGCGGCTCTGGATGATAGACAACCACCTGGGCCGGCGCAGCATTTCCGACTACCAGCGGGGCGTGCTGGCCTTGCGCAAGAAGGACATCCTGCAGGCGCGGGCGGCCGCCGCACCGGCCCCCGCCGCGCCGGCGGACGCCGCCGAGACGCCGCCCACGCGGGATGGCGGCGCGCCCGCCGAGCCGGCACGGCCTGCGATGGCGACGCGCGAGGCGGTGGCCCGGGCCGCCCGGCTCAGCACGGCCACCGTCGCCCAGATCGAGCAGATACAGAAAGCGGCCGCGCCCGAACTCGTGGCCGCGGTCAAGTCGGGCACCATCTCCATCAGCGCGGCGGCGGCCGTCGCCACGCTGCCGGCCGAGGAGCAGGTCGTGGCCGTGGCTGGCGGCAAGGACGAGCTGCGGCGCGCGGCGCGCCAGGTGCGCGAAAAGAAGGCCAGGGCCCGTCCGGCGGATGAGCCGGCGGCGGCCGGGGGCGGGGAAGGGGAGGACGACCTGCCGCCCGAGAGTACCGATGTGGCAGAGCTCCAGGGCCTGGTGCGCGCACTCAGGGCCGAGAATGCCGACTTGAAGCGGAAGGTGGCGAATCTGACCGTGGCGCTGAAGGAAGCGCGCGGCGCGAAGGCCGAGAGCGGCATGTAACCAAGGGTTCCCGCGTCATTTACAGAGCTTACATGTAGATTACACGTCCCGAACACTCTCCGCCGTATGCTCGCCCCGCGTTCACGCTTTACCGAAAGGAGGTCGTCGTGGCGAACAACAGATTTCCATATGGCATGCTGGCTCTGGGATGCGCGGGGGCATTGGGATTGGCGGCATGCGGCGGCGGAGACGGCTCGTCCGCTCCCCCCCAGGCACGCTGCAAGTCTCGATGACCGATGCGCCTGCCTGTGGCTTCGATCATGTCTTCGTAACCGTCAGTAAGATCCGTGTGAACGGCAATCCGAACGTCGATGTCATCCGGCCGTTCACCGTTGCGCCCGATACGCTGACCGATCTCGTACTGGACTTCGATGCCTGTAAGTCCATCGTCGCGCGCGGCAATGGCGGCTTCAATCTCAAGCCCGTGGTGACCGCCATTCCCATCGTGGTGAGCGGCAAGGTGGTCGGCTACGCGCCGGCCGGTTCGCGCGTCTATGCCGAGCGCGGCGGCGAGGTCGTCAAGGGCACCGTGGCCACGAGCGAAGGCGCGTTCACGCTGTCGCCCATCGAACAGAGCAGCACGGCCGGCAACGTCGACGTCGTGGTCGTGCCGCCGGCATCGGCCGCGCGCGGCGTAGGCATCATCCGGTCGGTGCCGGTGGTGGCCGGAGCCAGCACGACGGTCTCCACGTCGACGGCGCCGATCGCTCCGCCGCCGTCGGCCTTCAACACCGTGTCGGGAACCGTGACGCCGTTGAGCGCCGAAGCGTCGCTGCGCGCCTTGCAGACGACGGGCGGGGCGAAGTTCGAAGTGGCCTCGACGTTCGCCAACCTGGCGACCGGCGCCTATGGCATGAACCTGCCCGCCGCCGCGCCGGTGGTCGGCACCTACCAGACCACGCTGCCCATTCCCCTGGTCCCGGACGCGACCGTGGCCGGACGCTACACGATAGAGGCCACGACTTCGACGGGCGCCGTGAAGTCCTCGTCCGTCGATATCGGTACGGGACCGGCAACGCGGGACTTCGCGTTCTGATCGGTACGCAAGGAGCAATCATGAAATCCATCCTGACCGCCATCGTTGCGGCGACCGCGCTGGGCGGATGCGCGGTGTACACCCCGGGAGGGGCCGTCGTGGCCCCGGCGCCGGGGTACTACTACGATTCGCCGGGGTATTACTACGAGTATCAACCGGCCTACCGGGGCGGTTATCCCGGGCCGCGCTTCTGCCCGCCGGGACAGGCGAAGAAGGGCCGTTGCTAGCAGAGTAAGAGCGGAGGCGCCGCTGGTACGGGGCGCAGGGGACGGCGCCGTTGGCCCGTCCCCCTTGTCCGTCCAGGCCGGTCAGGCCAGGGCGGGGTAGTCGATGTACCCCTTTTCCGTGCCGCCGTAGAACGTGGTGTTGTCCGGCGTGTTGAGCGGAGCACGCTCGCGCAGGCGGCGCACGAGGTCCGGGTTGGCGATGAAGAGCTTGCCGAAGGCCACGAGATCCGCGGCCCCGCTCTCGACCGCTTGCTCGGCGGCCGCGCGGTCGTAGCCGTTGTTGGTCATCCACGCGCCCCGGCCGCCGGCCTGGGCGTAGGCCGCTTTCAGCGCGGCGTAGTCGAACGGCGCGTCGCCCTGGCGGTAGTCGCGGGCGCCGCCCGTCGCGCCCTCGATGACGTGGACGTAGGCCAGCCCGTAGCCGGCCAGCTTGCGGACCACGTACTCGAACAGGGGTTGGGGTTCGGGGTCCGAGGCGTCGTTGGCCGGCGTGACGGGCGAGATACGGATGCCGGTGCGGCCGGCACCGATTTCGTCGGTGATGGCGTCCAGCACTTCCGTCAGCAGGCGCGCCCGGTTCTCGATCGAGCCGCCGTAGGCGTCGTCGCGGCGGTTGCTGCCCGAGCGCAGGAACTGATCGATCAGGTAGCCGTTGGCGGCATGCAGCTCGACGCCGTCAAAGCCGGCCTCGATGGCCGCGCGGGCGGCGCGCCGGTAGTCGGCCACGATGCCGGGCAGTTCATCCAGGCGCAGCGCGCGCGGCTCCGAGGTCGGGACGAATCCACTCCCGTCCGGCCCGACGAGGTAGGTCTTGGCGTTGGCCCGGATGGCCGAAGGCGCCACCGGCGCGCCGCCGTCCGGCTGCAGCGAGGTGTGCGATATGCGTCCCACGTGCCAGAGCTGGACGACGATCTTGCCGCCCGCGGCGTGGACCGCGTCGGTCACCCGCCGCCAGCCGGCCAGTTGCTCTTCCGAATACAGGCCGGGCACGTCGGCATAGCCCTGGCCCTGGTGGCTGATGGCGGTGGCTTCGGTGATTAGCAGGCCGGCGCTGGCGCGCTGGCTGTAGTAGGTGGCCGTGACCGGCTGGGGGACGGCCCGCGGCGACCGGTTGCGGGTCAGCGGGGCCATGACGATGCGGTTGGCGAGCCGGAGGTCGCCGACGGTGATGGGATCGTACAGCGTGGTCATAGGAAATCCTGGTTTAGAGATGCGGCGAATCATATCGATGACTCTCGAATCATATATCGTTAAGTGACGATATATGCTCATGTCCGTTGTGCCGTAGGGGTTATCCGGCCGGCGGAGCCCTGCCGCAAATCCGGTACTATGCCCGGCTGGTCTCCGTCTGCCGTGCCGCTGTCGCCGTCGTTCCATGTCCGATCGCTCCGCTTCCTCCCGGGTTTCCGCGTCGCTTCCCGTCTTGTCCGTCTCCACGCTGTGCTCCTGGCTGGGTTCGTTCCGGCCGGGCCGGATGCGCATCAACGGCAGGGAGCGCGTGCGCATCGTCCTGGGAGCCCTGGCCGGGATCCTGCTGGCCGCCTGGGCGAGCCGTGCGATGGCCGGCAGCCTGGGGGCCGCCGCCTGGATGGTCGCCCCGCTGGGCGCGAGCGCGGTACTGGTGTTCGCCTTGCCGGCCAGCCCCCTGGCCCAGCCGTGGTCGGTGATAGGCGGGAACACGCTGTCGGCGCTGGTGGGCATCGCCTGCGTCAATCTGGTGGGCGATCCGGTCCTGGCGGCCGCGCTGGCGGTGGGAGGCGCCATCGTGGTGATGCTGTCGCTGCGCTGCCTGCATCCTCCGGGGGGAGCGGCGGCCCTGACCGCGGTGCTGGCCCAGGCGGCCGACTACCGCTACGCGCTGTTTCCCGTGCTGGCCAACTCCGTGCTGCTGATCGTGGCCGGCCTGGCCTACAACAGCCTGACGGGACGCCGCTATCCCCATGCCCAGGCCAAGCCCGTGCCCGGCCCCCGGTCGCGTTTCACCGCGGCCGACCTCGACGCCGCGCTGGCTCACTACAACCAGGTGCTGGACGTCAGTCCCGACGACCTGGAGGACCTGCTGCACCATGCGGAAATGGCCGCCTACCGGCGCAGCCTGGGGGAGCTTCGGTGCCGGGACATCATGACGCGCACCCCGCTCAGCGCCAAGCCGGACATGCCGCTCAAGGACGCCTGGGCGCTGATGCGCCAGCATCGCATCAAGGCGCTGCCGGTGATCGACCAGGCCCGCGGCGTGGTGGGCATCGTGACGGTGGCCGACTTCATGAGGCAGCTGGAAATGGACCGGCCCGAGGGGTGGGGAGGGCGGCTGCGGGCGCTGATCGGTCTCGCGCCCGGGGCCGGCGGGCGTCCGCGGGTCATTTCGCAGATCATGACCCGCCATGTCCGGGTGGTCAGCGCGAGCCGCTACGTGATCGAGCTGATTCCGATGTTCGCCGACGGCGGCCATCACCATATCCCCGTCATCGACGAGGAACGCACGCTGGCCGGCATCATCACGCAGACCGATCTTGTCAAGGCCCTGTCGCGGGCGGTTGGAGCCGGAAGAGACGCGTGATTCGGGGTCTATTCCGCGTCGAAGCGCGTCTCAACTTGGCGGCGGGCCCGCCGTTAATACCGTTGCAAGTACGTTGACCGGAGACAGGCCCTGCTATCGTCCAGCTGTCCAGGCGTGGTTCCGGGCCTCCCTTGAGCCCGTCCCTCCATGCGACTTGATACCTTAGACCGCGTTTGCGCCGATCCGGTGGCCTCTTTCGAAAGCGCCATCGACTTCTTCGCGCGCATCGACCAGCAGGGCCGGTTCCTGTACATCTCCGAGCCGGGGCTTGCGTTCATCGGCTATCACCGCGAATACCTGCGCATCGTGACGCTGCGAGACCTGGTCCCGCAGGAGGACGTGTCCCTGCTCGAAGCCTGCCTGCGCCAGGCCCAGCAGACGGGCGAGGTGCAGAAGTGCACGCTGCACCTGATCAAGACGCTGACCTATCCCCGGCTGGTGGAGTTGCGCGTCGCGCCCGACGCGACCGAGCCGGGGCAGTTGCTGGTGGTCGGGCATGACGTGTCGGCCTGGGCCGACAACGAGCAATGCCTGACCTACGCCATGTACCACGACGTGCTGACGGGGCTGGACAACCTGGCCTCGGCGCGCCACGAGATCGAACGGGCCAAGCAGGAGGCGCTGGACAAGGGCTACCGCGTGGCCCTGCTGCAGATAGACATCGACGAGTTCCATCGCGTCAACCAGGCCTTCGGCTACGAGGCCGGCGACCGCATCCTGCACGAGACCGCGCTGCGGCTCAAGGGCGCCTGCCATGCCCGGGAGTTCGTGGCGCGCTGCTACAGCGACGCCTTCCTCATCCTGTTGCGCGACGTGCCCGACCGCGGCTACGTCGAGGAGTTCGCCCGCCGGGTGTCCGATGCGATCCAGCTGCCGTATTCCCACGAGGGGCAGACGCTGCAACTGTCGGTACGCATCGGTGCCGTGCTGTTCCCCGACCGGGCGAACGGCTGCGACCAATTGCTCCACCACGTGGACGAGGCGCTGGCGCAGGCCGGCCGCAATCGCGGCTACAGCTTCGCCTTCTACGAACGGCGCGCGGCCGGCAACCGGCCCGACACGCTCAGGCTCGAATCTGACCTGCACAGCGGCATCCGCAACGGCGAGTTCTCGCTGCACTACCAGCCCATCGTCGAGGCGCGCAACGGGCAGGTGACAGGGATCGAGGCCTTGATGCGCTGGCATCACCCCGTGCTGGGCGCCGTTTCGCCGGAGATATTCATCTCGCTGGCCGAATCGGCCGGCCTGATCAATTTCCTGGGCGGATGGGCCCTGAAGAATGCCTGCATGCAGCTCATGCAGTGGGACGCGCGCGGCATCCATCTGCAATATGCCAGCGTCAACGTCTCGGCCCAGCAGTTCCGCGACAAGCGCTTCCCGGCCGCGGTGCGCGAGGCGTTCAAGCTGACGGGGCTGGCGCCCCGGCGCATCGTGCTCGAGATCACCGAAAGCGTGCTGATGGAGGATCCGGCCCACGCCAAGTCCCTGCTCGAGGAATTGACCGATCTGGGGGTGCGCTTCGCCGTGGACGATTTCGGCACCGGCTATTCCAGCCTGGCCTACCTGCAGAGTTTTCCCCTGGCCGCCCTGAAGATCGACCGGCGTTTCATCAGCAACCTGCCTTCCTCGCGCAATGACCAGGCCATCGTCGACGCCATCGTCGGGCTGGCCGGCACGCTGGGCCTGGACCTGGTGGCCGAGGGCGTCGAAACCGAGGCCCAGCGCGACCTGCTGGTGGCCAGCGGTTGCGAATTGATCCAGGGCTGGCTGGTATGCAAGGCCCTGCCCATCAACGAACTGGCGCACAAATTCGAAACCGGCGAGCTGCGGCCGCTGGCGAGCTGACGCCGGTAGACGGATTCCCCCATGCCGGATACCCAACAACGCCACGCGTTGACCCGCAAGCTGTGGTCGCGCATCAACGAGCGCGGCGACTTCCCGCTGCTGTCGGATTCCCTGCGTGCCACGATCTCGGCGATGAAGGGGGACGACCACGACATCACGGCGCTGGCCCAGATCGTCCTGTCGGACTTCACGCTGACGCAGCGCGTCATCCGACTGGCCAATTCGGCCATGTACATGGCCTTCGGCGGCAATATCACCACGGTGTCCCGCGCGCTGGTCGTGCTGGGCATCGAGGCCGTGGGCCACCTGGTGCTGGGCCTCAAGCTGGTGGATCATTTCCAGCAGTCCCATCTGCAATTGCAGCGGCTCGACGCCAAGCTGGAGCTGAACCGGGCGATGCTGGCGGGCTGCGTGGCGCGCAAGGTATGCGAGGTGCGCGAGCTGCTGACCAGCGAGGAAGCGGTGGTCTGTACGCTGATGCGCCAGCTCGGCAAGCTGCTGTGCATCTTCTATCTCGAGAGCGAATGGACCCAGATCCGGGAGCATGCCCTGGAATATCGCCGTACCGAGGACGAGGTGTCGGCCGAGGTGCTGGGCATCAGCTTCGAAGAGCTGGGCGAGGACGCCGCCGAGCGGTGGGGGCTGCCGGCGGTGATCCGGCGCGGCATGGAGCCCTTCGACCTTGCCGGCCTGCCGGCCGACCAGGACGTCGTGCTGGACCACGACCGATGGCTGCGCGCGGTGGCCAGCTTCTCGGTACAGATGTCGCGCAGCATGACCATCGCGGGCGGCGACGTCGAATTGCGCGAGCGGCGGATGCGCGAGACGGTTCAACGCTATGCGCACGCGCTGGCGGTGGCGCCCGAGCCGCTGTACGAGATCATGGAGGAGCTGACCCGCGAGCGGGCCAGCCAGCGTTTCATCCAGGAAATCGACGACCTGCACGCGGAGTCGACACAGGGCGGATCGCACAACGCCGAGCGCACGCTGCGCGAGGGCATGCGCGACCTGCGCTCGCTGCCGTCCGAGCACCACCTGGGACCCGTGCTGGCCATGGCGTCCGAAGCCATGCTGGCCGGCATGCAGTTCTCGCGCACCATCGTTTTCGTGCGCGATCCGCGTCGCCATACCTTCGAGGCGCGGCTGGGATTCGGCCGCGGCATCGAGCAACTGCTCCCCCAACTGCGCTTCAATGAGATATTCTCGGTGGACGTCTTCCACCTGGCCATCACCAATTCAGTGGGAATCTTCATCGAGAACGCCAGCGATCCCAAGTTCAGCGTCCACATCCCGCGCTGGTTCCGCGATGCCGTGCCCGATTCGCACGCCTTCGTGCTGCTGCCCGTGCGCGCGGACAAGGATACGGTGGCGCTGATCTATGGCGACTGGAACAGCGCTCAGCTGGCGCGCAAGATTCTTCCCGAGGAAATGGCCGCCCTGAACGAGCTGGCACGGGAGCTGGGCCGATTCTTCGGCCACGCCCGCACGGCGGCTCGCGAAGCGCCTTGAGCGGCGGCCGCGCCGCCGTGCATCGCCAGTTGATCGAGCTGGCACGGCGCAAGGCGTTATCGGCCGGGGCCGCCGAAGAAGGGCTGCGGTTGGCGGCGGTGCTGCCCGACGGACCGGCCTGGCGGCGTTTCCTTGAACGGGTATGCGCCTACGGCGGCACGCTGGCCTGCGCCGCCGGCATCATTTTCCTGGTGGCTTTCAACTGGCAGGAATGGCCGCCCATCGCCAAGTTCGCGCTGTTGCAGGCCCTGCTGGCGGCATCCGCCGCGGTGGCTTGGCGCCTGGGCACGGCGCGCCCGGCGGGCCGGGTGGCGCTGCTGTTCGCGATGATCCTGTGCGGCGCGCTGCTGGCCTATCTGGGCCAGCACTACCAGACGGGAGCCGACAGCTACCAGTTGTTCCTGGCATGGGGCCTCCTCATCCTGCCCTGGGTGGCCGTGTCGCGGTCGGCCGCGGCATGGGCGCTGCTGCTGGTGCTGGCCAACCTGGCCGCCCAGCTCTACGTGGGGCGGTTCTCGCCCATCCTGCTGGCCGCGCTGGACGGGGGATGGCCGCATCCCTGGCTGTTCTGGCTGGACCTGGCCGCCGCCGCGGCGGCCGAAGCGCTGGGCGGGCGGCTCGCCGACGGCGGCCGGATGCGTTTCCTGCCCCGGCTGGCCGGCGTGCTGGTGCTGGCCATCGTCGTGAGCGCGCTGGTCGGCGCCATCCTGGATGACGCGCGTGCCGGCGGCATCCTGGCCTGGGCCAACCGGGCCGTGATGGCCCTGGCCCTGGCCGGCGGTTTCCTGTTCTACCAATGGCGCCGTGACCTGCCCATGCTGACCCTGTGCTGCCTGGCGGCGATCGCGGTCGCGACGGCCGGGCTCGCGCGCCTGCTGGCGCAAGGCGATCAGGGCGAGCTGGCCCTGCTCGTCGTCGGCGGTTTCCTGATCGCGGCCTCGGCGGGCGCGGCCGTCTGGTTGCGGCGCCTGCAGGCCCGCTGGGCGGAGGAGGCATGAACGGCCTGCCGCAGGTCTGGGACCAGCTGCGCCGCCAGGGGCTGGCCGAGGGCGATGTCCCGCCCATGGCACAGGCGCAAGTGGCAACGCCCTGGCACGTGCGCCTGATGCTGGGCGTGTGCGGCTGGCTGGGCGGCCTCCTGCTGCTGGTTTTCGCGGGGCTGGTCCTGCCGGATCCTTTCGATTCGCATAGCCTGGTGGTGGTGGGCGTGCTGCTGCTGATCGTCGCGCGCATGCTGCTGCAGGGCCAGCCGCCCGAGTTGCGGGCGCAGTTCGCGCTCAGCCTCTGCCTGGCGGGTTATGGCGCCGTCGCCGTCGCCGGGGCGGCCTGGCTGCCGGTCTGGGGGACTTTCCTGGCGGCGGCGGGGCTGGGACTGGTCCTGGCGATCGTCATGCCGAGCGCGATCGCCCGCTGTTTCGGCGTCATGGCCTTGCTGTTGGCGGGCGAGGGATGTTTCCGCGAACTGGACTGGCCGAGTCCCGTGCCGGTCATCGCGGCCTGGGCCTGCGCGGCGGCCTGGCTGGGCGAGACACGATGGGCGCATCGCCTGGGGCAGGGGCAGGCGCCGTTGTCCTGGGGCGTGACCCTGGCGTTGTGGGTGCTGGGCCTGGCCGGCGCACTGTTGCACGGCATGGACCTGTCCGTGCCGCCCGCCTGGCGTGCGCTGGCCTGGGCCGCACATGTGCTGGCGGCGTTGCCGCTGGCCTGGGTCGCCTGGCGCCTGTCGGTCCGCGCCCGACCGGCCGTCCGCGGCTGGGCCGCCGCCACGGCCTGCGCCCTGGTCCTGGCCGGGGCCTGGGCTCCGGGAGTGGCCTTCGGCCTGATGACGGCGGTGCTGGGCTACGCCCGTGCCCGGACCCCGCTCTGGGTGGGCGGGCTGCTGGTGGCGCTGTGGAGCGTGGGTTGGTTCTACTACGCACAGGCCTGGAGCCTGCCGCGCAAGGCGGCGGTGCTGCTGGCGCTGGGGGGCGTGCTGCTGCTGGCCTGGCGCGGCATCGCCAGGCTGGGCGCGCCGGAGGGCGGCCATGACTGAGCGCATGGCCCGCTGGCTGATCGCCGCCGGACTGGTCCTGGTGCTGGGCCTGGTCAACGCTTCGATCTGGCGCAACGAGTCGCTGCTGGCCAGCGGGACGCTGGTGTCGCTGGAGCTGGCGCCGGTCGATCCCCGGTCGCTGATGCAGGGCGATTACATGGCGCTGGACTGGGCGCTGGCGCGCGAGCTGCGCCAGCGCCTGGGCGAGGACCTGCCCGCCGCGGGAGCCATCGTCGTCCGGCGCGAGGCTGGCTCCAGCCGCGCAGCCCTGGTTCGCCTGGACGACGGCACGCCGCTGGCCGAGCGCGAGAACCGGCTGGCCTACACGGTGCGCGACGGGCGGATCCGGATCGCCACCGACGCCTATTTCTTCCAGGAGGGGCGGGCCGGGGACTTCGAGCGCGCCCGCTATGGCGCGCTGCGCGTGGGAGGGGACGGACGGGCGCTGCTGGTCGGCCTGCAGGATGCCGACCTGGGGTGGCTCGGCCCTCGCGGCGAGCGGCCGTAAGGGCCCGGGGCAGGGGCCCCGCGGGATCAGTCTTCCTGGTTCTTTGCCTGGTTGACGTTGGTGTTGGCCGGCACGCTCTGGGTCAGCCAGACGTTGCCGCCGACCGTCGAGCCCCGGCCGATGGTGATGCGGCCCAGGATGGTCGCGCCGGCGTAGATGACCACATCGTCCTCGACGATGGGGTGGCGGGCGATGCCCTTGGTGAGCTTGCCGTCGGGATCGGCGGGGAAGCGCTTGGCGCCCAGCGTGACGGCCTGGTAGAGGCGGACCCGCTCGCCGATGATCGTGGTTTCGCCGATCACCACGCCGGTGCCGTGGTCGATGAAGAAACTGGCGCCGATCTGGGCGGCCGGGTGGATGTCGATGCCGGTGGCCGAGTGGGCGATGTCCGAGATCAGCCGTGCCAGGAACGGGGCGCCCAGCTTGTGGATCGCGTGGGCCAGCCGGTAGTGGATGATGGCCTTGATGCCGGGGTAGGACAGCAGGATCTCGGAAATGCTGGTGGCGGCCGGATCGCCCTGGTAGGCCGCGTGCAGGTCGCTGACCAGGACCGCGCGGATGGCCGGCAGTTGCGAGGCGAAGCGACGGGTGATCTCGATCGCCTTGCCCTGCAGGTTCTGCTTGTCGTGGGTGTCCGGCGCTTCCGAGAAATACAGCGCGCGGCGGACCTGTTCGCAAAGCAGGTTGAGCGTGGCGTTCAGCGTGTTGCCGACGAAATAATCGATGCTGTCGTCGGTCAGCTTGCAGCGGCCGTAATGGGTGGGGAAGAGCGCGGCCGACAGGCCGTCCAGCACGGTGACCAGGGCTTCGCGCGAGGGCAGCTCGCGCACCCGGTCCAGGTAGCGGATCTTGTGCTCGATCTCGCGCGAGGTGCGCAACTGCTCGACGATGTCGGCCAGGTGCCACTCGGGAGCGATGTCCGGGGAGGGCGTGTGCGGTAGGTTCATGACGGAAAAATGAGTTGCGTGGGCAATGCCCACAAGCATAGTCGAAGCGGCTTTCCCCGCTAGGGGAAACCCTTTCGACTCGTCTGGTATGGCCCGAAACGGTAGAATATCGCGCCAAGTCGCCCGCGCCCGGGGCCCGCGCCGTCCCGCGCCGTGGACGCCCAGGCGCAAACGCGACACCTATAGGGACACTCACATGAACCGCATTTTCAGTCAATCGCTGGTGGCAGCGGCCGCCCTCGGCGCCGCTGCGTTCGCCCAGGCCGCCGACGTCAAGATCGGCCTGGCGGCCGCCCTGTCCGGCGGTGCCGGCCAGTACGGCGCCGCCATCCGCAATGGCTTCCAGCTCGCCGCCGACGAACTCAACGCCGCGGGCGGCGTCAACGGCAACACCATCAAGCTGGTCATCGAAGACGAACAGGGCAAGAAGGAAGAAGCCATCAACGTCTTCAAGAAACTGGTATTCCAGGACAAGGTCGTGCTGATCTTCGGCCCGACGCTGTCCAACTCGGCCCAGGCCGCCGACCCGATCGCGCAGGCCGCCAAGACCCCGGTGTTCGGCACCTCGAACACCGCCGACGGCATCACTTCCATCGGCAACTACGTCTTCCGCAACTCGGTCACCGAGGCCGACGTGCTGCCCGAGACCATCCGCGTCGCCGCCAAGCACAACGGCATCAAGAAGGTCGCGGTGTTCTACGGCAACGACGACGTGTTCACCAAGAGCGGCTACGACAACTTCAAGAAGGCCCTGGAAGACCTGAAGATCCCGGTCACCACGACCGAGACCTTCGCCAAGGGCGACGTCGACTTCAAGGCCCAGCTGACCAAGATCAAGGCCACCAATCCCGACGCCGTGGTGCTGTCGGCGCTGATCGCCGAGGGCGGCCCCATCATGGTCCAGGCCCGCCAGCTGGGCCTGAACGTGCCCTTCATCGGCGGCAACGGCATGAACTCGGTCAAGGTGTTCGACCTGGCCAAGGAACGGGCCGACGGCCTGTGGGTCGGCAGCCCCTGGTCGATCGAGAACGCGACCCCCGAGAACACCAAGTTCATCGCCGCCTACAAGGCGAAGTACAATGTGGCGCCGGACCAGTTCGCCGCCCAGGCCTACGACGCGATGCACATCGTCGCCGAAGCCCTGAAGAAGGTGAAGCTCTCGGGCAACCTGCAGGCCGACCGCGACGCCCTCCGGGCGGCGCTGCCCGCGGTGAAGATCACCGGCGCGACCGGAGCCTTCCAGTTCCGCCAGGCCAAGGGCGCCGCCGGCAAGCCCGGCGGCTACGATGCGGTCCAGACTCCCATCGTGATGGTCACCCGCGGCGGCCGCTACGTCATCGAGAAATAAGCGGCACCCGCGGAATCCGCCGGCCTCGCGCCGGCGATCCGAAAGGGCGCGGGACTCCCGCGCCCTTTGTAATAGCAAAGTAGGGCTCGTGCCCATTTTCCATTGGTAATCTTGCTGCTTCGCTCCTGTATCCGGCCCTGGCAAAAAGTAGGCCGCCCGATCCAGGGCGCCGAGGATCCGGCTCCGCCGGTCCTCCAGCGCCGCCCCCTGGGGGGCGCGCGAAGCGCGTAGGGGGGGGCATGTTCCAACAGCAACTCGTCAACGCACTATCGCTGGGGTGCGTTTACGCTCTGTTCGCGCTCGGCTTCACGCTGGTATTCGGCGTGCTGGGCGTCATCAATCTCTCGCACGGCGCGGTGTTCATGGTCGGCGCCTACGTGGCGCTGCAACTGATCACCCAGTTCGACCTGCCCCTGTGGGCCGGCCTGGCCGCCGCGGCGGTGGGCAGCGGCATCGTCGGCATCCTGATCGACGTGCTCGTCCTGAAGCGCCTGCGCAAGCGCAACGCGCCGCACCTCATACCCATGATCGCCACCATAGGCGTGGCCATCGCGCTCAACAGCGGCATGCAGGGCATCTATGGCGCCGCGAACATGCGCTTCCCGTCCGGCCTGGTGCCCGACGACGCCATCGAGATCGCCGGGCTGCACATGACGGTGATCGAGCTCATCATCATCTTCCTGTCGTTCGCGCTGATGGCAGCGCTGATGGTCGTCATGAAGCGTACCCAGCTGGGCAGGGGGCTGCGCGCCATCGCCGAATCGCCCAAGGCCGCCTCGCTGCTGGGCATCAACGTCGAGGGGCTGTTCATGCTGACCTCCTTCGCCGCTGCCGCCCTGGGCGGCGTGGCCGGCGTGCTGATCGGCCTTTATTCCAACGCGGTGTTCCCGCTGATGGGCCAGCCCATGCTGCACAAGGGCATCGCCGTCATCATCCTGGGCGGCATGGGCGACATACGCGGCGCCATGATAGGCGGGCTGTTCCTGGGCTTCGCGGAGGTGCTGTCGGTGGCCTACATCGGGTCGACCATGCGCGACGCCGTAGCCTTCGGCCTCCTGTTCCTGATCCTGCTCGTCCGGCCGCAGGGCTTGTTCGGCAAGGTGCTGGAACGCAAGGCATAAGGACGCAGACAAGAAATGGAATGGTTCGATAACTTCTGGTCGATCTACAGCAACCTGGTGCTGACCCTGGGCACCAACGCCCTGCTGGCCCTGTCGATCTACCTGACGCTTTCCTGCGGCATGCTGGCCATGGCCAATGCCGCCTTCATGGGGATAGGCGCCTACACCGCGTCCATCCTGACGATGAATTTCGAGATGTCCTTTCCGGTGGCGCTGCTGGGCGGCATGGCCGCGCCCATGCTGGTGGCCTTCGTCATCGGCAAGCCCACGCTGCGCCTGTCCGGGGTCTACCTGGCCATGGCCACGCTGGGCTTCGGCGAGGTGGTCCGGGTCGTGATCCTGAACACGGAGTCGTGGACGGGCGGTGCCCTGGGCCTGAACGGCATCCCCCAGCTGACGCAGTGGTGGCACATCGCGCTGGCCGTGGCGTTGTCGCTGGCGGTGCTGTTCCGGCTGCTGCGCTCGAAGGTCGGCCGCGCGTTCGAGGCCATCAAGGAAGACGAGACCGCCGCCGGACTGATGGGCATCGACGTCAACAACACCAAGATGCTGGCCTTCGTCCTGGGGGCGTTGCTGGCGGGCCTCGCGGGCGCGCTGAACGCCCACCTGACCTTCTTCATCGGACCCAACGAATACGGGTTCGACCGGGGCGTCGAGATCCTGACCATGACCATACTGGGCGGCATCGGCAGCCTGGCCGGGCCCGTGGCCGGCGCCGTGATCCTGACGCTGCTGCCCGAGACGCTGCGCGCGTTCAACGATTTCCGGCTCGTCATCAACGGCGTGATCCTGGTCCTGATCGTGCTGTTCCTGCCCAAGGGCATCTGGGACCCGGCGCTGCTGCGCAGCTGGTTCCGCCGGCGGAGCCAATGACATGCTGAAACTGCAATCCATCTCCAAGAGCTTCGGCGGCCTGCACGTGCTGCAGGACGTCAACATCGAGGTTCCGCAGGGAACGATCTTCGGTCTGATCGGCCCCAACGGCGCGGGCAAGACGACGGTGTTCAACCTGATCACGGGCCTGCTCGATCCGACCGGCGGCTCGCTTACCTTCGACGGCCAGAGCCTCGTCGGTGCCAAGCCGCACCAGATCACCCGGCGCGGCATCGCCCGCACGTTCCAGAACATCCGCATCTTCAAGGAAATGTCGCTGCTCGAGAACGTGGTGGTCGGCATGCACCGCCACCTGGACTACGGTCCGGCAGGCCTGCTGCTGGCGCTGCCCGGGTTCCGCGCCCAGGAACGCCGCGCGCGCGAACGGGCGCTCGAGCTGCTGTCCTGGGTCAAGCTGGAGCACAAGGCGCACCAGACCGCGGACAACCTCTCCTACGGCGACCAGCGCAAGCTGGAGCTGGCCCGGGCGCTGGCGACCGAGCCCAAGCTGCTGCTGCTGGACGAACCCGTGGCGGGCATGAACACCGGCGAGAAAGTGGACCTGATGGCCGAGATCCAGAACATCAAGGCGCGGGGCTACACCATCTTCATGATCGAGCACGACATGCGCTTCGTGATGGGCCTGTGCGACCGTATCGCGGTGCTGAATTTCGGTCGGATCATCGCCGAGGGCCTGCCCGAGGAAATCCGCAACAATCCGATGGTGATCGAAGCCTACCTGGGACGCGAGGACGACGTGGCGGACGAGGTGCAAGCATGAATCCGCTGCTGAAAGTCGACGGCCTGAAGGTTTCCTATGGCCACATCGCCGCGGTCAAGGGCATAGACCTCGAGCTGCGCGAAGGCGAGATCACGACGCTGGTCGGCGCCAACGGCGCCGGCAAATCCACCACGCTGCTGGCCTTGTCGGGCCTGATCCCCAAGGAAGCGGGCACCGTCACGTTCCAGGGCGAGGACATCTCGCGCCTGGCGCCGCACCGTATCGTCTCCAAGGGCATCGTGCAGGTGGCCGAGGGCCGTGCCATCCTGACCACGATGACGGTGCGCGAGAACCTCGAGCTGGGCGCCTATACCCGGCGCGACAAGGGCGGGATCGGCGCCGACCTGGATCGCGTGTTCGAACTTTTCCCCCGGCTCAAAGAGCGCCTGAACGGCATGGCGGGCAACCTGTCAGGCGGCGAGCAGCAGATGCTGGCGATCGGACGGGCGCTGATGGCCAAGCCGCGGCTGCTGCTGCTGGACGAGCCCTCCATGGGGCTGGCGCCCATCATCGTGCAGGAGATCTTCCGCATCCTGCGCGAGATCAACCGGCAGGGATTGACGATCTTCCTGGTCGAGCAGAACGTGCGGCAGGCGCTCAAGATCGCCCATCGCGGCTACGTGCTCGAGACGGGCGGCATCGCCTTGTCGGGCTCCGGCAAGGAACTGCTGGGCGATCGCAGGCTGGTGGAAGCCTACCTGGGCGGCTGAGGGCCGCTCCGGCAAAAGCACGATATCCTCCGCTCTTTGGCGTCCCGGTGAAACCGGGGCGCGTACCAGCCAGGAGATCGCTTCGTGCAAGCAAGGCATTCCCCGCCGACCCGGATCGCACTGCCGGTCGGCTTCATCGTCGTGCTGGGCATGCTGGCCGGCCTGCCGCCCCTGTCCATCGACATCAGCCTGCCGGGGTTGCCGGCCATCGGCGCCGAACTCGGCGCCACCGACTCGCAGATGCAGGCGACGCTGGGCGCCTTCATGCTGACCTTCGGATTCGGCCAACTGGCCTGGGGACCCTTGTCCGATCGCCACGGGCGCTTGCGCGTCATCCTGCTCGGCCTGGCCGTGTACGTGGTGGCGGCCATCGCCTGCACGCTGGCGGCGGACGGCGCCGCGCTGATCGGCTGGCGGGCGGTCCAGGGCTTCGGCGCGTCGGCCGCATCGGTGGCCGGCATCGCGCTGGTCCGCGACGTCTTTCCCCAACCGCAGCAGCGGGCCACCATCCAGTCCTTCATCGTCGCGGTGCTGAGCCTGGCGCCCATCGTGGCGCCGCTGATCGGAGCGTTCGTCATCCACGCGGTGGGCTGGCGCGGCCTGTTCGCGGTGCTGGCCGGGGCGGGGCTGCTGCTGGCCGCCATCGTCGGGATCCGCCTGCGGGCGGGACGGCTGCGCGCGCTCCGGGGCGTGCAGCCGGCGGCACCCGCTTCCGAAGACCGGCAGGCGGGCCCGGGCCAGCCGCAGCGAGAAGGCGGCGGGCGCCCCGCGGGCTATCGGAGCTTTCTAGCGCTGCCTCATGCGCGCGCCCTGTCGTGCGCGCTGGGTGTCGTGTTCTGCGGCATGTTCGTCTTCATCAGCGGGTCGCCTTTCGTGCTGATCGACGGCATGGGCGTGTCCAGTTCGGTCTATGCGATCGCGTTCGCGCTGGCCTCGGCCGCGGTGCTGGCGGGATCGCTGACGACCGCGCGCCTCTCGCAGCGAGGCGTGCCGCCCCAGCGTGTGTTGTACGCGGGCGTGCGCGGCGCGGCCTGCGCCGGCCTGGCCGCCCTGGCGGTCGGGCTCGCGCTGCGTGGCGCGCACGGGCAATGGTGGGAGATCGCGGTCTTCGTCGTGGCGATGGCGGCCAGTCTTTTCTTCGGCGGCTTCATCATGCCGACCCTCTTCGCGCTGGGATTGCAGGACGCGGGAGCGATGGCGGGCGTGGGTGCCGCGGTGCTGGGCGCATCGCAGATGCTGGGCGGCGCGCTGGGCAGCACGGCGGTCGGCATGCTGCCGGTCGCGCCCATCGTCGCAGTCGGAACGCTCGCCGCGCTGTGCGGCGTGGCGGTATGGATCATCGCTCGCGCAACGTTCGGCCGGACGTCGTCATGACGATCATGCACGATGCGATGACGTGACATCGCGCGTGGTGCCGAAGCAAAAATTTTCGTCGTTGGCATCCAAAAGGGTTGACATTGTTTTGAGCACCATTAACACTTCGGGCCTCGACTTTTAGAGATTGATATGGTTAAGAAATCGCAACCCGTTAAGGCCGCCGCCAAGCCGGCAGCCAAGAAGCCGGCCGCGAAGGTCGCCAAGAAAGCCGCTCCGGCCAAGTCGGCCGGCGTGCTGGCGAAGCTCGAAGCCGCCGCCGTGCGTCTGGGCGATGCCGCCAAGAAGGCGCTCGAGCGTTCGGAGAAGGCCCGCAAGGACGCCGCTCAGCGCGTGAGCCTTTACGAGAAGGCCGTCAAGGCCGCCGTGAAGGAAGCCAAGGCTGTCGTGGCCGCAGGCGACAAGAAGCCTGCTGCCAAGAAAGCCAAGGCCGCCGCTCCGGCCAAGAAGGCTGCTGCCAAGCCCGCCGCCAAGGCCGCCAAGCCCGCGGTGAAGCCGGCTGCCAAGCCTGCCGCCAAGCCGGCTGCCAAGCCTGCCGCGAAGAAGCCCGCCGCCAAGCGCGTGGCGAAGAAGGCAGTTGCTCCGGTTGCCGCTCCGGCCGCCGCCGAGCAGTCGGCCGCTTCGGCTCCCGCCGCCGCCTGACAGGCTGCTGGATGAAAAATGCCGCCCCTCGGGGCGGCATTTTTTTTGCCTGAGACTACGTCAGAACGGATAGTGCCGCGGCGTGGTCTGGACGGTGATCCAGCGCAGTTCGGTGAATTCGTGGATGCCCGCCTTGCCGCCGAAGCGGCCGTAGCCGCTGGCCTTGACGCCGCCGAACGGCATCTGCGCCTCGTCGTGCACGGTGGGGCCGTTGATGTGGCAGATGCCGCTCTCGATGCGCTTGGCCACTTCCATCGCCCGCGCGATGTCGCGGCTGAACACGGCCGACGATAGTCCGTACTCGCTGTCGTTGGCCACGCGTATGGCTTCTTCGGTGCCGCTGACCCGAACGATGCACACCACCGGGCCGAAGGATTCCTCGCCGTAGATTTCCATCGCCGGGGTCACCTTGTCGAGTACGGTGGCCGCCATGATGTTGCCTTCGATGCCGCCGCCGGCAATGAGCTTGGCCCCCTTGGACACGGCATCGTCGATCAGGCGCCGGATGCGCTGGATGGCTTCCGGCGTCACGACCGCACCCAGCACGACGTCGTCGCGGCGGGGATCGCCGGCGGGCAGCGAAGCCGCCTTGGCGGCGAACCTGGCGGCAAAGGCATCGGCGATGGCGTCGTCGACGACCAGGCGTTCGGTGGACATGCAGATCTGGCCCTGGTTCATGAAGGCGCCGAAAGCCGCCGCGTCGACTGCGGCGTCGAGATCGGCGTCGTCGAGCACCAGCAAGGGCGCCTTGCCGCCCAGTTCCAGCAGGACGGGCTTCAGGTGGCGGGCGGCGCTCTGGGCGATGATGCGGCCGACGCGGGTCGAGCCGGTGAAGTTGACCCGCCGGATCGCGGGATGGGCGATCAAGGCCTCGACCACGGCGGGCGCGTCGTCGGGCGCGTTGGAGACGACATTGACGGTGCCGGCGGGCAGGCCGGCGTCACGCAGGGTCTGGGCGATCAGGTGGTGCGTGGCGGGGCACAGCTCCGACACCTTGAACACGACGGTATTGCCGCAGGCCAGGGGCATGGCGATCGAGCGCGTGCCCAGGATGATGGGCGCGTTCCAGGGCGCGATGCCCAGGACCACGCCCACCGGCTGGCGGACGGCCATGGCCAGGCTGCCAGGCACGTCGGAGGGAATCACCTCGCCAGCGATCTGCGTCGTCATGGCGGCGGCCTCGCGCAGGATGCCCGCGGCCAGGTGCGCATTGAATCCGGCCCAGCCGCGCGTGGCGCCGGTTTCGGCGATCATGCGGGCGATGAACCCCGGCGTGCGCTGATCGAGCAGGTCGGCCGCCCGGTTCAGCAACTGCCGCCGTTCGCCAGGACCCAGCGCGGCCCAGGCCGGAAAGGCTGCCGCGGCGGCATCGGCGGCGGCGCGGGCATCGGCCACCGTGGCGGCCGCGGCACGCGTGCTGTCGGCGCCGGTGACCGGGTCGCGCCGCACGAACGTGGCGCCGCCGGTAGCGTCGCGGTCTTCATCGTCGATCAGGAGCTTGATGTCGAACATGGTGGTTGACTCCAGTAATGGCGGCCCCGCGGCCGCCTTGATTCGCGTCAGGCTTTCGCCATGCCGAGATAGGCCTGTTGCACGGCCGGATCGTTCATCAGCGCGCCTGCTTCGCCTTCGCCGGCGATGGCGCCGTTCTCGATCAGGTAGCCGCGCTGGGCGATCGCCAGGCTCAGGCGGGCATTCTGCTCGACCAGCAGGATGCCGACACCGTCCTGCCGGACGGCGGCCAGGGACTTGAACAGCTCGGCGCTCATCAAGGGAGACAGGCCCAGCGACGGCTCGTCCAGCAGCAGGATCTCCGGCCGCGACATCAGCGCCCGGCCGATGGCGACCATCTGTTGCTCGCCGCCGCTCATGGTGCGGGCGGTCTGGCCCAGGCGCTCGCCCAGCCGGGGGAACAGGGCCAGCACGCGTTCCAGGGTCGCGGCCTCGGTTTCCCGGGCGCGGTGCGCATAGGCGCCCAGCCGCAGGTTCTCGCGCACCGTGAGTTCGCCGAAGATGCCCCGGCCCTCGGGGACCAGGGCGATGCCCAGCTCGACGATACGATGGGCGGGCGTCGCGGCGATGTCCTGCCCCGACAGGCGCACCACGGCCTGGCCGTCGTGCGGGACGAGGCCGGCCACGGCCTTGAGCAGCGTGCTCTTGCCGGCGCCGTTGGCACCCAGCATGACGACGATCTCGCCCGGCCCGACCGACAGCGCGACCTTGCGCAGCGCCGTATGCTTGCCGTAGGCGACGGACAGGTTGGCGACTTCAAGCACTGGCGTCTCCCAGGTAGGCGCGGATCACTTCCGGATCCGACAGGACGGCGGCGGGCGTACCCTCGGCGATCTTGGCGCCCGCGTTCATCACGACGCAGCGATCGCACAGCGAGTGCACGGCATCCATGACGTGCTCGACCAGGATGATGCTCATGCCCTCGTCCTTGAGCGAGCGCACCAGCGCGATGCCTTCGAGCAGCTCGGACGGATTCAGGCCGGCCAGCCATTCGTCCAGCAACAGCAGGCGGGGCGACAGGGCCAGGGCGCGCGCCAGCTCCAGCCGCTTCTGGTCGATGTAGGTCAGTTCGCCGGCCAGCGTCCGGGCATGGCGCGCCAGGCCGACGCGCGCCAGCAGTTCGGCGGCTCTGGCCGTGGCCTGCGCGCCCCACATCGGTTCGCGCGAGAAGGCCAGGCCCGCCACGACGTTCTCGGTCGCGTCCATGTCGGCCAGCACTCGCACCAGTTGGAAGGTCCGGGCCACGCCCGCGTGCGCCACCTTGTGGGGGGCCTTGCCGGCGATGGGCAGACCCGCCAGTTCGATGTCGCCCGCATCCGGCGCCAGGGCGCCCGAGATCAGGTTCATGACCGTGGTCTTGCCCGAACCGTTCGGCCCCAGCAGGCCGACGATCTCGCTGGCCTCGACCGAGAAGCTCAGGTCGTTGACCGCGGTCAGGCCGCCGAAGGTTTTCCGCAGTTGGGAAATGCGCAGGCTGTTCATGATGCCTCCCTGGCGGCGGGCGCCGCCGCGCGGTCGGCCTTGCGCAGCCGCCGGGCGAGGCCGACGACGCCGTTGGGCAGCAGGTAGACGATGATCATGAAGACGGCGCCGAGCAGGATGCTGTAGTGGTTGGGGAAGTTCGCGCCCAGGTATTCGAACAGCAGCGCGAGGGGGATGACGCCCAGCAGCGGGCCGTACAGCCGTTGCACGCCGCCCAGCAGCGCCATGATCAGCACCTGGAACGACATGACGGGATTGAACGCGATGGCCGGGTCGATGTAGGTCCAGCGCGGCGCCATGATCGCGCCCGACAGTGTCATGAACACGGCGCTGAGCGCGAACAACAGCACCTTCGCGCGGGTGGTGTCGATCCCGCAGTGCCGGGCCACCGTTTCGTCCGCGCCGATGATGCGCAGCGCGAAGCCCAGGCGGGAGCGGCCCAGCAGCAGGGTGGCCACGAACAGCACCGCGCCCAGCGCCAGCAACTGCCAGTAGATTTGTTCCTGGCTGATGTCCAGGAATACATAGCGGCCGATGGAGTTGGACACGTTCACCTCGTACCAGGTGACCAGCTGGCGGATGAGCTCGGTCAGCCCGAAGGTGAAGATGACGAAGTAGACACCGGCCAGCCTGAGGGTGGACAGCCCGACGACGACAGCGACCACCAGGCCGACCACGGCGGCGGCCGCCAGTACCGCCGGCCAGGGCAGGGCATCGCCCAGGACCGCCACGGTATAGGCGCCGATGCCGAAGAAGGCGACCGTGGCCAGCGACACGTAGCGGGTGGGGCCCGAGAACATCGCCCAGGCGGTGGCCAGCACCGCGTAGTTGAGGATGTTGATGGCCAGCGACAGGCCATAGCCGTCGGCCACCAGGGGCACGCCGGCCAGCACGGCCAGCACGGCGACACCGGCGATCAGGGGAATGCGCAGCGGGGCGTTCATCGCGCGGCCCTCCCGAACAGGCCGGTGGGACGCACCAGCAACACCAGCAGGAACACGCCGTAGGTCACGGCGATCGTCAGTCCGGGATCCACGTAGGTGGCGATGAAGGATTCCGCCAGGCCCAGCAGCAGGCCCGCGACCAGCGCGCCCAGGACGTTGCCCACGCCGCCCATGATGATCACGATCAGCGCCTTCATGGTGAAGATCACGCCCATGTTGGCGTTGAAGGTCAGGAACATGCTGACCAGCACGCCGCCGCTGGCAGCCAGCGCGCCGCCGGCGGCGAAGGCCAGGGCCGAGGCCCAGCGCACGTCGATGGCGACCAGGCGCGCGGCCACCGGGTCCACCGCCACCGCCCGGATGGCGGTGCCCAGGCGGGTGCGGGTCAGCGCCAGGTAGAAGCCGATGCCGAACACCGCGGCGAAGCCCAGGGCCAGCAACCGGTTCAGGGCCAGTACCGAATCCAGGATGCGCACGGGTTCGTTCAGGTAGGAATAGCTGTAGTAGTTGCCGCCGAAGGTGACCTGCATCACGCCCTGCACGATGAACAGCAGGCCGAACGTGGCCAGGATGCTGTCCACCTTCAGCGCGGCGCGCGTGCGGGTGCGCCTGACCAGCGGCGTCAGCAGGAAGCTGTAGACCAGCCAGTTCAGGGCGAAGGCGACGGGGACGATCAGCAGCAGGCCCCACAGGGGCGCGATCTGGAGACCGGTCATCAGGAGGTAGGCGCAGAAAGCCGCGGCGACGAGAAACTCGCCATAGGCCAGATTCATGATGCGCGAGACGCCATACTGCAGGGTCAGCCCCATGGCGACGAGCGCGTACATGCCTCCCAGCGTGATGCCGGAGAAGAGTGCATCGATGAACATACGGGATTCCTGTCGCGCGCCATCCGGCGGCGTGCCGGACGGCGCGGGTTGAGGGTCAGCGCGCGGCGGCGCCGGCCTGCCAGGCGGACTTGGGGAAGACCAGCTTGGCGGCGCCGGCGTGGCTGGCCGGCTCGATGCCGACGAACTCGCCGTTCTGCCATTGGCCCAGCGTCAGCATGTTGGGCACCATGTGGTTCTTCAGGTTGATGCGGCCCAGGATGGTGTCGAACTCCTCGCTGGCGATCTTGGCCGACACGGCCTTGCGGTCCAGGGTCCCGGCCTTCTCGATGGCCTGTTGCAGCACCTGCAGTCCGGCATAGGTGACCAGGCTGGCCCAGCGGTCCGGTTCGGCCCCGGTCACTTCCTTGTGGCGCTGGATGTAGGCCTTGACGGCGGGGCTGTTGGCGTCGATGCCGCCCAGGCTGGCCACGCCCTCGACGTTCGCGCCGAAGCGGTTCTTGTACAGCGGGAAGGCGGTGCCCACCCCGGTGTAGAACACCTTGGGATTGAAGCCCAGCACCCGCGCCTGGTCGGTGATGGCCATGGTGTCGGGCGGATAGCTGAACGCGATGAAGACGTCGGGGTTCAGGTTCCTGGCTTCGGTCACGATGGGGGCCAGGTCCTGCGTGCCGACCGGGTAGGTCTTGGCGTAGGCCAGCTTGAAGCCGGCCTTCTGGAACGCGGCGCGCGCCGCGGTGGCCAGCTCGATGCCGAAACCGTCGGCGATGGAGACCATGGCGATGGAGTCGCCGATCTTGCCGGCCTTGCGCAGGCTGGTCAACTGGTCGACCAGGGCCTCGGCGTATTGCGAACCGGTGCCCAGCAGCCAGTAGCTGTTGGGCCAGCGCTTGGCGAACTCGGGCGCGCGTTCGGTCACCGCCGAGCCCGCCAGCAGCGGATAGCCGTAGCGGTGGAAGGTGGGCGCGACGGCCAGGTTCATCGCGGTCGACCACGGAGGCAGCAGGAAGTCGACCTTGTCCTGCGTGATGAGGCGCTCGACGGCGCGCACGGCGTCCTCGGAGCTGGAGCGGTCGTCGTATTCGACGACCTTGATGGGCAGGCGCTTGGCACCGACCTTCAGGCCGCCAGCCTGGTTGACCTCATGGACCAGAGCTTGTAGTTGGGAATGGTCGTGATGCCCGCGCCGCCGGCGTTGACGCCGGTCTTGGACACCGCGTAGCCGATGGTGACGGCGTCCTGGGCATGGGCCGGAAGGGCGAGCGAGAACGCCGACAGGGCAACGGCCGTGCCCAGGCGGCGCAGCGATTTCAGGGACGAGGTGAGCATGGTGTGTCTCCCGGTAATTTTGTAACAATCGCGGAGTTTTGTTGTAGCGACGTACAAATTCTGGCTAGAGGGCTCGGCCGTGTAAAGTTGCAGGCATTGATGAAATCGGACGAATACTTGTACTTTTTTGCCCGCCTTCCCGAGGATCCGCATGGCCGTTTATCCGCATTCCCTGCCCGACGTGCATCCGGACATCGGCGAGACGCCGCTGGCCACCCTGATGGAGAGCGAAGTGATGATGCCCGCGCTGGCCGCGCGCGAATGGGTGGTCGAGGCCGCGCGCAGGCAGGGGCGCAGCCATGCCTTGCTGCTGACGGCGGGGAAGGGCGTGGCCACGCTGCGCCATGGCCAGCTCGCATTGCGCGCGCCTTGCCTGGCCTGGCTGCCACCCGGCATGGCGCAATCCATCCGCCTGGAGGCCGGCGGTGCCGGCTACATGCTGTCGGCGGCCGAGGAGCTGGTGTCGCGCGCGTCGGCCGCCAGCCAGCATGCCGCGGCCCTGCGCAACGTGGCCGACCGCCTGCTGCACATCGGGCCGGACGAGATGGCGGCCGGGCGGGACATGCTCTGTCCCGTGTTCGAAGCCGTCAGCCATGAGCTGCGCCAGGCGGCCAAGGGCGCCGCGGGGATCGCCGTCGCCTACCTGTCCATCGTCCTGACGCATCTCTGGCGCATGAGCGACATCGACCCCGAGGCGCCTACCGGCGACCGGCCCGGTTCCGTCGTGTTCCAGCGTTTCCTGCGCGTGGTCGAGATGCACTTCCGCGAGCACTGGCCGATTTCCCGCTACGCCCGCACGCTGGGGGTGACCGAACGCCGGCTGCATGCCGCGTCCATGCGCAGCGCCGGCTGCGGCCCGCTGGCCGTGGTGCACGAGCGCCTGTTGCAGGAGGCCCGGATACGCCTGCAGCAGTCGCCGCTGCCCGTGGCCCAGGTCGCCTACGGCCTGGGGTTCCGCGACACCGCGCACTTCAACCGTTTCTTCAAGCGCCACATGGGCATGCCTCCCGGCAGCTACCGCCGCCGGGTACTCGAAGAAGCGGGCCGCGAGGATCTCACGTACTCTGCCTGGCCGTAGAGGTCCCCCCTACGCGCTTCGCGCGCCCAGCATGGTTGAGCCCCAGCCGCTACGCGGCAGCCCCCGAGAAGGCCGGGACCCGCCTCGGGGCGGCCCGGCGCCGGGTCCCGGGAGAAAATCGAAAGCTATACTTTTCCCATCTAGCCTTGGGTGTGAATGTCGTGAAGGTTTTCGTCGGACGGGATTTGTCGTGGGGAGCGCTGGCCGGGGCGCTGGGGCTGATGTTCCTCGTGTCCAGCGCGCTGCGCGGGCCGCTGCCCGAGGGGCCGTTCAGCGAGCGCGTGCCGGTGCTGGCGCAATACGCCGGTTCCTTCCTGGCGGCAGCGCTGATGGGGGGCTTCATCGTGCTGGTGATGTGGGGCTTCCGGCGTTTCCGCTCGCAGCGCTACGAGACGCCCCGGCGAGACCTGGCGCTGGCCATCCTGCTGATGGCCATCGTGACGTTTCGTCCCGCCCATGCCGAGGTGGCCGCACCGGTGGCGCCGGCGGCGGGCGTGGAGCACTACGCGCCGTAGGCGGCGCGGCCCTTGGCCAGGTAGGGCGCCAGTGCGAACAGGTCGACGTTGCCGCCCGAGACGATGACGCCCACGCGCTTGCCGCGCGCATCGACCTTGCCGGACAGCAGCGCGGCCGCGCCCAGGGCGCCGGTGGGTTCGAGCACGAACTTCATCCGCTCCATCAGGAAGAACATCGCGCGCAGCAGTTCGTCGTCGGTCACCGTCAGCATGTCGTGGACGTGGGACTGGATGAGCGGGAAGGTGTACCGGCCCGCCGATTGCGTGCGCGCGCCATCGGCGATGGTGTCGGGATTGTCGACCGATTGCAGCGTGCCGCTGCGGAACGAGCGGGTGACGTCGTCGCCCGCGGCCGGCTCCACCCCTATGACCCGGATGCCCGGCGCGCAGGCGTTGGCCGCGATGGCGGACCCCGACAGCAATCCGCCGCCGCCGCAGGGGACCAGCAGGTAGTCCAGCGGTCCGGTCTCGCGCAGCAGTTCCAGCGCGGCGGTGCCCTGGCCGGCGATGACGTCGGGATGGTCGAAGGGAGGGATGGTGGTCAGTCCCTCGCGGTCCGCCAGTTCGGCCGCGATGTCCTCGCGCCGTTGCGTGTCCCGGTCATACAGCACCACGCGGGCGCCGTAGCCGCGCGTGGCTTCCAGCTTGACCCGCGGGGCATCCGACGGCATGACGATGGTGGCCGGTATGCCCAGCAGTTGGCCCGCCAGCGCGACGGCCTGGGCATGGTTGCCGGACGAATAGGCCACCACGCCGCGCCGGCGGGCATCATCCGGAAGCCGGGCCAGCGCGTGATAGGCGCCGCGGAACTTGAAGGCCCCCATGCGCTGGAAATTCTCGCACTTGAAAAAGACCGTGGCCCCGGTGCGGGCGTCGACGGTATGCGAAGTCAGCACCGGCGTGCGGTGGGCGTGGCCGGCGAGCAGCGCGGCGGCCGCTTCGATGGCGGGGAAGGCGACGGACATGGTGTTTTTCCACCTGGGTGCCGGCCGGAGGCGGCCGAGGAGCCAAGCATATACGAAGCGGATCGCCGGAGGCGCGGCCTGCCGGGAATCCCCAGGCGGCGCCGTTCTCTTGGGGTATCCCCCGATGTTGACGCGAAGCCGGCGGGCAGGCGAAAATGCCGGCTGACATGTCTATGGCATGTCCCTCCAAAGGGGAGTAGTTCGAGAGTCCAACAGGCTCTTTCGTACGATCGTCAATACGTGGAAGTCCGCTTCCTCCGGTCGTGCGGATCACCGCCCGGTGATTGAACAAGACCTTTGCAGCCTGGCCTCAGGTCCTGCATGGGTACTCCCGTCCCCAGTCATTCCTGTCGCCAGCAGAGGCCGTCAACTTCTCTGGAGAACAACTCGTGGAATGGCTTTCGGCTTTCGCCGCAGAAACTTTCACCACCCAATTCCTGTTCGCGCTCGCGTCCATCATCGTGATCGACATCGTGCTGGCCGGCGACAACGCCATCGTCATCGCGCTGGCCGCGCGCAACCTGCCGCCGGCCTTGCAGAAGAAGGCCATCGTCTGGGGCACGGTCGGCGCCATCGTGGTCCGTACGTTGATGACGCTGGCCGTGGTATGGCTGCTGAAGATCCCCGGCCTCATGCTGGTGGGCGGCCTGGCGCTGCTGTGGATCGCGTATCGGCTCCTGACCGCCGAAGAGGACGAGCACGGAAGCGGCGCGGCCAATACCAGCTTCGTCGCCGCCATCAAGACCATCGTGATCGCCGACGCGGTCATGGGCGTGGACAACGTGCTGGCGGTGGCCGGCGCGGCGCACGGCAGTTTCCTGCTGGTGGTGCTGGGCCTGTTGATCAGCGTGCCCATCATGGTCTGGGGCAGTCGCCTGATCCTGCGCCTGATGGAACGTTATCCGGCCATCATCTACATCGGCGCCGGCGTGCTGGTCGTGACCGCGGCCAAGATGGTGATGGGCGAACCGCTGGTCAAGCCCTGGTTCCAGGCCCACGCCTGGGTACAGTGGGTGCTGTATCCGCTGGCGCTGGTTGCCATCCTTGGCGGCGCCCGGATGGTCGTCAACAATCGCGGCAAGGGGCAACCCGAATCCAACGCGGCGTGACGCCGCCGCCCAGGCCGTGCGAGGGAAATACCCCCTCTCGCGGCAGGGGCGAACTGGGTTAAGCTTGCGGCTTTCCCGGGGTGGATACTCCGCCCGCAGCAGAACGGCGCCCGGTTTCGGCCGGACGCCGTTCTTTACGTAGGAAGGCCGCGGGCCGCTTGATCGAGTGCGAATGACGACGAATTATTCCCTGACCCTGATGCCCCGGCCCGGGACGTGGAACTGGCGGCACCTCGCCCAGCGGGGCGCGCTGGCCCTGCTGACCACATCGCTGCTGATGCTGGACGACTGGATCCAGCAGTGGTTCACGGTCGCCAACCAGGCCGATTTCGAACTGAACTACTTCGCGGCGCTGCTGGCCTTCAACCTGGGCCTGTGGCTGTCGGGCAGCCGGGTGTTCGTGACGTGCATCCTGGTGCTGCTGGGCGGCATGGAGCTGGTCCAGCTCAGCCACATCTCCTACGCCGGCCGGCCGCTCGATCCCGTGGTGCTGGCCAGCCTGTTCTCGGAATTCGGCGACGTGCGGGAAGTGGCGCTGGCCGATTTCGGCGACCACGTCCACGTGCTGTTCGCGGTGCTGATTCCGTACCTGGCCGCGTGGTGGCTGTTCATGACTTACATGCGGTCGGACGTGCGGCGCTGGCAGCGCGCGCTGGGGGTCATGCTGGTGGCCGCGGGCCTGCTATCCAAGCCTTATCGCGCCACCTACCGCGACCTGAATTCCTTCCTGCCCGGCCCCACCCGCAGCGGCCTGCACAACTCCCTCAATACCTTCAGCTTCTTCCTGGTGCACAACGTGCTGCGCGGATCGCTCCACGCCGCGCCTGCGCCGGTGGCGGCCATCGCCCAGCCCGAGGTCGTGCCCTTTGCCTCGGATGCGCGGCACGTCTGGCTGTTCGTGGCCGATTCGCTGCGCAGCCAGCACCTGGGCATCATGGGCTACGAACGGGACACGACCCCCAACCTGGCGCGGCGCATGGAGCAGGGATTGGTTGCGCGCCATGGGGTGGCGGCGGCCGTTTCCACCGCGGCCAGCATGCCGCTGATCCTGAACGCCGTGCGCGAGCCCGGCCAGCTGGCGCAGATCCGGGGGCTGTCCACGAACCTGTTCAAATTCGCCAAGGAGGCGGGCTTCAAGACCTACTGGATCTCGTCCCAGGAGTCCAAGCTGCTCAACGACGTCGGCAGCCGCTACGTCGACGTGTCGATCACCCGCGAGGACGAGCCGGCCCGGTTCGGCAGGCAGGGCGACGAGGCGATCCTGTCGCTGCTGCGGGAACAGGCCTGGGCCGAGAAGACCTTCGTCGTGGTCCTGCTGCGGTCGACGCACGCGCCCTACGAAGCCAACTATGCGCACGCGCGGGACCGCTACGCGCGCTGGCCGGACAGCCATGATCAGCCGCGCGCGGAGCGCCAGCGCAACGCCTACGACAATTCCGTGCTGTACCTGGACGCGCTGCTGGATCGCATGCTGGACGAGTTCGACCGCCTGCCGGGCCCGCGCCACCTGGCGATCACCGGCGACCACGGGCAGTTGCTGGGGGCGCGGGGCATGTGGGGGCACAACGTGCTGGAACCCGAGGTGGCCGACGTCCCGGTACTGTCCTGGAGTCGCGATGCGCCCGAATCCGTGTCCGAACCCATGCGCCGGGCGGGCTGGATCAGCCATTTCGAGATGTCGCGCTGGCTGGCGAACCGGCTGGGGCACGATGTCCGCTCGCCGTCGGCCATCGAAGGCGTGCATTACGTGCAGGGCAAGAACCTGTACGGAGCCAACACCTTCCGCGAAGTGCACGAGGGCGCTTCGCTGGAGTTCTCCGATGTCCTGCCCGTGGGCCACAGCCTGCCGGTCCGCCCTTACAATCCGGTCCGCTCGCTCGTCGCACGCTGAGTGCGCGTGTCCACGGACCTACGCATGTCTTCCCCCCAGGAAAAATCCTCTCCCTTCGAACTGATGACCGGCCGCAACGCGCTGCGTTCGCTGGCGCTGGCCGGCGGCGTGGCGCTCCACGCCATCAACGTCTACGTCGTCACCACCATCATGCCCACCATCGTGCACAGCATCGGCGGGCTGGCGTACTACGCCTGGAGCACGACGCTGTTCGTGGTGGCGTCCATCCTCGGCTCGGCGCTGTCCTATCGGCTGATCGACCGGATCGGGCCGCGCCGCGCCTATCTGGGCGCGTTGGCGCTGTTCTGCCTGGGGTCGCTGGTCTGCGCCACCGCGCCGGCCATGTGGTGGCTGCTTGCCGGGCGGACCGTCCAGGGGCTCGCCGGCGGCGTGCTGCTGGCCTTGTCCTATGCGCTGATACGGATGGTGTACGAGCCGCGCCTGTGGCCGCGCGCGCTGGCCTTCGTCTCGGCGATGTGGGGCGTGGCGACGTTGTCGGGCCCGGCCCTGGGCGGCCTGTTCGCCTCGCTGGGGTGGTGGCGCCCGGCCTTCCTGTCGCTGCTGCCGGTAGCCGCCGCGCTGGCGGCCATCGTCCATAAGCTGGTGCCGGCCGCCGCGCCCGCGTCGTCGTCGGCCGCGGCGGGCGTGCCCTGGGGCAAGCTGGCGCTGCTGGCGTGCTCGGTGATGGTCGTCTCGGTGGGCAGCCTCTCGCATGAACTGGCCTGGAACGCCGCCGGCGTGGCGGTGGGGCTGGCGCTGGTGGCAGGGATGGGGCGGCTGGACGTGAAGGCCTCGTCGCGGCTGATGCCCACGGGCGCCTATTCGACCCGCACGGTGCTGGGCGCTTGCTACCTGACGATGGCCATGCTCATCATCGGCTTGACCAGCGAGATCTTCGTGCCGTATTTCCTGCAGACCCTGCACGGCCAGACGCCGCTCGTGGCGGGTTACCTGACGGCGGTCATGGCGGGCGGCTGGACGCTGGCCTCGCTGATGTTCTCGGGATATACCGGCGCCGCCGTCGTGCGCCTGGTCCGTGCCGGGCCGGTGGTGACCGCGGCGGGCCTGGCCGCGCTGGCCGTGCTGGTACCGCCGGGCGAGTCGGGCGGCGTGGCGTTCGCCGCGCTGTGCGCGGCGCTGGCCGGGGTCGGGTTCGGGATAGGCATGTGCTGGTCGCACCTGGTCACGCGGGTGTTCCGCTCGGCCCCCGCGGGCCAGGAGAACCTCGCTTCGGGCGCGGTGACGACCCTGCAGCTCTATGCGATCGCGCTGGGATCGGCGGTGGCCGGCATGGTGGCCAATGCCGCCGGCCTGGCCGACCCCGGCGGCATCGAAGGCGCCCGCACCGCGTCCGCCTGGCTGTTCGGCCTGTTCGCGCTGGCGCCGGCCCTGGCGGCCTGGAGCGCCCGGCGCTCGTAGTCCAGGCTGCTCGCGCTGCCCGCGCGGCCGTCAGCGCATCGACGGGGCCTCGCCCCCCAGGGCATCGACCACGTCGGCGATCAACTTGGCCAGTTCGCCCGACATCAGCGTGAAATCGGCGTCGAAGCGTTCGGCGTCGTTCTGCGCCAGGGCGTCGGCGTTTTCCTTGAGCACGTCCAGCGGCGCGATGCGCTTGATGGCCAGCGATTCGCTCAGCACGAACGAGATGCGGTCGGCCCAGGTCATGGCGAGCCGGGTGCACTGCTTGCCGGCCTCGATGTGGCGGCGCACGTCCTCGGCCTCGATGGATTGCCGCACGTAGCGCACCGTGGCGCGGCCTTCGCCGGTGGAGCGCAGCTCGGTGTCCTGGTCGATCGTGAAATTGGCGGGAGCTTCGCCGCCGGCCAGCCATTCCGTCATGGCGGCCGCGGGCGAGGTCTGCACGTGCAGGTTGGCCAGCGGGAATTTGTCGATGGCCCGGTTCAGGAGCTGCAGCAGTTCGTCGCAGCGCGCCGCCGAGGAAGCGTCGATGCACAGCCAGCCGTTGCGCGTGTCTATCCACGCGCGGGTGTCGCGCAGGATGCTGAAGGCGCGCGGCAGCAGCGTTTCCTTGACGTTCTCCTTGATCTCCTTCATCTGCTTGCGGCCCGGCTTGAAGCCTTGCTGCTCTTCGATCTCCTGGGCCTTGGCCTTGGCCACCTGATTGATGACGGTGGTCGGGAGCAGTTTCTTCTCGGTGCGCAGCGTGATCAGCAACTGGCCGTTCACGCCGTGGGCCAGCAGGCTGCCGTTTTCCAGCGGGGGCGCCCATCCCTGCGTCTGCAGCTCCAGGCTGGAGCCGGGGGCGAAGACCTGGGGCCGGAGCAGTTCATCGAGCCCCTCGGGCGTCATGGGCCAGGGGGCGGGAAGGCGATAGATCTGTAGATTCTTGAACCACATGGCGGGCCGCGCAAAAGGGTCGATTCTATACGACGCGGCCTTCGCCCTTCGTTACCCCAGGTCCAGCGAGTCATCCTTCTTGGATTCGCGCGGCACGTCGGGCGACAGTTGCCAGAAGATCCACGCCGAAGCCGCGGTGAGCAGGCCGATGCAGATGAAGGTGGCGTGGAAGGCGGCCAGCGCGTCCTCGGGCGCGCCATGGTCCACCAGGTGGCTGAACGCGGCCAGGATGCCGCCGGCCACCGTCACGCTCAGGCTGATCGCCAGCATCTGCATCATGGACAGGATGCTGTTGCCGCTGCTGGCGCCTTGCTGGCCCAGATCCTTGAGCGTCAGCGTGTTCATCGCGGTGAACTGCAGCGAGTTCACCGCGCCGAAGAAGGCCATCAGCAGCACCTGGGTCCAGACCGGGTGCGAGACATCGACCAGCGAGAACGAGACGATGGTCAGGCCGACCAGCACCGTATTGACCACGAGGACGTGGCGATAGCCGTAGCGGGTGATGAGCGAGGTCGCGAGGCGCTTGCTGAGCATGCCGGCCGCGGCCACGGGCAGCATCATCAGGCCCGAATGCGTGGGCGAATAGCCCAGGCTGACCTGCAGCAGCAGCGGCAGCAGGAAGGGCATGCCGCTGCTGCCCAGGCGCGCGAACAGGTTGCCCAGCAAGCCTATGGTGAACGTATGGATGTGGAAGAGGGTGGGCGAGAACAGCGGCGCGGCCTGCCTGCCCGCGCGCAGCCAGTAGGTGACGATGCTGATCAGGCCGAACACCAGCATGAGTACGACGGTAGCGTGGCCCGTGGCGCGGCCCGAGAACCCGTCCAGCGAGAGCGAGATGGCCGCCATGCCGAAGGCCAGCAGTCCGTAGCCCACGCCGTCGAAGGAGGCCGGCTGCTTCTCGCGCTTGTCGATCATGAAGGTGCGCGTGGCTATCGCGCCGGCCAGGCCGACCGGGATGTTGATCAAAAACACCCAGTGCCAGGAGAACTGCTCGGACAGCCAGCCGCCCAGCACGGGGCCGATCATGGGGCCGACCATGGCCGGGATGGCGACGAAGCTCAGCGCGGGCAGCAGGCGCTCCTGGGGGAAACTGCGCAGGATGACCAGCCGGCCCACCGGCATCAGCATCGCGCCGCCGGCGCCCTGGACCACGCGTGAAGCGACGAGCTGGCTGAGGTTCTGCGAGACCGCGCACAGCACGGAGCCAAGCGTGAAAAGGACGATGGCCGAGAAATACACCTTGCGCGTGCCGAAGCGGTCGGCGACCCAGCCCGAGGCGGGGATCAGCACGGCCATGGTCAGCGCATACGAGATCACCACCGATTGCATGCGCAGGGGGCTTTCGCCCAGGCTTGCCGCCATCGCCGGCAGGGCCGTATTGACGATGGTGGTGTCCAGCGTCTGCATGAAGAGGCCGATGGCGACGAGCCAAAGGGTGATGTTCAGCGTTTTTCTGTGTTCCACGGTCGGCGGGCGGGAGGCGGGCGGGTGCCATAGGATAGCTTGATTCATGCCCGCGGCTTGGACTAAGGTGGCCTGGCCGGCTCCCGGTGCCGCGCGGCGCCGGGAATGGCCTTTGCTGGCCGGCATCCCAGGCAACCAGGAGACGACGATGTCGGAACACGTGTACAAGCAGCTCGAATTGGTCGGGTCCTCGACGAAGTCCAGCGACGACGCGATCCGCAACGCGATCGATCGCGCGGCCCGGACGATGCGCCATCTGGCATGGTTCGAGGTCACCCAGGTGCGGGGCCACATCGAGGACGGCAAGATCGCGCACTGGCAGGTGGGCCTGAAGGTGGGGGTGCGCCTGGAGGACTCGAAGTAGGCTCCCGAGGCAAGGGCGGCGGCGGGAGGCCGCCGCCTGCGCGCCGGCCCGGTGCTGGCTACAGTGCTTGAGAATTGTTATCATTATTGATCTTAATCATCTCAAGCATGCAGTGCCGCGCACCGCCGTATGGACAAACAGTCGGATCGCTTCCTGGAGCAGAAGCGTCGCTCATTCTGGTTGAAGCATCTGCATCAATGGCACTGGATCAGCTCGGCGATCTGTCTCGTCGGCATGCTGCTGTTCGCCGCCACCGGCATCACGCTGAACCACGCCTCCCAGATCGAAGCCCATCCGCGCGTCGTCTCGAAGGAAGCGCAGGTGCCGGCCGAACTGGCGCGCGCGCTGGCGCCTGAAGGCGGGGCCGACAAGGCGCCATTGCCGCCGGCGCTGCGGCAATGGCTGGAAGACCAGTTGTCCGTGGCGATCGGCGACCAGCTGGCCGAATGGTCGTCCGACGAGATCTATGTTTCCCTGCCACGCCCCGGTGGCGACGCCTGGCTGAGCGTCGAGCTGCCCGACGGCGCGGTGAAGTACGAGAGCACCGACCGCGGCTGGATCTCGTATTTCAACGACCTGCACAAGGGCCGCAACACGGGCGAGGCCTGGAAGTGGTTCCTGGATATTTTCGCGGTCGCCTGTCTGGTGTTCTGCGTGACCGGTTTCTTCCTGCTGCAGATCCATTCGCGCAACCGGCCCGTCACCTGGCCCATGGTGGCGCTGGGCGTGGCCGTGCCGCTGTTCCTGGCATTCGTATTCATTCATTGAAGAGGTTCTGGCTATGCGTACATTGATCCCGGTGGCCGTCACCGGCCTGATGGTCGGGCAGGCCCAGGCCGCCGACCTGGCGGTAAGGATCGAGATCCCCCGGCTGAACGTGGCCGAGTACCACCGTCCGTACGTGGCGGTGTGGGTGGAGGGGCCGGACCAGAAGGTCGCCGCCAACCTGGCGGTCTGGTACGACGTCAAGCTCAAGAACGACGAAGGCACGAAGTGGCTCAAGGACATGCGCCAGTGGTGGCGCCGCACCGGCCGCGAACTGACCATGCCCGCCGACGGCATCAGCGGCGCCACGCGGCCCGTGGGCGAGCATCAACTGGCGTTCAGCGACGGCAAGGCGCCGCTGGGCAAGCTGGCCGAAGGCAAGTACGAGCTGGTGGTCGAAGCCGCGCGCGAGGTCGGCGGCCGCGAGTTGCTGCGCATCCCGTTCCAGTGGCCGCCGCGCGCGCCCGAGAAGGGCGAGGCGCGTGGCCAGCACGAGCTGGGTCGCGTCGCGCTGGAAACCAAACCCTGATTCCCTAGCAACCCCTTCCGAGGAAAAGAACATGAAGATGTCTCTCAAGTGGGCCGCGCTGGCCCTGGCGTTCAGCCTGCCCCTGTCGGCCCAGGCGCACCGCATGTGGATGCTGCCCTCGGCCACGGTGCTGTCGGGCGCGGATCCGTGGGTGACGGTGGACGCCGCCGTGTCCAACGACCTCTTCTACTTCGAGCACTTTCCGCTGCAACTGAACAACCTGTCGGTGACCGCTCCCGACGGCACCGCGGCCAAGGCCGAGAACCAGTCCACGGGCCGCTATCGCAGCACCTTCGACGTGCGCCTGACCCAGGCCGGCACCTACAAGATGGCGGTGGTCAACAACGGCGTGTTCGCGTCGTACAAGGAAAACGGCAAGAACAAGCGCTGGCGCGGCACGGCCGAGAAGTTCGCGCAAGAGGTGCCGGCCGACGCCCAGGACCTGCGGGTCACGCAGGCCAACAGCCGCCTGGAGACCTTCGTGACGGTGGGCAAGCCGACCGACACGGTGCTCAAGCCCACCGGACAGGGGCTGGAACTGGCGCCCATCACCCATCCGAACGATTTGTTCGCCAAGGAAGAAGCCAGTTTCCGGCTGCTGCTCGATGGCAAGCCCGCGGCCGGCATAGAAGTGTCCATCGTGCCGGGCGGGATCCGCTACCGCGACCAGTTGCATGAAATGAAGACGCGCACCGATGCCGACGGCAAGTTCACGGTGACCTGGCCCGAGCCCGGCATGTACTGGCTGGAAGCCGAGACCAAGGACGACAAGACCACCTTCGACAAGGCGAAGGAGCGCCGGTCGACCTACATCGCGACGTTCGAGGTCTTGCCTGAATAAGCCCCCCCGTACGCCCTTCGGGCGCCCCCCAGGGGGCGATGCGGGTAGACCGGCGGAGCCGGATCCACCGCATCCTGGGCCTGGTGCCGCTATCTTGGGTTGTGGCAGCGGTGCTTCGCTGGCTGCCGGCCATGGTAACGAGCCCGAAGGGCGTAGGGAGGGGCGAGTGCTCGTGCCGCTGGCGGTGTCGGAGCAGGCGCGGCGGGGCTATGGGAGCGGGGCTCGGGTGGTTTCCATGGGCGGCCCGACGATGGGGACGAGCTGGTCGGTCAGGCTGGTGGATGATGGCGGGGTGCCGCCGGACCTGGACGAGCGGGTGCGGGCGACGCTGGACGGGGTCATCGACGAGATGAGCAACTGGCGGGACGATACGGACCTGAGCCGCTTCAATGCCGCGCCGGCGGGGAGTTGGCACGTCTTGCCCGATGCCTTGTTCGTGGTGCTGGAGCAGGCGCTGAGCGTGGCCCGCGAAAGCGGGGGCGCCTACGATCCTACGGTGGGGCCGCTGGTCGACCTGTGGGGGTTCGGGCCGCAGGGGCCGCGCGCCCGGCCGTCTGCGGCCGAGATCGAGGCCGTGCGTGGGCGCGTGGGCTGGGAGCGGATCGAACTGGACGTGGCGGGCCGCCGTGCGCGGCAACCAGGCGGGGCCCATGTGGACCTGTCCGGCATCGCCAAGGGCTACGCGGTCGACGCCGTGGCCCGCTGCCTGCGGCGCGCCGGCGTGGCGGGCTATCTGGTGGAGATAGGCGGCGAGCTGGCCGGCCACGGGGTGAAGCCGGACGGTACGCCCTGGTGGGTGGAGCTGGACCGGGCCTGGGATGCGAACGGCGAGTCGTCCGTGCCGCCGACGCTGGTGGCCCTGGAGGGCCTGGCGGTTGCCACCTCGGGCGACTACCGGCGCCATGTCTCCGATGGGCAGGGCATGTACAGCCATACCCTGGACCCGCGCACCGGCGCGCCCATCGGCAACGGCGTCGTCTCGGTCACGGTCCTGCACCCCGAGTGCATGGCCGCCGATGCGCTGGCGACGGCGCTGACGGTGATGGGGCCGGACGAGGGGCTGCGCTGGGCGGCGCGTCGCGGGCTGGCGGCGCAGTTCGTACAGCGCACCGCCCAGGGGTACCGGGAAACGATGACGCCCAATTTCGCGGCGATGATGGAATGAACGACGAATCTCGCGCGGCATCCGCGCGCCGGGCGGGCGTGGCGGTGTTGTTGCTGCTGGCGGCCCTGGTCCTGGTGGCCGCCGTGCTGCCGCTGTCGCCGGCGGCGCACCGCGCCGTGGCAGGGGGACTGGTAGTCGCCTGCTATGTGGCGTTCTGCGTATGGACCGCGCTGGCATGGCGCGCCGCGGCGTCTCCGTCCGGCGGCCCGATCGCGGCCGATGCGCTGCTGGTGGCCTATGCCAGCCAGACGGGCTTCGCCGAGCAGATCGCGCGGCGCAGCGCGCAGGCGCTCCAGGCCGCCGGATTGCCCGTGCATCTGGCCAACCTGGCGGAGATGGGCGGTTCGGCCCTGCAGCGTTTCCGCCAGGCCCTGTTCGTGGTCAGCACGACGGGCGAGGGCGATGCCCCGGACAGCGTCGCCGGCTTCGCGCGCAAGACGCTGGCCGGCGAACTGGCCCTGCACGGCATGAGCTACGGCGTGCTGGCCCTGGGCGACAGCAGCTACCAGCGCTATTGCGCCTTCGGCCAGTCGCTGGCGAACTGGCTGCACCGGCAGGGCGCCGAGCCCATGTTCGATCCTATCCTGGTGGACGATGGCGACGAGGGTGCGTTGCGCCACTGGCAGCACTACCTGAACGTGCTGGGCGCGAGCGCGGAAATGGAAGACTGGGCTGCGCCCAGCTACCGGGCCTGGACGCTGGCCGAGCGCCGATTGCTGAACGACGGCAGTCCCGGCGGCCCCGCCTATCACCTGGCCCTGGTGGCCGCGGATGCATCCCCGGCCGACTGGGAGGCCGGCGACATCGCCGAGATCGGGCCGCGCAATGCTCCCGATGACGTCGCGTCGCTGCTGGCCGCGCTGGGCCTGGATGGCGCCATGGGGGTGGACGGCGGGCAATCGCTGGGCGATGCGCTGGCGGCACGGGTGCTGCCCCATGACGAGGCCGGACGCGCCGCGCTGCGCGGCTTGCCGGCCCCGGCGCTGCTGGAGGCGCTGCCGCGCATCCCCCATCGCGAGTATTCGATCGCCTCGCTGCCGGCCGATGGCCGCCTGGAGCTCCTGGTGCGGCAGATGCGGTATCCCGACGGCCGGCTGGGACTGGGGTCGGGATGGCTGACCCGGCATGTCCGCGTGGGCGGCAAGGTGGACGTACGGCTGCGGCGCAATGGCGGCTTTCGTCCGCCTGCGCCTGGGCGGCCGTTGATCCTGATCGGCAACGGCACGGGCATGGCGGGCTTGCGCGCGCACCTGAAGGCGCGCGCCGCCGCCGGGGCGCATCGCAACTGGCTGCTGTTCGGAGAACGCACGCCGGAGCACGACTTTTTCCATCGCGACGAAATCCAGGCGTGGCGCGAGCAGGGCGTGCTCGAGCGGCTGGATCTGGCGTTCTCGCGCACGGCCGGCTGGCCGCGCTACGTGCAGGACTGCCTGCCCGCCGCGGCAGGCGAACTGCGGGCGTGGGTGGACGATGACGCCGCGATCTACGTCTGCGGCAGCCTGCAAGGCATGGCGGCGGGTGTCGCGGCCGAACTCGAACGCATCCTGGGCCGCGATCGCCTGGACGAATTGGCCGAACAGGGCCGCTATCGGCGCGACGTGTACTGATCAGGCGGTGCCGCCGCTGCGCCGGTGTCCGCTGACCTCGGCACCGGCGTCGTGCCGCAGCCGCACGAAGCTCAGCAGGCTGCTCAGGGCCAGCAGGCCCACGACCAGGAAGGCGATCCGGAAGTCCGTGACGTCGTAGGTCGCGCCGCCGATGTCGCGTGCGGCGGCGGTAAGATGCAGCACCACGGCCCCGACCGCGATGCCCAGGCCCATGGACATCTGCTGGGTGGTACTGAACAGGGTGTTGGCGCTGCTCATCTGCGGGTGCGGGACCTCGGCGAAGGCCATGGAAGTCAGTCCGGTGAACTGCATCGAGCGGGTCAGGCCGCACACCAGCATGATCGCCACGACTACCGGCACGGGCGTATCGGGCGACAGTACGGCGCACAAGGCGATCGAGGCCCCCGCCAGCGCGCCGTTGAAGACCAGCACGTTGCGGAAGCCGAAGCGGCGCAGCGCCTGCGTCGTGCCCAGCTTCATGCCCAAATTGCCCAGCATGCTGGCCAGGTACAGCATGCCGGCCTCGAAGGCGTTCAGGCCGAAGCCCACCTGGAACAGCAGCGGCAGCAAAAAAGGCATGGCGCTGATCGCCGTGCGGGCGATCGTGCCGCCTATCATGACGGTGCGGAACGACGGCACGGCCATGATGGTGGGGTCGATCAACGGATGGGGGTGGCGGCGCAGGTGCGCGGCCAGCGCCACGCCCAGCGCGATGCTGCCGGCGACGAGCAGGGCGCCCAGTTGCCACCGTCCGCCGTATCCCAGGAGCTCCACTCCGACCATCAGGAAGCTGAGCGCGAGGCCGCTCAGGGCGAAGCCCGCCGTGTCCAGCGGCCGCCGTGGCTGCGGGGCGGATTCGGGGATATAGGCGCGGATCAGGAAGATGCCGGCCACGCCCAGGGGGACGTTCAGGAGGAAGATCCACTGCCAGCTCAGGTAGGTCGCCAGGAAGCCTCCCAGCGGGGGGCCGATCACGGGCGCGATCAGTCCCGGCCAGACGATGAAGGCCATGGCGCGGACCAGGTCTTCCTTGCCGGTGTTGCGCAGCACCGCCAGCCGTCCCACGGGCACCATCATCGCGCCCGCCATGCCCTGGAACACCCGCGCGGCGGTGAATTGCGCGACGCTGGTGCTCAGCGCGCACAAGACGGAGGCCAGCGTGAAGGCGGCGACCGCCCAGGCGAAGACGCGGCGTGTGCCGAGCCTGTCCGCGACCCAGCCGCTGATGGGGATGAACACGGCCAGGGTCACCAGATAGGACGTCATGCCTATGCTGAGGTTGACCGGGTTGGTACGGAAGGTGGCGGCCATTTGCGGCAGGGCGGTCGCGATCACCGTGCCGTCCAGCGTTTCCATGAAGAAGGCGGCGGCGACGATGAGCCAGATGATGTTGGGCTTGGCGGTGGGGGCGGTCATGGGCGGCGCGTGGGGTGAGGCCGGATCGGGCCCGGGCAGTATATGCCGTGTGCCGCGATATTTGACCGGAGCCGGATGTCGAGCGGTCCAAATAACCTAGAATCATAAAAACATCGAAACCGGGACGTCCGCGTACGAGCATGAATGCATTGACCGAGAAGGATGTGCGCCGCAATGCGCTGGTGCTCAGTTGTGCGCAGTCGCTGGGTGGGGCCAATCCCGCCATCGTCATTTCGCTGGGCGGGCTGGTGGGGCAGATGCTGGCCACCGACAAATCGCTGGCGACGCTGCCCGTCAGCCTCTACAACCTCGGCCTCGCGCTGGGGACGATCCCGGCGGCCATGCTGATGCGCAGGCTGGGGCGCCGCGCCGCCTACATGCTGGGCGCGGTGATCGGCGGCGTGGCCGGGCTGCTGGCGGCCTACAGCATCGCCACGGGCATGTTCGCGCTGTTCTGCGTCGCCACCGCCATCGCCGGTACCTACGGATCGTGCGTGCAGAGCTACCGCTTCGGGGCGACCGACGGGGCCGACGCGGCGTTCAAGGCGCGGGCGATTTCCTGGGTCATGGTGGGCGGACTGGTAGGCGCGGTCATCGGACCCCAGACCGTGATCTGGACGCGCGACGCGATCGGCGCCATTCCCTTCGCCGGCAGCTTCGTCGGCCAGGCCGTGCTGGCGCTCGCGGCGCTGCCGGTGCTGATTCTGCTGCGCGGATCGGTGCGTCCCGCGGCCGAGCAGGGCGGGGGGCGGCCGCTGCGCGAGATCGCGGCCTCGGGCCGCTTCGTGGTGGCGGTGACCGCGGGCATCGTCTCGTACGGGATGATGAGCTTCGTCATGACGGCCGCGCCCATCGCGATGGTGGCGTGCGGACACACGGTGGGCGAGGCCGCGCTGGGCATCCAGTGGCACGTGCTGGCGATGTACGGGCCGAGCTTCGTCACCGGCAGGCTGATCACGCGCTTCGGCAAGGAGTGGGTGACGATGGCCGGCCTGCTCCTCATGGCGGTGTCCGGAGCGGTCGCGCTGCATGGCCTGAGCGTGGGGCATTTCTGGCTGTCGCTGGTCTTCCTGGGCGTGGGCTGGAACTTCGGTTTCATCGGCGCCACCGCCATGGTCACCGACTGCTACCGGCCCGAGGAGCGCACCAAGGTCCAGGCCCTGAACGATTTCCTCGTGTTCGGTTCCGTGGCCGTGGCGTCGTTCTCGTCGGGCCGGCTGCTCAACGCCTCGGGATGGGAAACCATCAATTGGCTGCTGTATCCGGCCGTGGCGATCGTGCTGCTTCCCCTGTTGTGGCAGGCGGGCCGCACGCGCCGCGCGGCGGCCTGAGGCCGGCGTTTCCTGCCGCGTTCAGTTCGGGAGGCCGAACAGGTCGGCCCGCCCGAACATGCGCGCCGTTTCCCTTGCCGACGGCGTGCCCAGGTCGGGATTCGCGCCGCCGTCCAGCAGCGCCCGCACCACCTCCTCTTCTCCCTTGAACACGGCCCCGGCCAGCGGGCTCTGCCCCCGGTCGTTGACGCGGTTGGGATCCGCGCCGTGCTCCAGCAGCGTCCTGACCGTGCCGGCATGGCCATGGTAGGCCGCCAGCATGATCAGGCTATCCCCTTTCTGGTTGGTCAGGTCCGCGGGCGCCCCGGCGGCGAGGTAGGCGGCCAGCGTTTCGGTTTCTCCCGCGCGTGCAAGATCGAACAGCTTGGTGGCCAGGGCCAGCACGGCATCGTTGGGCTGGTAGGAATCGCTAGGGCTCATGGTGTTTCTCTTTTGGTGATCAAAGGCTTCCACGCGGTGCGCGGGAAGAATGTCGTTACAACCTGGCGCCATGCGGGGCGCGCGCGGCGCACCATGGCATGCATATTGCCCTTGTCCCCGGCAAGGGATGCCCATCCCGGGAAGAATGCCGCATCGGACGTGTACATCTTACTCACAGCGGTAATTTTTATCGGCGAGGATGGACATTATCCGGCGCGGCACCCGCCCGCCGCACGAGAAACATCCCTGCGCGTGTGAAGTCCCGACCCAATCATCAGCTGCCCATGGGGAAGCGTCTTTTGCCGGAGAAACATCTTGCTGCCGAGAGTCATGCTAGTAACGTCGGAGGCCCTGCCGCTCGCCAAGACGGGGGGCCTGGGCGATGCGGTAAGCGGCCTGGCACGGGCCCTGCGCGACGCGCACGTCGACGCGACCATCTTCATGCCCGCCTATGAAAGCGCGCTGCATGCCGCCAGCGACCTGGAGAAGGTGGCCGATCTGCCCGGATTGATCGGGGGCGATGCCGAGGTCTGGGCGGGATGGGTCGCCGATACCGAGATACCGGTGCTGCTGCTGCGCAACGACGCCCTGTACGTGCGCCCCGGCAACCCCTACCTGGATGCGGACGGGAGGGAGTTTCCCGACAATGGAATCCGCTTTGCCGCGCTGGCCCAGGCGGCAAAGCGGATTTCGGTGGGCGAGACGCCGATCAGGGTTCCGCACGTGGTCCATGCCCACGACTGGCACGCGGCCCTGACGCCGCTGTATCTGCACGCGGCCGGCGTCAAGCGGCCCAAGACGGTGTTGACCATCCACAATCTCGCGTTCCAGGGCAACTTCCCGCTGCGCCTGGCGGAGGAGCTCGGCATCCCGCCCGCCTATCGTGGCAGCGAGGGCGTGGAATTCTGGGGCAACCTGAACTTCATGAAGGCGGGGTTGCGCTACGCCGACAAGATCACGACGGTCAGCGCGACCTACGCGCGCGAGATCCTGACCCCGGCGTTCGGCCATGGACTGGAGGGCGTACTGGGCCAGCGCGCCCATGAACTGCACGCCATTCCCAACGGCATCGACACCGAGGTCTGGGATCCCGCTTGCGATCCCTATCTGCCCGAGCATTTTTCCGCCATGGACCTGCGCGGCAAGATCCGCAACAAGCTGGAGATGCAGCGCGCATTCGGCCTGCCCACCGACCCCGAGGCGCCGCTGCTGGCGATGGGCAGTCGCCTGACCTCGCAGAAGATGGCGGATCTCGCGATCGAGGTGTTCCCCATGCTGCTGGCGGCGCATCCGCGTCTGCAGATCGCCGTGCTCGGCTGCGGCGAGCGCGCGCTGGAAGAGGCATTGCAGGAACTGGCCGCGCGGCATCCGCGCAACCTGGGCGTGCACATCGGCTATGACGAACGCCGCGGGCACCTGCTGCATGCCGGCGCCGACATGCTGCTGCACGGCAGCCGCTTCGAGCCATTCGGCCTGACGCCGCTGTATTCCATGCTGTACGGGACCGTGCCCATTGCGTCGCGTGTCGGTGGCCTGGCCGACAGCATCGCCGGGCTGTCCCAGGCGCCGGATGCCGAGGTCGGATCGGCCACGGGCATTCTGTTCGACGGGGACACACCCGCCGACATGATGGCGGCGGTCGAGCGGGCGCTGGAGGCCTTTGCCCAGCCGCAGCGGTGGGCGGCCCTGCAGAAGAACGGGATGACCCGCCACTTCGGCTGGGAAGCTTCCGCCGCCCAATATGTCGAGCTGTACCGCATGCTCGCGCCGGTCGCTCCCGTGGGCGCGCCCATGGTGGCCCGCCGTCCGGAGGCGGCCAGCGCTCCGGCCGAGACCGCCATACGGAAACGGGCCTGATGGCGGCGCGACGTCGACCGCCGCTGCGTATCTACCATGCCAGGGCTTCGGCCCTGGGGCCGGTGCTGGACGAGGCGGGCGCGCTGGCGGCGCCCTGGCGCGCGTGGCTCGAGACGGCCGCCGGGCTGGGATTCGGGCAGGTGCTGGCCGACGCGCGCGAGGCAGGCGACGAGGCCTCGTGCGGTGTGCTGGCGCGCGCCGCCACGCGGCGCCGGCTGGAGCTTTATCTGGATTGTCCACCGGCCGGCGGCGAAGCTGCCGTCGACTGGGCGGCGCGCGCGCCGGCGTGGGGCGAACTGGGCGTGCGCGGCCTGCTGGTCCGGGGATGGGACGCGGCCGGCCCGTGGGCAGGCAAGCTCGCGTCGCTGCGCGGGCGCGAGGACGGACTGGACCTGCTGGCCTGGACGCCCGGCCTGTCGCGCGAGGCGGTGCGAGGGCTGCGCGGAGTGGGTTTTTCCCATGTGTTTTCGTCGCTGGCCTGGTGGGATTTCCGCAGCGCCTGGTTCATGGACGAGTGGCACGCGCTGGCGGACACCGGCTGCGCCGTGCTGGCCTTTCCGGCCGATCCTTACGGCCCCGGCGCGGCGGGCGTCGGCGTGCCGGATGCCGAGGTGCGGCAACGCGCCTCGATCCGTGCGCTGTGGGCCGCCGCCACGTGCGGCGCGGGCTGGCTGGTGCCCATGGGATACGAACGGCACGGGCTGGATGGCACGCCGCACGGCCAGCTGGACCTGGGCGACGAGCTTCGTGCCGCGAATCGCTGGCTGGCCCGCGCGCCGGCCGATGACGTGACACTGTCGCCGCTGGGCGGCGCGGACGCGCCCATCGCCATGTTGCTGCGCCGTGCCGTCGGGCAGCGGGGCAGGCGCAGTCATCTGCTGCTGTTCAATCCCGACCTGCTGGCCGCATCGGCGGTGGATTGGCCCATGATCCAGGCCAGGCTGCCCGATCGCGTGCAACGGCCGGTCGATGGCGGCGTGCCCGCGAGGCTGGGGCCCGGCGCCGCGCAGGCCATCGAACTGGGATCCGCGCCCCCCGTGCTGTCAGGGCCGCCGCGCCGCCGGTCGCTGACCGCGGCCATGGGCGCGGCCCGCGTGGCGATCGAGGCGGTCGAGCCCGTCATCGAACAGGGCCGGTTCGCGGTGAAACGCACGCCCGGCGAGGCGCTCGCGGTGCGCGCGGATATCTTCATGGACGGCCACGACAAGCTGGCCGCCGACGTGCTCTGGCGCGCCGCCGACGAGGAGGCCTGGACCCGGGTGCCCATGGTGCACCTGGGCAACGATCGCTGGGAGGCCGTGTGCCGGCCCGAGCGCGTGGGCATGGGCTACTACGCGATCGAGGCCTGGCGCGATACCTATGCGACGTTCCTGGACGAACTTCGCAAGAAGACCGATGCGGGCGTGGACGTGGCGGTGGAAGTGGAGGAGGTCCGTGGCTGGATACTGAAGGTGCTGGGCCGCGCTACCCAGGCCGGAGCCGAGACGCGGGCCCGGGCCGAGGAAGCCGCCCGCGGCCTGGCGGAGCTGCCCACCGAGGACTGCCTGGCGTGGATACGGTCGCCGCAGGCCGCCGCCCTGGTACAGGCGCTGGAGCCCCGCGAATTCGCGTCGCGCTCGGCCGAGTTCCCGGTGCGGGTCGAACGCCGGACCGCCCGGTTCGGCAGCTGGTACGAGTGCTTCCCGCGTTCGCAAAGCGGCGATCCGCACCGGCACGGCACCTTCGCCGACGTCGCGGCACGCCTGCCCGCGATACGGGACATGGGCTTCGACGTGCTGTACTTCCCGCCCATCCACCCCATCGGCCGCCGCCACCGAAAGGGCCGCAACAACAGCCTCGTGGCCGAGCCCGGGGATCCCGGCAGCCCCTACGCCATCGGTTCGGAAGAGGGCGGGCACGACGCGATACACCCCGAACTGGGGACGCTGGACGATTTCCGCGCGCTGGTGGGCGAGGCTGCCCGGCACGGCCTGGAGATCGCCCTGGATTTCGCCATCCAGTGCTCGCCCGATCACCCGTGGCTGGCCCGTCATCCCGACTGGTTCGCCTGGCGCGCCGACGGCTCGCTGCGCTATGCCGAGAATCCGCCCAAGAAATACGAGGACATCGTCAACGTCGATTTCTACGCGCGCGCCGCGAACGGACGCGATGCCGCCTCCGGCCTGTGGCTGGCCCTGCTGGACGTGGTGCTGTTCTGGGCGGCCGAGGGGATACGGATCTTCCGGGTGGACAATCCGCACACCAAGCCGCTGCCTTTCTGGGAGTGGCTGATCGGCCAGGTGCATGCGCGCCATCCCGACGTCGTGTTCCTGTCGGAGGCCTTTACCCGGCCCAAGATGATGTACCGGCTGGCCAAGCTGGGGTTCTCGCAATCCTATACCTACTTCACGTGGCGCGAGACCCGCCGGGAACTCACCGACTACCTCGAGGAAATATCGCGGCCGCCTGTATCCGATTTTTTCCGCCCCAATTTCTTCGTCAATACTCCCGACATCAATCCGCGCCATCTGCAGACGTCGGGCCGGCCGGGTTTCCTGATCCGGGCCGCGCTGGCGACCACGTTGTCGGGTTCCTGGGGCATGTACAGCGGCTTCGAGCTGTGCGAGGGCACGCCGGTACCCGGCAAGGAGGAATATCTCGATTCCGAGAAATACGAGATCCGGGCCTGGGACTGGAACCGGCCGGGCAACATCGTGGCCGAGATCGGCGTCCTGAACCGGATACGACGCGACAACCCGGCGTTGCATATCCATACAGGCACCGGGTTTCTCAACACCGATAATGATCACGTGCTGGCCTATACCAGGGCGACGCCGGAACGCGACAACGTGGTGCTGGTGGTGGTGAACCTCGACCCGCACGGCGCGCAGGGCGCCAACGTCGAACTTCCGCTGTGGGAGTTCGGGTTGCCGGACGATGGCACGCTGCATGCCGAAGACCTGTTGCGCGGGTACCGCTTCGATTGGCATGGAAAGATGCAGCACGTGTGGCTCGAACCTGGCGGCCCCTACGGGATATGGCGCATTTCCCGGCGATTCTAGGATCCGCTCCCTTCGGGGATCCATCGGCAGGCGAGGACGCATGAACAACAAGCGCGAGACATCCGTGAATGCCGTGAACCGGGGCGATCCGCTCTGGTACAAGGACGCGGTCATCTACCAGCTGCACGTCAAGTCCTTCTTCGACGCCAACAACGATGGCATCGGGGATTTTCCAGGGCTGCTGTCCAAGCTCGACTACATCGCGCAACTGGGCGTGGACACGATCTGGCTGCTGCCTTTCTATCCCTCTCCCCGGCGCGACGACGGCTACGACATCGCCGAGTACCGGGGCGTGCATCCGGACTACGGCGAACTGGCGGACGTGCGGCGTTTCATCGCGGCGGCCCACGAGCGCGGCATGCGCGTGATCACCGAACTGGTGGTCAACCACACTTCGGACCAGCATCCATGGTTCCAGCGCGCGCGCCACGCCAAGCCGGGTTCGGCCGCGCGCAATTTCTACGTGTGGTCCGACAACGACCAGGCCTACGCCGGTACGCGCATCATCTTCATCGATACCGAGAAGTCGAACTGGACCTGGGATCCGGTGGCCGGGGCCTATTTCTGGCACCGCTTCTATTCGCACCAGCCCGACCTGAACTACGACAATCCGCGCGTGCTCAAGGCCATCCTGAGCGTCATGCATTTCTGGCTGGACCTGGGCGTCGATGGCCTGCGGCTGGACGCCGTGCCCTACCTGGTCGAACGGGAGGGCACCAACAACGAGAACCTGCCCGAGACCCATGCCATCCTGAAGCGCATCCGGCAGGACCTGGAAGCGTCCTACGACGATCGCATGCTGCTGGCCGAGGCCAATCAATGGCCCGAGGACGCGCAGGAATATTTCGGACAGGGCGACGAGTGCCACATGTCCTTCCACTTCCCGCTGATGCCGCGCATGTACATGGCCATCGCCAAGGAGGACCGCTTTCCCATCACGGACATCATGCAGCAGACGCCGGACATTCCGGACAACTGCCAGTGGGCGATCTTCCTGCGCAACCACGACGAACTGACGCTGGAGATGGTGACCAGCAGCGAGCGCGACTACCTGTGGGAGGTGTATGCCGCCGACCGCCGGGCCCGCCTCAACCTCGGGATACGCCGGCGCCTCGCGCCGCTGATGGAGCGCGACCGCCGCCGCATAGAACTGATGCACAGCCTGCTCCTGACCATGCCGGGCACGCCCGTCATCTACTACGGCGACGAGATCGGCATGGGGGACAACATCCACCTGGGCGACCGCGACGGCGTACGCACGCCCATGCAATGGTCGCCCGACCGCAATGGCGGGTTCTCGCGCGCCGACCCCGAGCGACTGGTGCTGCCGCCGCTGATGGGCAATCTGTATGGCTACGAGGCGGTGAACGTCGAAGCCCAGTCCGGCGACGCCCATTCGCTGTTGAACTGGATGCGCCGCATGCTGGGCAAGCGGCGCCAGTATCGGGTGTTCGGCCGCGGCGGCCTGCGGTTTCTCTATCCGGGCAACCGCAAGATCCTGGCGTACCTGCGCGAGCACGAGGAAACCACCATCCTGTGCGTGGCCAACCTGTCGCACACGCCCCAGGCGGTGGAACTGGACCTGGCTGAATTCGACGGCAGGGTGCCGGTCGAGCTGACCGGGGGGACGGCATTCCCCGCGATCGGACGCCTGACCTATCTGCTGACCCTGCCGCCCTATGGCTTCTATTGGTTCGAGTTGAGCGCCTCGGCGACGCCGCCGAACTGGCACCTGGCCACCGCCGACCAGTTGCGCGAGTTCCGGACGCTGGTGTTGCGCGGCAAGACGGGCTATGACCTGACTACCGAGTCGCGCCGTACGCTGGAGCATGCCGTCCTGCCGGAATACCTGGCGCTGCGGCGCTGGTTCGCCTCCAAGCACGAACGCATCGTTTCGGGGCGCGTGGTCTACGGCGTGCGGCTGCCCGCCGCCGACGAGCTGTACCTGACGGAGATCGAGGCCGACCTGGGCCAGCGGCGCGAGCGCTACGTGGTGCCCCTGGGGCTGATCTGGGAGGAAACCCTGCCGCAGCTGCAGCAGCAACTGGCGCTGGCGCGGGTACGGCGCGGACCCATGGTGGGCATGGTGACCGATGCGTTCAGCCTGCAGAGTTTCGCCATCGCGGTGTTCGACAGCCTGAAGAACGGCATCGAGCTGGAGTCGCGCATCGCCGCCGACGGGGGCGGGGACGCCCGCATACGGTTCCTGCCCGAGCCTGGCCTGGAGACCGTGGCGGTCGATGCGGACACGCCCATCCAGTGGCTGTCGGCCGAGCAGTCCAACAGTTCGCTGGTGGCCGGGACGATGGCGGTATTGAAGATCGTGCGCCGGGTCACGGCCGGCATCCATCCGGAAAGCGAGATGACGCGCCATCTGACGCGGCTGGGATTCCGCAACACGGCGGCGCTGCTGGGTGAGGTGGTGCGCGTGGACGAGGACGGCACGCCGCACACGCTGATGCTGGCCCAGCAGTACGTGGACAACCAGGGCGATGCGTGGAACTGGACGCTGGAGTACCTGCACCGGACCCTGGACGATGCCGCGCTGACCGCCGAAAGCGCCGAGGACTATGGCCAGGAACTGCGCGGCTACGCGACGCTGGCCGCCGCCGTGGGCCGGCGCCTGGGCGAGCTGCACGCCGCGCTGGCGATGCCTTCCGACGATCCGGCCTTCGCGCCGGTCGAGGCTTCGCGCGAGGACGTCGGGCGCTGGGTGGACGATGCCCGGCAGAGCCTGGACCAGGCCCTGGCCATCCTGGCCGCGGGCCGCGACTGGGGCGACCTGGCGGCCGAGGCCGCGCTCCTGCTGGACAACCGCCACCTGCTCGAAGCCGCCATGGACCGCCTTGGCCAGTCCGTCCGCCATGCCTGGCTGACGCGGGTGCATGGAGACTTCCACCTGGGGCAGGTCCTGGTGGCGCAGAACGATGCCTACATCATCGATTTCGAGGGGGAGCCGGCACGCACCATGGAAGAACGGCGGCGCAAGCGCAATCCGCTGCGCGACGTGGCCGGCCTGCTGCGCTCGTTCGACTACGCATCGGCGGTGGTGGCGCGGGCGCCGGATGCCACGGTCCCCGCGGCCGGCGCCAATCCCATCGCCGGTCCGTCCGTCGACACCGTGGCGCAGCGCCGGGACGTCCTGCTCGAACGGTTCCGCGTCGAGGCGTCGGGCGCGTTCCTGGACGCCTATCGCGAGGCGGCGGCGTCGGCGCCTCGCCCGTGGGTGGACAGCCAGGACGAGGATGCGCTGCTATCGCTGTTCCTGATCGAGAAGGCCGCCTACGAGGTGTGCTATGAAGCCGCCAACCGGCCGGCGTGGATAGGAGTGCCGCTGCGGGGCCTGGTGACGTTGGCGGCCCGGATCGAACCGGCAATACGGAGGCAAGAGGATCTTGACGGACAACAGCCGTGACGGCGGGATGGCCCCCGCCGATATCGAGGCCCTGGCCGGCGGCCGGCACCCCGACCCTTTCTCCGTGCTGGGGCCGCAGCTGCGCGACGGCCGCCTGTGGCTGCGCGCCTTCCTGCCCGGCGCCCTGACCGTGCAGGCCGTGTCGGATACGGGCGGCGTCGTGGACCTGAGGCCGTCGGGCGGCGGCGTGTTCGAGGCCCAGGCCGATGCCGGCTTCCTGCCCGGCCGCACGGGCTACCGCCTGCGCATCCAGTGGCCCGGTGCTTTCCAGGAGGCCGAGGATCCCTACGCGTTCGGCCTCATCCTGGGCGACGAGGACCTTGCCATGCTGGCGCGGGGCGACCACGACGGCCTGGAGACCTGCCTGGGCGCCCATTGCACCACGATGGAGGGCGTCCCGGGCGTGCGTTTCGCGGTGTGGGCGCCCAATGCCCGCCGCGTATCGGTGGTCGGGAATTTCAACGCATGGGACGGCCGTCGCCATCCCATGCGCCTGCGCCATGCCGCGGGCGTCTGGGAGCTGTTCGTGCCCAGGCTGTCGCACGGGGAACCCTACAAGTACGAACTGCTGGGCCCCGATGGCAGCCTGCTGCCGCAGAAGGCCGATCCGTGCGCCTTCCAGGCCGAGCCGGCACCAGGCTCGGCCTCGGTGGTCGCCGATCCCGCGCCCTACGCATGGACCGATGCGGCATGGATGGAGGGCCGAGCGGCGCGCCATGCGCCCGATGCGCCCATCTCGATCTACGAGGTGCATGCCGGTTCCTGGCTCAGGAAGGAGGACGGCGGAACCTGGTCCTGGCATGAGCTGGCCGACCGCCTGATTCCCTACGTGGCCGGCATGGGGTTCACGCATCTCGAGCTGCTGCCCATCATGGAGTATCCCTTCGGCGGTTCCTGGGGCTACCAGCCGCTGGGAATGTTCGCGCCGACGGCGCGCCATGGCACGCCGCGCGATTTCGCCGCGTTCGTCGATCGCTGCCATGCGGCCGGGTTGGGCGTGATCCTGGACTGGGTGCCCGCGCATTTCCCCACCGACCCCCATGGGCTGGCGCGTTTCGACGGCACGGCGCTGTACGAGTACCAGGACCCGCGCGAAGGCTTCCACCAGGACTGGAACACGTACATCTACAACCTGGGCCGCAACGAGGTGTGCAACTTCATGCGGGCCAGCGCCCTGTACTGGCTGCGCCGCTATCACGTGGACGGGCTCCGGGTGGATGCGGTCGCGTCCATGCTGTATCGCGACTACAGCCGCCGCGCGGGCGAATGGCTGCCGAACGTGCACGGCGGGCGGGAGAACCTGGAGGCCATCGCGTTCCTGCGAGACCTGAACGGCAGGGTGCGGCGTTTCTTTCCCGATGCCATGATGATCGCCGAGGAGTCCACCGCCTGGCCGGGGGTGACCGCGCCGCCGGAAGCGGGCGGGCTGGGTTTCCACTACAAGTGGAACATGGGATGGATGCACGACACGCTGCGCTACATGCAGCGGGACCCCGTGCACCGGCACTATCACCATCACGACCTGACCTTCGGCATGGTGTATGCCTATTCCGAGCAGTTCGTGCTGCCGCTCTCGCATGACGAGGTGGTCCACGGCAAGGGTTCGCTGATCGGCAAGATGCCCGGCGACCGCTGGCAGCGCTTCGCCAGTCTGCGGGCCTATTTCGGCTTCATGTGGAGCCATCCGGGCAGGAAGCTGCTGTTCATGGGCGGGGAGCTCGCCCAGGAGCGCGAGTGGAACCATGACGGACAACTGGCCTGGGAGGCGCTGGCCGATCCGCTGCATGCCGGCGTGCAGCGGCTGGTGGGCGACCTGAACCGCGTCTATGCCGGCAGGCCCGCGCTGCACAGGCTGGACGGCGATCCGGCGGGGTTCCGCTGGGTGATCGGCGACGACGACCGCAACAGCGTGTTCGCCTACCTGCGCATGGACGGCGAGCGCTGCGTGCTGGCGGTGTGCAACATGACGCCTATCCCCCGCGGCGACTACCGGCTGGGCGTGCCCCGGGCGGGGCGGTGGCGCGAGATCGTCAACACCGACGCGGCCGACTACGGCGGTTCGGGCGTGGGCAACGCCGGAGCGGTCGAGGCGCGGCAGCAAGCCGCGCACGGCCTGCCCCATTCGCTGGTGTTGACCTTGCCGCCGCTGGCCACCTTGCTGCTCGAGCCAGAGTGACCATGGGCGCCGTCGTCGATCGCTTGCTGCCGGGCCGCCCCTATCCCCTGGGCGCCCACTGCGACGGAATGGGCGTGAACTTCGCCGTGTTCTCGGCGCACGCGCACCGCATCGATCTGTGCCTGTTCGATGAATCGGGGCGCAAGGAAATCGCGCGCATGCCCCTGCCCGAGTGCACCGACGAAGTCTGGCACGGCTATCTGCCGCGGGCGGGGCCGGGGCAGGTATACGGCTACCGGGCGTTCGGCCCCTACGAGCCGCAGCATGGCCACCGTTTCAATCCGCACAAGCTGCTGATCGACCCGTATGCCCGCAAGCTGGCCGGGTCGCTGCGCTGGACCGACGCGCTGAACGGCTTCCGGCGCGAGGATCGCGGCATGGACCGCCGCGACAGCGCCGCCGCGGTGCCCAAGTGCGTGGTCGTGGACGATGCCTTCGACTGGCACGGAGACCAGCGGCCGGAATGGCCGTGGGGCCAGACCGTGATCTACGAGGCCCACGTGCGGGGGATGTCGATCTCGCGCGAGGACATGCGGCCCATCGAGCGGGGCACCTTTCGCGCGCTGACCAATCCCGCGCTGATCGATCATCTGCTGTCGCTGGGCGTCACGTCGCTGGAACTGCTGCCCATCCATGCCCACGTCAACGACCGTTTCCTGGTCGAGCGCGGCCTGCGCAATTACTGGGGCTACAGCAGCCTGTCGTTCTTCGCGCCCGAGCCCGCCTATCTGTCGCGCAACGAGCTGCACGAGATCCGGACCGCCGTGCGCAACCTGCACGCGGCCGGCATCGAAGTGATCCTGGACGTGGTCTACAACCATACCTGCGAAGCCAGCGAGACCGGGCCGACCCTGTCGTGGCGCGGGCTGGACAATGCCAGCTACTACCGCCTGGTGCCCGGCGACGAGCGTCACTACATCAATGACACGGGTTGCGGCAACACGCTGAACCTGTCGCATCCCCGTGTGATCCAGATGGTGATGGATTCGTTGCGCTACTGGGCCGAGGCCTTTCGCGTGGACGGCTTCCGCTTCGACCTGGGCGTGACGCTGGGCCGCGAGGCCGGCGGCTTCGATCCGGGGGCGGGCTTCTTCGACGCGCTGCTGCAGGACCCGCTGCTGTCGCGCCTCAAGCTGATTTCAGAACCCTGGGACATCGGCCCCGACGGTTATCACGTTGGCCATCATCCGCCGGGATTCGCCGAGTGGAACGACCGCTTCCGCGATACCGTGCGCCGTTTCTGGCGCGGCGACGAGGGCGTGCGGCCGGAGCTGGCCACGCGGCTGGCGGGATCGGGCGATTTGTTCAACCGCCGCCATCGCCGGACGTGGGCCTCGATCAACTTCGTCACCGCGCACGACGGTTTCACGCTGGCGGACCTGGTCAGCTACACCCACAAGCGCAACGAGGCCAACGGCGAGGAAGGACGCGACGGAAGCAACGAGAATCACAGCAGCAATTGGGGCGTCGAGGGACCGACCCTGGATCCGGCCGTGCTGGAGACCCGGGCGGCGGTGGCGCGGGCCATGCTGGCGACGCTGTTCTGTGCGCACGGCACGCCCATGCTGCTGGGCGGAGACGAGTTCGGCCGTACCCAGTCCGGCAACAACAATGCCTATTGCCAGGACAACGAGATCTCCTGGTTCGACTGGCGCCTGGCCGCCTCCGGCGAAGGCCGGGCCATGACGGCCTTCGTTGCGAGGCTGGCCGCGCTGCGGCACGAGTATCCGTCCCTGCGCAGTGAGCGCTACATGGCGGACTACCACTTCGTCGAGGATGGCCTGGCCGAGATCGGCTGGTTCGACGAGCATGGGGAACGGGTCGACAGCCAGGCGTGGAACGATCCCGGCCGGCGCGCGCTGGTGCTGCGGCGGGCGGTCCGGCACGACGGCCGCATCGAAGTCACGCAGCTGCTGGTCAACGGCCACGGCCATGCCGTCTCGTTCGCCTTGCCCGCGCCGGCCGTGCGCTGGCGCATGCTGATCGACAGCAGCCGCCCGGAGGCGCCCGAGGCCGACGTGGTCCAGATGCCGCTGGAGCTGGCCCCGCGCAGCGTGGTGCTGCTGGGTTGCAGGATGAACTCGCCATGAAGAAAACTCTGCTTTCCGAGAAATTCGGTGCTCGCCTGCTGGGGCCGGACAGGACGCGCTTTCGCCTGTGGGCGCCGGGCCAGCAGGCGGTGTCGGTGGAGCTCGATCCCGGCACGGCGCAAGCGTCCGTGGTCCCCATGCAGGCCAGGCGGGAAGGCTGGTTCGAGGCCGAGGTGGCTCGCGGCGCGGGCACGCGCTACCGGTATCGCCTGGCGGACGGAACCGCGGTGCCGGATCCCGCCTCGCGCATGCAGGACGGCGACGTGCACGATGCCAGCGTGGTCGTCGATCCGGCCGCCTACCGGTGGCGCAATACGAGATGGCGCGGCCGACCCTGGAGCGAGGCGGTCATCTACGAACTGCACGTGGGCGCCATGGGCGGCTTCGACGGCGTGCGCGGCCACCTGCCGCGCCTGGCCGAACTGGGAGTGACGGCCATCGAGCTGATGCCCATCGCCGATTTTCCCGGCACCCGGAACTGGGGCTACGACGGCGTGCTCCCTTATGCGCCGGACCGCGCCTACGGCACGCCGGAGTCCCTCAAGGCCCTGATCGACGAGGCCCATGGCCTGGGGCTGATGGTTTTCCTGGACGTGGTCTACAACCATTTCGGGCCGGACGGCAATTACCTGCACGCCTATGCGCCGTCCTTCTTCCGCGACGACGTGCACACCCCATGGGGGCCGGCCATCGATTTCCGCCGCCGGCCGGTGCGGGAATTCTTCACCGGCAACGCCGCGTACTGGCTGCACGAATACCGTTTCGACGGCTTGCGGCTGGATGCGGTGCATGCGATTGCCGAGCAGGACTGGCTGGAGGAGATGGCCCACGCCATCCGGCAGGCGACCGACCGCCAACGGCACGTGCACCTGGTCATCGAGCACGATGGCAACGCCGTGCCGCTGCTGGAACATGAGTTCGACGCGCAGTGGAACGACGACGGCCACCACGTCCTGCATCGCCTGCTCACGGGCGAGAACCAGGGCTATTACCGAGACTATGACGAACGGCCGGCGGCGCGCCTGGCGCGCTGCCTGGCCGAGGGATTCGTCTACCAGGGCGAGCCGTCGGCCCATCGCGGCGGCCAGCACCGGGGCCGGCCGTCGGCGCACCTGCCGCCGACCAGCTTCGTGCTGTTCCTTCAGAACCACGACCAGATCGGCAACCGGGCATTGGGCGAGCGCCTGCGGACCCTGGTGGGAGACCGCAGCGAGGCGCTGCGCGCGGCGGTGGCGCTGGTGCTGCTGGCGCCCCAGATCCCGTTGATCTTCATGGGCGAGGAATACGGCGTGGAAACGCCGTTCCTGTACTTCACCTGCCATGGTCCGGAACTGGCCGGCGCGGTGCGGGAAGGGCGGCGCAAGGAGTTCGAGAGTTTTCCCGCGTTCGCCGACGACGCCGCGCGGGCCGCCATCCCGGATCCCAACGAGGCATCCACCTTCGAAGCGTCGCGGCGCGGCCTGTTCCAGGACACGGGGGGCTGGTTTGCGTATTACCAGGCGCTGCTGCGCTGCCGGCGCGAGGCGCTGATGCCCAGCCTGGATGCGACGCGGGCCCTGGGGGCGCGCGCCCTGAGCGACAGCGCGGTCGAGGCGCGCTGGAGCCTGGGGGATGGGCGCGTGCTGGCGATCGCCTCCAATTTCGGCGACGACGCGGTGACGGCGACGCAGCCCGGCGCGGCCTTTGCGCTGCTGTTCGAGAGTCGCCAGGGGCTGGCACGCGGCTTGCGGCAGGGCGTGCTCGATCCCACGTGCACCCTTGCCTGGACGGAGGCGCAGACTTCATGAGAGGACCCGATCACGACCTCGAGCGCCTGGCCGGCGCGGCCGGCGTCGCCGTGCATTGGCGGGATGCCATGGGCCGGGAGCAGGTCGTGGCGCCGGAGGTGCTGCGTACCCTGCTGACCGAACTCGGCTTCGACGTGGAGACGCCCGCGGGCGTCGCCGATTGCCTGGAACGGCTCGAGCACGAAAGCGGACAGGGGCTGCCGGCGTTGAAGACCGCGTCGCCGGGAGCGCCGGTCGAACTGCCCTGGGCCGGGAGCGAGGCCGAGTTGCCGTTCCAGCTGTCTTTCGAGGACGGCGGGCGCATGAGCGGGATCGCCCGGCGCGGCGCCAGCGGCGCGCTCGTCCTGCCTGGCGTGGACCGGCCCGGCTATCACACCTTGCAGCTGGGCCAGGCCGCCTGCACGCTGGCCGTCGCGCCGGACCGGTGCTTCGCGATCGATGACGCCTTGCATGGCGCGCCGGCCCGTCTCTGGTCCCTGGGGGTCCAGCTCTACGGCCTGCGCCGCGATGCCGCGGCATCCATCGCCGCGGGCAGCTCGGGATTCGGCGATTTCACCGCCTTGCGGCTGCTGGCCGAACAGGCGGCCGCGCGGGGCGCGTCCGCCATCGCCGTCAGTCCGGTGCACGCGATGTTCAGCGCCGATCCGGGACGCTACAGCCCCTATGCCCCTTCCAGCCGATTGTTCCTGAACGTCCTGTACGCCGATCCGGCCGCGTTGTTCGGGCCGCAGGCCCTGGCTGCCGTCTCGGCGCGGGGGCTGGGGGACGAGCTGTCGCGGCTGGCGGGGCTGTCGCTGGTCGACTGGCCTGCGGCCGGGCGGGCCAAGCTGGCCGTGCTGCGGGCCTTGTTCGACGATTTTCCGCGCAATGCGCCACCGCGCATGCACGAGGACTTCCAGGCATTCGAGCGGGAAGGCGGCGAACCGCTGCGTTCGCATGCGCGCTTCGAGGCCATCCACGCCTGGCGCGTGGAGCAGACCCGGGACCGGTCGGGCTGGCGCCAATGGCCGGCGGCGTTCCGCTCGCCCGCCAGCCCGGAGGTGGCGCGTTTTGCCGCGCAGCACGAGCACGAGGTGCGATTCCACGTCTTCCTGCAATGGCTCGCCGCGCGCGGGTTGGCCGAGGTGCAGGCCGCGGCGCGCCGGGCCGGCATGCCTGTCGGGCTGATCTCGGACCTGGCGGTCGGCACGGATCCCTCGGGCAGCCATGCCTGGGCGCGGCAGGAGGAGGTGCTGGCCCGGTTGTCGCCAGGGGCGCCGCCGGATCTCTTCAATCCGCGCGGCCAGGCGTGGGGGCTGACGGCGTTTTCCCCGCGCGCGCTGGCCGCCAACGGCTACCGCGCCTTCATCGAGCTGCTGCGGGCCAGCCTGGCGCACGCGGGCGGCGTGCGCATCGACCATGCGCTGGGCCTGTCGCGCATGTGGCTCGTGCCGGAAGGCGCATCGCCGGACGAGGGGGCCTATGTGCGCTATCCCTTCCAGGACATGATGCGCCTGATCGCGCTGGAGTCGTGGCGGCATCGCGCCATCGTGATCGGCGAGAACCTGGGCACGGTGCCCGAGGGCTTCAACGAGCAGATCGCGCGCGCCGGCATGCTGGGCATGGACGTTCTGTGGTTCAACCGGGAAGGGACCTGGCCCGGCGCGCCGTTCAGGGCGCCGGGCGGCTGGTCGCGGCAGGCGCTGGCCACCACGACGACGCACGATCTGCCGACGGTGGCGGGATGGTGGCAGGGTACCGACATCCGTTGGCGAGCCGAACTGGGCCTGTTGGCCGAGGGCCGCGGCATCGAGGCCGAGCAGGCGGAGCGGGGCCAGGACCGGGCCCGCCTGTGGGAAGACCTGGGCCGCGCCGGCACGGTGGGCGCCGGCGATCCGCTCCCGCCGGAGGCGCCGGTGACGGCGGTGCTCGATTTCGTGGCGCAAACGCCGGCCCCGCTGCTGGTCGTGCCGCTGGAGGACATGCTGGGCCTTCAGGAACAACCCAATCTGCCGGGCACCGTCGATACGCATCCGAACTGGCGGCGCCGCATGCCGCTACCGGTGGAATCGTTGTTCGAGGAGCCCGGCGCCGCCGGGCGCGCCGCCTTGCTGGCCAGGACGAGGGGGAGGGCATGAATGGATCCGTTTTCCCGGCGCGGGCCGCCGGGCAGGGCATCGTCGCCTGCGGCGTGCCGCGCGCCACGGCGCGCCTGCAGTTCCACGCGGGTTTTCCCTTCGAGGCAGCCGCCGCACAGGTCGGGTATTTCCGCGACCTCGGCATCAGCCATCTGTATGCCTCGCCCATCACGCGCGCCCGCCCGGGGTCCATGCACGGCTACGACACCGTGGACTACGGCTGCGTGAGCCCCGAACTGGGAGGGGAGGAGGGGCTGCGCAGGCTGGTGGCGCGGCTGCGCGAGCACGGCATGGGCCTGATCGTGGATATCGTGCCCAATCACATGGGCGTGGGAAAAGAGAATGCCTGGTGGTGGAGCGTGCTCAAGCTGGGGCGCGCCAGCCCCTATGCCGAGTTCTTCGACATCGACTGGGAACCGGCCGACCTGGCGCTGTGTGGCAAGGTGCTGGCCCCTTTCCTGGGCGAGCAGTACGGCCAGGTCCTGGCCGCCGGCCAGTTGTCGGTACGGCTGGACGAGGAGACGGGCGAGCCTGTCATCGCCTATTTCGACGCACGCTTTCCGATCGCCCCCGATTGCGCGGCCGAGATCGCGGCCCAGCCTCCGGAGGCCTATGACGCCACGCGGCCAGAGGGCCGGGCGCGCCTGCACGCGCTCTTGGAACGGCAACACTACCGGCTGGCGTGGTGGCGCACGGCGGCCGAGGAAATCAACTGGCGGCGCTTCTTCGAGGTCAGCGACCTGATCGGCGTGCGCGTGGAAAGGGAGGACACGCGCGAGGCCATCCATGCGTTGCCGTTTCGCCTGTACGCCGAGGGACTGATCGATGGCGTGCGCGTGGACCACATCGACGGACTGGCCGATCCCGAGGCCTATTGCCGCTACCTGCGCGAGAACCTCGCCGCGCTCGACGGCGGGCGGCCCGCCGGATGTCCGCGCGACGTGCCGTATATCGTGGTCGAGAAGATACTGGCGTCCGACGAACCCCTGCCGGCGAGCTGGCGCGTGCAGGGGACCACCGGCTACGACTTCATGAACGACGTGGGCGCGCTGCTGCACCACCCCGAGGGAGAGGCGCGCCTGACGGCGCAATGGGAGGCCGTGTCGGGCGAGGCGCGCGGCTTTCGCGCGCTGGTGCTGGACGTGCGGCGCCGGCTGGTCGCGCAGAGCTTCGCGGGCGAGTGCGACGCGCTGGTCCGCATACTGCACCGCATCGCGCGCACCGACCTCGCTACCCGGGATTGGGGGGCGCCCGCCATCCGCCGGGTGCTGACCGAACTGCTGGTGCATTTTCCCGTCTACCGCACCTACGTCGGGGGCGAGACGCCCCTGGCGGCCGATGAGGTGGCCATGGGAATCGCCTGCAAGGGCGCGCGGCAGGTCCTGCGGCGTGCCGATCACGGGTTGCTGGAACTGCTGGCGCAATGGCTGGGACAGGCGCCGGACGCGCCGGCCACGCCTGCGCTGCGGGCCTGGCGCCGGGAAGCCTTGCGCAGGTTCCAGCAACTGACGGCGCCGCTGGCGGCCAAGTCGGTGGAGGATACCGGGTTCTACCGCTACGGACGGCTGCTGTCGCGCAACGAGGTCGGCTCCGATCCCGGCGTGTTCTCGCTGGATGCCGAAGGTTTCCACCGCAAGGTGTTGGCGCGCGCGGCCCGTTTCCCCGATGCCATGCTGGCCACCGCCACCCATGACCACAAGCGCGGCGAGGACGCCCGGGCGCGCCTGGCCGTGCTGAGCGAGTTCGGGGACGAGTGGCTGCGGCTGGTGGGCGCATGGATGCGCCGCCACGAGGCGCTCAAGGCGCGCGAGGGGCCGCGTCCGGCGCCGGCGGACGAATACATGCTGTATCAGACCCTGTTCGGCGCCTGGCCCCTGGATCTGGCCATCGCCGACGAGGCCGGCATCGCGGCGCTGGCGGAGCGGGTAGGGGAGTGGCAGACCAAGTCCCTGCGCGAGGCCAAGCTGCGCTCCAGCTGGGTGACGCCCGCCGACGAATACGAGCAGGCCTGCGACGCCTTCCTGCGCGCCGTGCTCGATCCCCGCCGCAACGGCCGCAGCCTGCTGGAACTGTCGGCCTTCGTGGCGCGCGCCGGCGCGGCGGGCGCCCTGAACGGCCTGGCCCAGACCTTGTTGCGGCTGTCCACGCCGGGCGTGCCCGATCTCTACCAGGGTACCGAGTTCTGGGATTTCAGCCTGGTCGATCCGGACAACCGCCGGCCGGTGGACTACGGCCGGCGCCGCGCCGCGTTGGCGTCCGATGCCGATTGCGCCTCGCTGGTGGCGAACTGGCGCGACGGGCACATCAAGTTCGAGCTGATCCGGCGCGCCCTGGCCTTGCGGCAGCGCGATCCGGACCTGTTCCGCCGCGGCGACTATCTGCCGCTTGCGGCGCATGGCGACGCCCGGGATGCGGTGCTGGCCTTCGCCCGCCGCCACGAGGACCGGTTCGCCGTGGCGATCGTGCCGCTGCACGCTTCGGCGCTGGTGCTGGCCTCCGGCCCATCGCCGGTTCCGCACGTGCCCCCCGGGGCCTGGGGCGACACGTCCATCGACCTGTCGGGCCTCGTCAGGGACGGCGCACTGCGCAACGTCCTGGACGGCCGCTCCTGCGCCGTGGCCGGCGGGACGGTGCGCGTGGCCGACGCCCTGGCCGCCTTTCCGGTCGCCCTGATGCACGCCTGATCCCGCGTTGGCTCCCGACCACCCGCCGGGCCGGTGGAACCTCTACACTTGCGCTGCTCCATGTGGGCAAAAATCAAAACAAAGCGAGGGAGTGTATCTATGGCGGGTTCATACTTTCCGGCCTGGCGCGAACAGCCGGGCAGCCTGGAGGGGGGGCGCGTCATCGCGCCCGACGAGCGTCTGCCGTGGCCGCAGATGCTGGCCATGGGGGTGCAGCACGTGGTCGCGATGTTCGGCTCGACGGTGCTCGCGCCGCTCCTGATGGGCTTCGATCCCAATCTGGCGATCTTCATGTCGGGCATCGGCACGCTGCTGTTCTTCCTGGTGGTCGGCGGCAGGGTGCCCAGCTACCTGGGGTCCAGCTTCGCCTTCATCGGGCTGGTGATCGCGGTCACGGGATACGGCGGGTCGGGGCTGAACGGCAACATCGCCGTGGCATTGGGCGGCATCATCGCCTGCGGCGTCGTCTACGCGCTGATCGGGCTGGTGGTGATGGCTTCCGGCGCGGGCTGGATCGAGCGTTTCATGCCTCCCGTGGTCACGGGCGCGGTGGTGGCCGTCATCGGCCTGAACCTGGCGCCCATCGCGGTCAAGGGCGTCACCGCCAATTCCTTCGACGCCTGGATGGCGCTGGCGACCGTGCTGTGCGTGGGCGTCGTCGCGGTCTTCACGCGCGGCATGCTGCAGCGCCTGCTGATCCTGGCCGGACTGCTGCTCGCCTATGTGCTCTACGCGTTGCTGACCAACGGCATGGGACTGGGCAAGCCCATCGATTTCGCGCCGGTCGCGCAGGCCGCGTGGTTCGGGCTGCCCCGCTTCACCGCCCCGGTGTTCAAGCTGGATGCGATGATCCTGATCGCGCCGGTGGCGGTGATCCTGGTGGCCGAGAACCTGGGGCACCTGAAGGCGGTGAGCGCCATGACCGGCTACAACATGGACCGCTACGTGGGCCGCGCCTTCGTCGGCGACGGCGTCGCCACCATGCTGTCGGGCAGCGTGGGCGGCACGGGCCTGACCACCTATGCCGAGAACATCGGCGTCATGGCCGTCACCCGCATCTATTCGACGCTGGTGTTCGTGATCGCCGCGCTGATCGCCGTCCTGCTGGGATTCTCGCCCAAGTTCGGCGCGGTCATCCTGACTATCCCGGGGCCGGTGCTGGGCGGCGTCTCCATCGTGGTGTTCGGGCTGATCGCCGTGGCCGGCGCGCGGATCTGGGTCGAGAACCGGGTCGATTTCTCCGACAACCGCAACCTCATCGTGGCCGCGGTCACGCTGGTACTGGGCACGGGCGATTTCACCCTGCATTTCGGCGGCTTCGCGCTGGGCGGAATCGGTACCGCCACCTTCGGCGCCATCCTGCTCAACGCCTTGCTGGCAGGGGCCGGCAAGCGCTGAACGCAAGCGCGGCCGGCATGCGCAAGGCATGACGGCCGCGCCGGCGTCCTGCCGGGCTCGACCTCAGGAGGCCGGCAGCCTGGCCTCCCAGCGGCCTCCCTGCTGGTAGAACTCGTAGCGGTGGGTACCCTCGCGGCGGTTGCCCTTGACGTCCGCGCTGGTCGTGACGTCGCAGGTCACGCTCTGGGAGCCCGAGGCGCTGCAGTTGTTCAGCGCCTTGACCTCCAGCGAGCGGGTCATGCTGGTCGCCGACGGGCTATCGAAGCCCTGCTGGTTGTTCATGGACTGGATTTCCCTTTGCATGGCGTTCTGCAGGGCCTGGGTGGCCTGGTCCCGCGTCGGCGCCTGCTGGGCGTATGCCACGGCGCAGCAGCCGGCAAGGCCGATGGCCAGGGCGAAGTGTTTCATCCCGGTACGGCCCAGGGAAGAAAAGCCGCCCCCATGGGGGGGCCGCGCCGCGTAGTCGGTATGCTTCATCGCGTGCTCCTCGTAGATCGAAAACACCACGCTTTTCAATCTAGACGGCTTCGCGGCCACGCTGTGTAAGGTTTTACGTGGAATCTTGTCCGTTGGTAATCGGCGCCACCTCTACCATGCGGCCACGGAGCCGTCGCTGCGCGGGTCCGCGCCGCCCTCGAGCGTACCGTCGGCCTGGCGCAGGATCGCACCGGCGTGGCCCATGGTCTCGTCATAGGGGCGCAGCATCTCGACCTCGTGTCCGCGTGCCCGCAGCGCGTCGGCCGTGGCCTGGTCGAAGCGCGACTCCAGTTTCAGGGTGTCCGAAGATTGCCCCCACGTACGGCCGAGCAGCCAGCGGGGTGCGTCCACCGCCGCCTGGGGATTCATGCCGAAGTGCACGATGCGGGTGAAGACGGCGCTTTGCGACTGGGGCTGGCCGTCGCCGCCCATGTTGCCGTAGACCAGCGTGCGCCCGTCGGCCAGGTGGGCCATGGCGGGATTCAGGGTGTGGAAGGGCTTGCGGCGGGGCATCAGCGGATTGCGCGATCGCGGGTCGAGCGAGAAGCTGCATCCCCGGTTCTGCCAGTTGACCCCCGACCCGGGCAGCACGACGCCGCTGCCGAACTCGTGATAGATGCTCTGGATGAAGCTCACCGCGACGCCCTGGGCGTCCACCGCGCCCATCCATATCGTATCGGCCGGCCCCTTGCCCTGGCCCCACGGGGCGGCCCGGTCCGCTGAGATCCTGGCGGCCATGGCGTCCAATTCCCGCGGGGCCAGCAGGGACTGGGGGTCGACATCCATGTGCGCCGGGTCGGTGATGTGGGCGTCGCGCACGCCGAAGGCCAGCTTGGTCGCCTCGACGCAAAGATGGACGTAGTCCGCGCCGGCGGGATCCAGTTCGCGGGGCAGGCGGCGGTCCAGCTGGCCCAGGATAAGCAGCGACACCAGGCCCTGGGTGGGAGGAGGGACGTTGTAGACCTTGCCGCGGCTGTGTTCCAGCACCAGCGCCGTCTTCCAGACCGGCTGGTGGGCGGCCAGGTCGGCCGCCACGAGCGGGCTGCCGGCGTCGGCAAGATCGCGGGCCATGGCTTGGGCCAGTTCGCCCCGGTAGAAGTCGTCCAGGCCGGCGCGCGCCAGATGTTCCAGGGTATCGGCCAGCCGCGGCTGGCGGAACAGGGCGCCGGCCGCGGGAGGCGCCCCGCCGGGAAGAAAGGTGTCGGCGAATCCCGGAACGCCCGAGAGTTCCTCGCGCTTGGCCTGGGTGCAGGCGGCCTGGCTGGCGGTGACCGGCATGCCGCGGCGGGCGTAGTCGACGGCGTCCGCCAGCAGGCGGGCCAGCGGCAGGCGGCCGCCGAGTTCGCGCCGGGACCATTCGTGGGCGGCATTCCAGCCCGATACCGTGCCGGCCACCGTGTTGGCGGCCAGGCCGCCCCGGAACGGGATCGCGTCCAGGCCGCGCTCCCGGTACGAGGCGATGTCGGCGGCGGCCGCCGCCGCGCCGCAGGCTTCCAGCGCCAAGGGCGGCTGGCCCGGGCGGCTGATCAGCCAGAAGCCATCCCCGCCGATGCTGTTCATGTGGGGATAGACGACCGCTATGGTGGCCGCCGCCGCGATCATCGCCTCGACGGCATTGCCGCCTTCGCGCATGACGGCCAGCGCGCTTTGCGAGGCCAGTGCGTGCGGAGCGACGGCCATGGCGCGGCTGCCGCGTACGGGGTTGGGGCTGAACGAGAGCGGCATCGACGCATTCCGTGGGCTGTGGAAAGCGTGATTGTGGCCCAGACCGCGGGAGCGTGGGGTATTTCCCCCGGCTCGGCGGGGGAAAGGCTGGCCGGGGTATGCTTGGCTACGGCAGCCACGAAAAGAACGCAGCCTTGTAAGGGAATTCCAGGAGCATCCGGCCCCACACCTATAATGTGCCGCCCTGCCGCGTAGGCGCGTGGGCGGCAATTGGGATATAAACACGCCCATGCCGGCCGCGGCCATGCGAGGCCGTACGAATTCAAGGACATCCGTGAGTGATCTGCTAGACCGCCGCCTGGCGTTGCTGGACCAGCCCGCGCATCGCGCCGTGCTGGCCCGCAGGCTTCATGGCATCGAACGAGAAAGCCTGCGCGTCGACCCCCAGGGTCACCTGGCGATGACCCCGCACCCGGCCGCGCTGGGCGCTGCGCTGACGCACCCGAGCATCACCACGGACTATTCGGAAGCCCTGATCGAACTGATCACTGGCACCCACGTCGGCCACGAGTCGCTGCTGGCCGAGCTGCGCGACATCCATCGCTTCGTCCACGGCGAACTGGGCGGCGAGCTGTTGTGGAACCAGTCCATGCCGTGCGGCCTGCCGCCCGAGAAGGACATTCCCATCGCGTGGTTCGGGACTTCCAACATCGGCATGCTCAAGCACGTGTACCGGCGCGGCCTGGCCTATCGCTACGGCAAGGCCATGCAGTGCATCGCCGGCATCCATTACAACTTCTCGTTCTCGGAAGATCTCTGGCCGCCGCTGGCCGACGCCGGCGAGCCCGCCGGGATCTCGGACAAGGATCGCCAGTCGGCCCGCTACGTCGGGTTGATACGCAACTTCAACCGCTACAGCTGGCTGCTGATGTACCTGTTCGGCGCCTCGCCGGCGCTGTCGGTCGATTTCCTGCAGGGCCGCCCGCACCAGCTCGAGCGGCTGGACGACCAGACGCTGTATCTGCCTCATGCCACCAGCCTGCGCATGAGCGACCTGGGCTACCAGAACAAGGCCCAGGCCGGCCTGAAGCCCTGCTACAACGATCTGTCGACCTACGTCGCGCGCCTGTACGAAGCGGTCAGCACGCCCTGGCCCGAGTACGAGAAGATAGGCACGGTGCGCGATGGGGAGTGGGTGCAGCTCAACACCAACATCCTGCAGATCGAGAACGAATACTATTCGAGCATCCGGCCCAAGCGCGTCGCCCGAAGCGGCGAGCGGCCCTTGCGCGCGCTGGCCGAACGCGGCGTGCAGTACGTGGAAGTGCGCTGCATGGATATCGATCCCTTCCTGCCCGTGGGCATGGACGAGACCACCAGCCGCTTCCTGGATGCCTTCCTGCTGTATTGCACGCTGCAGGAAAGCCCGCTGTTCGGCGACGGCGGACATTGCCGGCTCAGCGCCAACAACTTCCTGACCGTGGTCAAGCGGGGCCGCCAGCCCGGCCTGGTCCTGAACCGCGAGGGCAGCGAGATCGGCCTGCGTGCGTGGGCCGAAGAATTGCTGGATCGCATCGCCGCCTGTGCCGACCTGCTCGACCGGGTCCACGGCGAGACCGGTTACGCGGCCTCGGTGGCCGCGCAGCGCGCCAAGGTCGAAGCGCCCGAGCTGACGCCGTCGGCCCGCGTGCTCGAAGCCCTGCGCGCCAGCGGGATGACGTTCCAGGCCTTCATGCTGGAAACGAGCCGGCAGCATGCGGAGCACTTCCGCGCCCAGCCCTGCACCGGCGAGCAACTGGCGGGCTTTCGTGCCCTGGCCGAACAGTCCCTGGCCGAACAGCGCGAACTGGAGCGCGTGCAGACGGGCGATTTCGGCCAGTTCGTGGCGGCGTACCAGGCCGGCCTGCTGGGCAAGTAGCCGGGGAAGGTCCGGGTCCGGTCCGGTTTGGTGGTAGGCTTGACGACGGTTTTCCTCGCCAGGCCGTGTTTCCATGCAAATCGTCTTCACTGTGCTGATGCTGCTGCTGGCAGTGGCGATGTCGGGGGTGGTGTCCAGGCTGTCCCCGATACGGTTGCCGCTACCCCTGTTCCAGATCGCCATCGGCGCGCTGTTGGCGGCACCGGCCTTCGGCCTGAAGGTGAGATTCGATCCCGAGCTGTTCCTGCTGCTGTTCATTCCGCCGCTGCTGTTCGTCGATGGCTGGCGCATTCCCAAGCGCCAGCTGTACCAGCTGCGCGGCCCGATTCTCGCCCTGGCGCTGGGCTTGGTGATCTTCACCGTGGTCGGCGTGGGCTATTTCATCCACTGGCTGATACCCGCCATCTCGCTGCCCGTCGCCTTCGCGCTGGGCGCGGTGCTGTCCCCCACCGACGCCGTGGCGGTATCGGCCATCGTCGGCAAGAACCGGCTTCCTCCCAAGCTGCAGCACGTGCTGGAAGGAGAGAGCCTGATGAACGACGCCTCGGGCCTGGTGGCCTTCAAGTTCGCGATCGCGGCGGTCCTGACCGGGTCGTTCTCGCTGTGGCAGGCCAGCCTGAGCTTCCTCGTCATCGCCCTGGGCGGCCTGGCCGTGGGCGGCGCCCTGGCATGGCTGCTGAGCCTGGGCCGCAGGATGGTGGCGCGCTGGACCGACGACGAGCCGGCCATACAAGTCGTGCTGCTGATGCTGACGCCGTTCGCGGCCTACCTGGTGGCCGAGCATTTCGGCGTGTCCGGCATCCTGTCCGCCGTGGCGGCGGGCATCGCCATGACCTATACCGAATCGGGGCAGGGGTCGTCGGCCATGCGGCTGCAGAGCAACAGCGTCTGGTCCATGCTGGAATTCGTGTTCAATGGCATGACCTTCATCCTGTTGGGCCTGCAACTGCCCAGCGTCATCGGGTTGGCGCATGCCGACGCGAGGGAGGCGGGCAACGTGCCGGTCTGGCACCTGTTCGCCTATGTGGTGGCGATCACGGTGGCGCTGATCGCGCTGCGTTTCCTGTGGGTCTGGGTCACCTACCACCTGAAGAGCTTTCGCATGCTGTTGCAGGGCTCTCCCGTGCGCAAGGTCAACACCTGGGTGATCCTGACCACGTCGCTGTCCGGGGTGCGCGGCTCGATCACGATGGCGGGCGTGCTGACGGTGCCGCTGGAGATCTCCGCCGGGGTGCCGTTTCCCGGCCGCGACCTGCTGATCTTTCTGGCGACGGGGGTGATCCTGTGCTCGCTGCTGCTGGGCAGCTCATTGCTGCCGCTGGTGCTGCCCAAGGTGCCGACGCCGGTCGAGACCATGAAGGAAAAGGAAGAGCGCGAAGCGCGGCTGCGCCTGGCGCTGGCCGCGCAGGCCGGCCTGGAGCAGGCGCAGGCCCGCATGGACAGGGAGCTGGCCGATGACGACGCGAAGGCCATGCTGGCCGACATCGCCGCCACGCTGGCCCAGATCTACCGCAACCGCATCGATGCCGAAAGCGACACGGCCGAGATCGCCCAACGGGCCAACCAGCACCGCAATTTCGAACGCGACCTGCGCATGGCCGCGATCTACGCCCAGCGCACCGAGCTGTACCGGCTGCGCGATGCGCGCCTGATCGACGACGACGTGTTCGCCGTGCTGCTGCGCGACGTGGACCTGGCCGAGAACTGGCTGTCCGGGCCGTTGGTCAGCAAGCACTGACGGCGGCAGGCCCTACAGCATCGGCGAAAACAGCCGCGCCGAGGCGTCGAACAGGCGGCGCACGAAGGGCGATTGCCTGTCCTTGGGGACGCGGGCCGCATGGCGCAGGTCGAGCTCGAACTGCCGGCCCAGCTGGCGGGCCATGTCCTCGCCGTAGACCAGGGCCGTGACCTCGAAGTTCAGGTCGAAGCTGCGGTTGTCGAAGTTGGCCGTGCCGATGAACGAATAGGTGTCGTCCACTAGCAGCGTCTTGGAGTGCAGCATGCGGTCCCGGTACTCCCAGATCTTGACGCCCGCCTCCAGCAGTTCGTCGAAGTACGAGCGCGAGGCCGCGGTCACCACCAGCGAGTCGCTGCGCCGGGGCACCAGCAGGCGCACGTCCACGCCTTTCAGGGCGGCGCTGGTCAGGCTCATCAATGCCGCTTCGCTGGGCACGAAATAGGCTGTCGTCAGCCACACGCGCTCGGTCGCCGCATGGATGGCCGCCACCTGGGTACGGTGGATGGACTGGCGCGGATCGTCGGGGCCGGAGACCAGGATCTGCAACTGGTGCGGGCCACCCGGCACCTCGGGCAGCAGCGTGTCGAGTTCGCAATCGTCGGTGCGCTGCCCGGTGGTGTAGGCCCAGTCCTCCAGGAACACCATCTGCAGCCAGCGCACGGCCCCGCCTTCCACGCGCAGGTGCACGTCGTGATAGGCGTCGGGACGCACGCGCTCGTCCTCGTCGTCGGTGACGTTCAGCCCGCCCGTGAAGCCTATCCTGCCGTCGCAGATCAGGATCTTGCGGTGATTGCGGTAGTTGGTCACGGGGCGCCAGCGGCGGCCGATGCGCACGTTATGGAAAAAGCCCACCTGCGCCCCGGCCTCGCGCAGCGGTGCCAGGAAGCGCCGGCCCAGGCGGTCGGAGCCCAGGGCGTCCACCAGCAGCCGCACCGTGATTCCCTGGCGTGCCTTCTCGATCAGCAGGTCGCGGATCGCGGTGCCGATGCGGTCGGGCTTGAAGATGTAGAACTCCAGATGGACGTGGTGGCGTGCGCCGGCGATGGCCTCCATGAACGCATCGTAGGTCTGTTCGCCTCCCACCAGCAGGCGCACGTCGGTGGCCGAGGACAGTGGGATGTCGCTGGTGGTGCGGGCCAGGGCCGCCATGCGCGCCACCGGCGGCGGGGTATCGTGGTCGTGCTCGCGCAGCAGGGCGCGTTCGGTCTGGCTGGCGATCAGCAGGCGGCTGCGCAGCCTTTTCAGGCGCCGCCGCTTCAGGCGCTGGGGGCCGAAGAAATAGTAGACGGCATAGCCGATGTAGGGCAGTTGGGCCAGCACCAATATCCACAGTACCGTCGACAGGGGCGGGCGCCTCTGGAGCACGATCCATACCGTGACGCTGGCGATGTAGAGCGCCCAGCCGACGGACCATGCATTGATCAGGTGGTGGTGCAGGTCGGCTTGGGCCATGTGCCGACCTACAGGGGAATGGTGTGCTGCTTGTGGCGCACCTTGGCTTCGAGGTAGCGGCGGTTGTTGGGGTTCAGGTAGACCCCGGTGGGGATGATGCTTTCGATGTCGATGCCGTGTTCCTCGAGCTGGCTGGCCTTGTCGGGATTGTTGGTCAGCAGCCGGATGCGCGCCACGCCCAGCGCCTGGAGCATCTGCGCCGCGGGCTCGAAGCTGCGGGCATCCTCGGGCAGGTTCAGGTGCCGGTTGGCCTCGAAGGTGTCCAGGCCCTTCTTTTGCAGGGCGTACGCCGAGAGCTTGGCGTACAGCCCGATGCCGCGTCCTTCCTGGCGCAGGTACAACAGGATCCCGCCCTCGCGCGAGAAGCACGACAGCGCCTCATGCAACTGCGGGCCGCAATCGCACAACTGCGATCCGAACACATCGCCCGTCAGGCACTCCGAATGCACGCGCACCAGCGGCGGCGTGCCGCCCGGCTTGAGCTGCGGGAACACGATGGCCACGTGCTCCTCCGTGAACCCGTTGAAAGTGATGAATTCCGGCGGAATCCCCCCCTCTTCAAGGGGAACGACAACCCGGTTCTTGATGGTCACCATGCTAATTCCTGTTGAGGCCACCCTGCACGCGTCCCGGATTTTCCAGGGCACGGCGGATCCGGCTCCGCCGGTCCGCCCGTGCCGTCCCCTTGAGGGGGCGCGCGAAGCGCGTAGGGGGTGGTCCTCCCTTAGATCATCATCCAGAGGATGATGACCGCTCCAAGGGCAATACGATACCAGCCGAACACCCGGTACGAATGGTTGGCGACGAAGCGCATCAGCGCCCGGACCACCACCAGCGCGGCGACGAAGGCCGCCAGGAAGCCGATGCCGATGGCGGTGACGTCATTGCTGGTCAGCGATTCATGGTTCTTCCAGGCGTCGTAGACCGAGGCTGCCAGCATCGTGGGCATGGCCAGGAAGAACGAGAATTCGGTGGCGGTGGTGCGCTTGAGGCCGGCGGCCATGCCGCCGATGATGGTGGCGCCCGAGCGCGAGGTGCCGGGGATCATGGCCAGGCACTGGGCCAGTCCCACCATCAGCGCCTGGAAACCGGTGATCTCGCTGATGTTCTGGGTCTTGACCTCGCCCTGGGGCTTGCGCTCGACGAACAGGATGATGATGCCGCCGATGATCAGGGTCGTCGCGACCACCCCGGGGGTGAACAGCACCGTCTTGATTTCTTTCAGGAAGGTCACGCCGACGATGGCCGCGGGCAGGAAGGCGATGATGATGTTGCGCGCGAACTTCAGCGAGAACCTGTCGCCGGTCAGGATGCCAGCCAGGATGTGGGCGACCTTCTCGCGGAAGATCCAGATGACCGCCAGGATGGCGCCGAACTGGATGACGACTTCGAATACCTTGGCATCCCCGGAGAAGAAGTGGATCCAGTCCCCCACCAGGATCAGGTGTCCGGTGCTGGAAACGGGCAGGAATTCGGTCAGGCCCTCGATGATGCCGAGGAAGAAGGCTTTGATCAGGTAAAGCGTGTTTTCGGTCATGAGTGTCGGCGTCCGCGGGCGGACGAGATGGATGGGCGCGGGTGGCGGCTGGAGAGCCCGGAGCCGGTCCGGCAAGGCACCCGCGAGGCCGGTGCCATTGTAGAACCGGCGGCGGGCAGGCCTGGAGGAGGGTGTTTCAGCCCCTTGCTTCCTTGAGCGGTTCCAGCAGGGACAGGAGCTGGGGGAAGACCTTGGGGGTGGCGGCGACGACTTCGCCGTTCTGCATCCAGCCCTGTTCGCCATCGAAGTCGCCGATCAGGCCGCCGGCCTCGAGGATCAGCAGGCTGCCCGCGGCCAGGTCCCAGGGCTTCAGGCCGCAGCCGTAGTAGCCGTCGAGCCGGCCCGCCGCGACGTTGGCCAGGTCCAGTACCGAAGACCCCTGGCGGCGCACGCCGGAGGTGGTGGCCGAGATCTGGCCGAAGGTCTTGGTCCACAGCGCCAGCCGCTTGCCGCTGGGGTCCGGCGCGAAGCTGGTGCCGATCAGGGTCTCGGGCATGCGGGTGCGGCGCGAGACGCGGATGCGCCGGTCGTTCAGGAAGGCGCCGGCGCCGCGGGTGGCGGTGAACAGCTCGTTGCGGGACGGATCGAAGACGCAGGCCTGGGTGACCTGGCCGCGCTGCATCAGCGCGATCGAGACCGCGTAGACCGGCATGCCGTGGATGAAGTTGGTCGTGCCGTCCAGCGGATCGATGATCCAGAGGTTTTCCTGCTGGCCGTTGGCGTCGGCGGCGCCCGGGGCCTCGCCGGACTCTTCGGCTAGAATTCCGTGGTCGGGGTAGGCCGTCTTCAAAATCTCAACAATGGCCGCTTCCGCAGCTTTGTCGACTTCGGTGACGAAATCGCCCGGTCCCTTCTGAGACACCTTGACCAGATCGAGGTCCAGGCTGGCGCGATTGATGATGGCGCCGGCGCGCCTGGCCGCCTTGACGGCGGTGTTGAGCATGGGATGCATAAGAGAGCCGATAGGGCTGGGAATTGGTGAAACCCCTCTAGTTTAAAGGACACATGCTTTCCCGAGTCAGTTTCGTCATGGTCGAACCCAGCCACCCCGGAAATGTGGGGTCCGCGGCACGGGCGATCAAGACCATGGGGTTCGCCCGCCTGGTGCTGGTCAACCCGCGAATTCCCGATACGCCGGCCCATCCGGAGGCGATCGCGCTGGCCAGCGGCGCCACCGACGTGCTGGCGGCCGCGCGCGTCTGCGACACCCTGGAAGAAGCCCTGGCGCCCGTGACCATGGCGTTCGCGATGACCGCCCGCCACCGCGACCTCGGCCCGCCGGCCTGCGACATGCGGCAGGCCGCCGAACTGGTGCGCGAGCACCTGGCCGGCAGCGCGGACGGGCAGGACGGGGTCCAGGCGGCGATCGTGCTGGGTACCGAGCGTTCGGGCCTGACCAACGAACAGGTGGGAATGTGCCACCGGATCTGCCACATTCCCGCCAACCCTGAATATTCGTCGCTCAATGTCGCGCAGGCCTTGCAACTGGCCGCCTACGAGCTGCGCTACGCGCTGCTGGGGGCCGAGGCGCTGGCGGTGGCCGGCCCGCGCGCCGAGCCGGCCTCGGGCGAAGCGGTGGAAGCGCTGCTGGCTCATTGGGAGCAGGCCCTGATCGCGGTCGGCTACCTGGATCCCCGGCATCCCAAGAAGCTGATGCCGCGCATGCGCCACCTTTTCGCCCGTTCCGGCCTGAGCCGCGAGGAAACGGACCTGTTGCGGGGCGTATGTACCGCAATGATCGCGCAATCCCGAAAGATTCCCCATGGCAGTTCTTAAGATTCCCGCCGTCTACATGCGCGGGGGAACCAGCAAGGGCGTGTTCTTCAATGCCCGGGACCTGCCCCGCGACCCCGAGCAGCGCGACCGCGTGCTGCTGCGGGTGCTGGGCAGCCCCGATCCGTATTCCCGCCAGACCGACGGCATGGGCGGGGCCAGCCCGTCCACCAGCAAGGTGGTGGTGGTGGACGCTTCCAGCCGCGACGATTGCGACGTGGAATACCGCTGCGGGCAGGTCGCCATCGACCGTCCGGTCATCGACTGGTCCACCAACGGCGGCAGCCTGGCCGTGGCCGTGGGGCCGTACGCCATCCAGCAGGGACTGGTCCCGGCCCGCGAGGGTACGACGGTGGTACGCATCTGGCAGCCGCATCCCGGACGATGGCTGGCGGCCCACGTCGAGGTCCGCGGCGGGGAAGTGCTGGAAGACGGCGTCTTCACCGAGGACGGCGTGCCCTTTCCCGCCGCCGAGGTGCGGCTGGATTTCATCGACGATGGCGCGGCCAGCCTGCTTCCCACGGGGCGCGTGCAGGACGTGCTGGAGGTCGAGGGCATGGCCCCCTTGCCGGTCAGCCTGGTCCGGACCGACGAGGCAACGATCTTCGCGCGCGCCTCGGACCTCGGGCTCCATGGCCGCGAGAAGCCCGATACCTTCAATCGCGACGCCAAGACGCTCGCCCGGCTGGAGTCGGTGCGGATAGCGGGGGCGGTGGCCATGGGGCTGATGTCCCGCGCGCGAGCCGAAAAACCCGGCGCCGCGCTGCCCAGGCTGGTCTGGGTGGCGCCGCCCATGTCGTACAAGGCGGCGGGGGGCGGCGACGTCTCGCGCGACAGTATCGACGTGCTCGCGCGGAGCATGGCGGAAGGGCGCATGCAGCGCGGCTTCGGCACCCGCGGCGCGATTTCGCTGGCGGTGGCCGCCGCGGTGCCCGGATCGGTGGTATCGCAGGTGGCGCGCACGCTGCCCGGCGTGGCGACCCGGATCGGCCACGCCAGCGGGGTACAGGCCGCCTGGGCGACCGTGGTCAGCAACGGGAACGGGTGGGGGCTGGAACGCGCCACGGTGTCCCGTACGGCGCGCTGCCTGATGAGCGGCTGGGTGCACGTGCCCGCCGGCCCGGGCCGCCTGTTCTGAGGCCCCGGGGGAGCGCGCGCCGGTTTAGTCGTCCAGCGCGATGTCGTGGTAGACGGGGCCGTCCTGGTCGATCGCCAGCCAGCCGCCGCGCGGATCGGCCGCATCGTCCAGGTCCCAGTCCTGCAGCACCCAGCGCTCGCACCGCCGGCCGTTCAGCTCGAACACCTGCCGGCCGGGCCGGTGCGTGTGGCCATGGATCATGCGGGTGACGCCGTGGGCGCGCAGCGCGCCTTCCACGGCCTGCTGGTTCACGTCCATGATGTCGGCCGCCTTGCGGCTCTTCTCGGCCATGCTGCGCTCGCGCATCTGCCGGGCGATGGCCTGGCGGGCCGCCAGCGGCTGGGCCAGGAACTGCGCCTGCCATTGCGGATTGCGCACCATGGCGCGGAACTGCTGGTATTCCACGTCGTCGGTACAAAGGGCATCGCCGTGCGACAGCAGGAACTCGCCGCCGTCGGTGCGCAGCACGACCGGTTCGGGCAGCAGGCGGGTGCCGGTGGCCTCGGCCAGGCGCTTGCCCATCAGGAAATCGCGGTTGCCAGGTCCGAGATGGACCGGAATCTGCGCGGACGCGGCCCGCAGTCCGTCCAGGACGGACTGCAGCCACGGCGCGGGGGCGTCGATCTCGTCATCGCCCACCCAGGCGTCGAAGATGTCGCCCGGCAGCAGCAGGGCACAGGCGCCGTCGGCCGCGGCCTGCAGGAAGGCCAGGAAGGCTTCGCGCGTGGCGGGCCCGTCGGGGCCCAGGTGCATGTCGGATGCCAGCCAGACGGGGCCGGAGAAAGTCAGGACGGAATGGGAAGCGGATGTCCCGGGAAGAGGGGAGCCGGTCACGGAAACTCTCGATGGGGCCGGGCCGGCTGCCGGCCGGTTCGGGAAGCGGGCGCTTCGCCGCCGGCCCCGGCCCGTGGCGTTATTGGACGACTTCTGCCTTGGTGACGACCACGTCCTCGACGGGCACGTCCTGGTGGCCGGCGCGGCTGCCGGTCTTCACGCCCTTGATCTTGTCGACCACGTCGGCGCCCTCGACGACCTTGCCGAACACGGCGTAGCCCCAGCCCTGCGGCGTGGGCGAACTGAAGTTCAGGAAGTCGTTGTTGGCGACGTTGATGAAGAACTGCGCCGAAGCCGAGTGCGGGGCGTTGGTGCGCGCCATCGCGACGGTATAGCGGTCGTTCTTCAGGCCGTTGGCGGCCTCGTTCTCGATCGGGGCCTGGGTGGGCTTCTGCGACATGCCGGGCTCGAAGCCGCCGCCCTGGATCATGAAGCCGTTGATGACACGGTGGAAGATCGTGTTGTCGTAGTGGCCGCTCTTGACGTAGGAGACGAAGTTCTCGACGGTCTTGGGGGCTTTCTCGCCGTCCAGTTCCAGGCCGATCAGGCCGTGGTTGGTGTGCAGGTTGACGCGGGTAGTCATTTGTTCAGGACCTCAGCTTTTTGGATCACGATGGGTTGTAGCGGGACGCCTTCGTTCTGGCCCCGCGTGGCGGTGGGTACGGCCTTGATCTTGTCGACCACTTCCTTGCCCTGTACCACCTTGCCGAATACCGCGTAGCCCCAGCCTCGGGTCGTGGGCTCGCGATAGTTCAGGAAGTCGTTGTCGGCAACGTTGATGAAGAACTGCGCCGAGGCCGAGTGCGGGTCGGGCGTACGGGCCATGCTCACGGTATAGGCCGTGTTTTTCAAGCCATTTGAGGCTTCGTTACGTATGCCGGGGCGCGTGGGCTTTTCCTTCATGTCGGCGGTCATGCCGCCGCCCTGGATCATGAAGCCGTTGATGACGCGGTGGAAGATCGTGCCGTCGTAGTGGCCCTCGCGCACGTACTGCAGGAAATTGGCGACGGTGGCGGGCGCGCGCGCCTCGTCCAGTTCGAGCACGATGCGGCCCATGGAGGTCTGCAACGCGACCTGCGGCGCGGCAAGCGCGGCCGGCGAAGCCAGCGCGGCAGCCAGCGCCAGGCTGGAGAAAAGCAGTTTCATCGGGGTGTCCTGGGGGGAGGTTCGGAGGACGCCGGCGGCTCCAGGAGTTTCCGGGTCTCGGTTTCCTTCTGGCTCGCGCCGGCGTCGCGCGGATTCAGCTTGGTGGCCGTGCCGTATGAGCGCGCCGCCAGCATGATATACAAATCGCCCAGGTTCTCGCGCGCGACGGCGTAGTTCGGGTCGGTGCGGATGGCCATCTCCAGGGCCACCTTGGCCTGGTCCAGCCGGCCGTCGGCCACCTCCAGCGCGGCCAGGTTGTTCCAGGGCTCGGGCAGCTCGGGGAAGCGTTCGGTCATGTCGCGATAGATGGCCTTGGCCTCGTCGCGGCGGCCCAGCAGGTTCAGCGCGCGGCCCTTCAGGAAGAGCAACTGCGCGTTGGTGGCGTCGGGCGACTTCTGCGTGTCGGCGGCCAGGTGCTGGTCGATCTCGGCCAGGGTCTGGGCGGCCTTGCCTTCGTCCAGCTGGCGCTCCAGCCGCTGCGCCAGGGCGCGGCTCGATTCGGGCAGGCGGGTGTCGACGCCGGGCTTGAGGGCCTCGAGCAGGTTGCTGAGCCAGGGGATGGCCTGATCGCCATCGGAGGACGGCGCCAGCACCGGCGGCGTGGCCGTGGTGGTCTGGGCGGGAAGCGGGGCGGGCGCCAGCGCGATGCCCAGCGCCAGGACGCCCGCCAGGGCCGCCGCGCGGCCCGCACCCCCGCGCAGGCGGAAGATAGGTACGTGGTTCGTGGTCAAACGATTCTGCCCGCAGATGAGGAGCGGCCAGGGCCGCTCCGTCCAGTTGATATAATCGCCATTCTAATAGCCCAAAGCGCAACGCGCGCCCCGATACCCTCTGCTCGGCCCAGGGCACAGCGGATCCGGCTTTGCCGGTCCGCCAGTGCCGCCCCCTCGAGGGGGCGCGCGAAGCGCGTAGGGGGTGGTCCTACCCATGCTCCATATCTACAATACGCTCGCTCGTGCCAAGCAACCTTTCCAACCGGTGGAACCGGGGTGCGTGCGCATGTATGTCTGCGGCATGACGGTATATGACTATTGCCACCTCGGCCATGCGCGCATGCTGATCAGCTTCGACGTGGTGCAGCGCTGGCTGCGCGCCAGCGGCTACCGGGTCACCTACGTCCGCAATATTACCGACATCGACGACAAGATCATCCGCAAGGCGGTCGAGACCGGCAAGCGCATTTCCGAGGTTACCGGCTTCTTCATCGATGCCATGCACGAGGACGAGAAGGCGCTGGGCGTGCAGCCGCCGGACTTCGAGCCGCGCGCGACCGAGCACGTGGGCAAGATGCTGGAGATCGTGCGCCTGCTCGAGGACAAGGGCCTGGCCTACCGTGCCGACGACGGCGACGTCAACTATGCCGTGCGCCAGTTTCCCGGCTACGGCAAGCTGTCCGGCAAGTCGCTGGACGACCTGCGGGCCGGCGAACGGGTGCAGGTGGACGCGTCCAAGCGCGATCCGCTGGATTTCGTCCTGTGGAAGGCCGCCAAGCCCTCCGAACCGCCCGAGTCCCGCTGGGAGTCGGACTACGGGCCGGGACGCCCGGGTTGGCACATCGAATGCTCGGCCATGAGCCGTGAATTGCTGGGCATGCCGCTCGACATCCATGGCGGCGGGCCCGACCTGAAGTTTCCCCACCACGAGAACGAGATCGCGCAGAGCGAAGGCGCCTACGGCGGCACGCTGGCCAACGCCTGGATGCACTGCGGTCCGCTCATGGTCGATGCCGAGAAGATGTCCAAGTCGCTGGGCAACTTCTTCACCGTGCGCGACACGCTCAAGCACTACGACGCCGAGGTGGTCCGCTATTTCGTCGTCCGCAGCCACTACCGCAGTCCGCAGAACTATGCCGCGGACAACCTGGCCGATGCCCGGGCCGCGCTGACGCGGCTCTACACCGCGCTGGGCAATGCCGAGCCCGACGCGCTGGGCGCCGACTGGGACGACCCCTCCGGGCAAGCCTTCCGGGCCGCCATGGACGACGATTTCAATACCCCGGAAGCCATCGCCGTGCTGTTCGACCTCGCAGCCGAGGTCAACAAGACGGCCTCACCCCGCGCCGCGGGCCAGCTCAAGGCCCTGGGCGGCCTGCTGGGATTGCTGCAGCAGGAGCCGCGCGCCTTCCTGCAGGGCAAGGCGGCCGACGAGGACGGCGGCGCGGCGGACATCGAGGCTCGCATCGCCCAACGGGCGCAGGCCAAGAAGGACAAGGACTTCGCGGCGGCCGACCGCATCCGCGCCGAACTGCTGGCCGACGGCATCGTCCTCGAGGACAAGCCGGGTGGCGTGACCGTCTGGCGTCGAGCCTGAGTGCCGCGAATCGCTGAACACCAGATGTTGAACATGAAGCTCCATGCCACGGCCGAGCCGGGAGGGTCCGTGCCCGCCGTCTCTTTCGCCGGCACCGACAAGCCCCCGTACTGGGACGCCGCGGTCGCGCACCTGCTCAAGCGCGACCGTATCCTCAAGAAACTGATCCCCCTGCATCCCGAGGTCCACCTCGCGACGCAGGGCGAGCCTTTCGTGACGCTGGCGCGCGCCATCATCGGCCAGCAGATCTCGACCAAGGCCGCCGATGCCGCCTGGGAGCGCTGCCTGGCCGCCTGCGGCCGCCGCGTCACCGCCGGGGTGGTCGGCAAGCTGGGCCTGGCCGGCCTGCGCGAGGCCGGCCTGTCGCAGCGCAAGGCCGAATACCTGCTGGACCTGGCCGCCCATTTCCAGCAGCGCCTGGTGCATCCCGACCAGTGGACGGAGATGGACGACGAGGCCGTGATCGCCGAATTGACCGCGATTCGTGGCATCGGTCGCTGGACAGCGGACATGTTCCTGATTTTTAATCTGCGGCGGCCGGATATTCTGCCGCTGGACGACCCGGGGCTGCTGCGCGCCATTTCGCTGCACTATTTCAGCGGCGAGCCCGTGTCGCGCTTCGAGGCCAGGGAAGTGGCCCAGGCCTGGAAGCCGTGGTGCACGGTGGCGACGTGGTATTTGTGGAAAAGTTTATAGCCCCCCCTACGCGCTGACGCGCGCCCCCCGGGGGGCGATGCGGGTGGACCGGCGGAGCCGGATCCACCGCATCCTGGGTCTGCACACCGGGTGGGTGGGGGGGTTGGAGTGATTGAGTTGGTGATGAACGAAGTTGGACGCCTGGGCGTCCGCTGCCCCTTGGGAGGGCCTGATGCGCAACGCATTTCTTGAATTCGAACAACCGCTGGCCGAGCTCGAGGGCAAGATCGAGGAACTGCGCTTCGTGCAGGCCGATTCCGCCGTCGATATCTCCGAGGAGATCAGCCGGCTGCAGCAGAAAAGCCAGGCGCTGGCCAAGGATATCTATTCCAAGCTGACGCCGTGGCAGACCGCCCTGGTGGCGCGTCATCCGCAGCGCCCCTACACGCTGGACTACGTGCGGGACATCTTCACCGATTTCCATGAATTGCATGGCGACCGCATGTTCGCCGACGACCGTTCCATCGTGGGCGGCATGGCGCGGTTCAACGGCATGCCGTGCATGGTCATCGGCCACCAGAAGGGGCGGGACACGAAGGAGCGCGCGGCACGCAACTTCGGCATGCCGCGGCCCGAGGGCTATCGCAAGGCCCTGAGGCTGATGCGCCTGGCCGAGAAGTTCGGCCTGCCGGTCTTCACCTTCGTCGACACCCCGGGGGCCTATCCCGGCATCGACGCCGAGGCCCGCGGACAGTCCGAGGCCATCGGCCACAACCTGTATGCGATGGCCGAACTGCAGGTTCCCATCATCACGACCATCATCGGCGAAGGCGGTTCCGGCGGGGCGCTGGCCATCGCGGTGGCCGATTGCGTGCTGATGCTGCAATACGCCACCTACTCGGTCATCTCGCCCGAAGGCTGCGCGTCCATCCTGTGGCGCAGCCAGGAGAAGGCCTCCGAAGCCGCCGAAGTGCTGGGCATCACGGCGCATCGCCTGAAGGCGCTGGGCCTGGTCGACAAGATCGTCAGCGAACCCGTCGGCGGCGCCCATCGCGATCCCAAGCACATGGCCCAACTGCTGCGGCGCGCCCTGTCCGACGCGCTGCGCCAGTTCCAGGGCGTCAAGGCCGGCGACCTGGTCACCACGCGTCTCGAGCGGGTCATGGCCTATGGCCGCTTCAAGGAAACCGTCCAGTCCTGACGCCGGCGCGGACGTAGCGGCCCTGCATGCGTCCGAGCTGCTGGGCCGGGCGCTGGATGCCATGCCGCCGTTGGAAGGGCGGTTCGCCGTAGCCTTGAGCGCCGGCCCCGATTCGGCCGCGCTGGCCGTGAAGGCCGCCGAATGGGCCGCGCGGCGGGGCCTGGCAATGCGGCTGTTCCACGTCCACCACGGCCTGCATCCCGACGCGGATGCCTGGGCCGGACTGGCGGCCGATCTGGCGGCTCGCCTGGGCCTGCCGCTGGACGTGCGCCGGGTGCGGGTGGATCCCGCCGATCCCGCCGGCACCGAGGCCGCGGCGCGCGAGGCCCGCTACCGCGCCCTGGCCGCCATGGCGGCCGAAACCGGCATCGACACCATCCTGCTTGCCCATCACCTGGACGACCAGGCCGAGACCGTGCTGCTGCGCCTGCTGCGGGGCGCGGGCACCGACGGCATGGGAGCGATGGCGGGGGAAACCCGCAAGGATGGGATTCGTTACCTTCGTCCCTGGCTTGCGGTGCCCAGAAGTCGGATACTTGCGTTCATGCACGCCTATTCGGCGCGCACCGGTTTCGAGGCTGTCCGGGACCCCAGCAACCTCGATGCCCGCTACGCCCGGGGCATCCTGCGCGCGGAAATCCTGCCCGCCATCGAGCGCCACTGGCCGGGGTATCGCAATACCCTGGACCGCCACGCGCGCCGGTCCGCCGAGACGGCGGCCTTGCTGAGGGAAGTGGCGCAGTCCGACCTGGACGCGATCCAGGAACAGCGTCCTCCCTACGGCAGCGCGCTGCGCCTGTCGGGACTGAACCGGCTGGGGCCCGCGCGCAGGGCGATGGTGCTGCGGCTCTGGCTGGCCGGCCACGATGTGGCCGCGCCGCCGGAAGCCCGCTTGCGGGAAATGGCCAGGCAATTGCAGGACGCGGCGCACGACAGGCAGTTGTTGCTGCGCCATGGCGACAGGCAGGTGCGCCGTTATCGGGATTATGTCATCGTGGAGAGCAGGGAGCGCGCGCCGCTGGCGGTACAGGCGGCCAGTGTGGAATTCAGATGGGCCGGCGAACCCGCCATCCGGCTCGAGGCCATGGGCGGCACGCTGGTGTTCGCGGTCGAGGAGTCGGGCATCGCCCCGGACTGGCTGCGCAACACGGCCTTGACCATGCGCTGGCGCCGGGGCCGCGAACGGCTGAAGGTGACGGCGCAAAGCCCCAGCCGTAGCCTGAAGAATCTCTACCAGGAGCGGGGCATTCCCACCTGGGAACGCGAGCGACTGCCGCTCTTGTACCGCGGCGAGATCATGGCCTACGCCGCGGGGCTGGGCGCCGACGCGCGGCTGCCGCAGGCTTCGCCGGGCATCCGCCTGGAATGGGTGCCCGACCATCCCGGCGCCACCGTGACGTCCTGACGGCGGCCGAGGTCCGCGCGCCCCGGGGGACGGGGTGGCAACATCCCGCCGTTTTGCGGAATTGGCGCAGCTGGGCTACCATTTATGGTTAGCCTTTTTCCTGGCCAAACCGGCTTGGCAGGCCATTCCGCGGCAGCCCAGGCACAAGCATGCGTTAAGCGACACAAGACAATGGCACTAATCGTTCACAAGTATGGCGGTACGTCGATGGGCTCGGTCGAGCGCATCAAGAACGTGGCTCGGCGCGTGGCCAAATGGCACGCGGCCGGGCACCAGATCGTGGTGGTCCCCTCGGCCATGTCGGGCGAGACCAACCGGCTCATCGGCCTGGCCAAGGAAATCCAGGAACAGCCCGATCCGCGCGAGCTCGACATGATCGCCTCGACCGGCGAGCAGGTCAGCGTGGGTCTCCTGGCCATGGCGCTGAAGGCGCAGGGCGTGGACGCCCGCAGCTACGCCGGCTGGCAGGTGCCCGTGCGCACCGACTCGGCCTATACCAAGGCGCGCATCTCGTCGATCGACGATGCCCGCATCCGCGCCGACCTCGATGCCGGCCGCGTGGTCATCGTCACCGGTTTCCAGGGCGTGGACGACGCCGGCAACATCACCACCCTGGGCCGGGGCGGCTCGGACACGTCGGCCGTGGCCGTCGCGGCCGCGCTCCAGGCCGCGGAATGCCTGATCTACACCGACGTCGACGGCGTCTACACCACCGACCCGCGCGTCGTGCCCGAGGCCCGGCGCCTGAACGTCGTGTCGTTCGAGGAAATGCTGGAGATGGCCTCGCTGGGCTCCAAGGTCCTGCAGATCCGCTCGGTCGAGTTCGCGGGCAAGTACCGCGTGCCCACCCGCGTGCTGTCGTCGCTGACCGATCCGATGATTTCGCTCGACGAAGAAATGAAGTCGGGCACCCTGATTACTTTTGAGGAAGACGAGAAAATGGAAGCCGCCGTTGTATCCGGCATCGCATTCAGCCGGGACGAAGCCAAGATCACGGTCGTGGCCGTGCCGGACAAGCCCGGCATCGCCTTCTCCATCCTGGGCCCGATCGCCGACGCCAACATCGACGTCGACATGATCGTCCAGAACCAGTCCGTCGCCGGCACCACCGACTTCTCCTTCACCGTCAACCGCGGCGAGTTCAAGAAGGCGCTGGACGTCTTGAACGGCAAGGTGGTCCAGGCCATCGGCGCGCGCGAAGTCGTGTCCGACGACAAGGTCTGCAAGGTTTCCATCGTCGGCATCGGCATGCGTTCGCACGCCGGCATCGCCAGCCTGATGTTCCGGACCCTGTCGGAAGAGGGCATCAACATCCAGATGATCAGCACCAGCGAGATCAAGACCTCGGTGGTCATCGAGGACAAGTACATGGAACTGGCCGTGCGCGCGCTGCACAAGGCGTTCGGCCTGGACCAGGGCGCCGCGCAGTAAAAGCGGGGCCGCGGGGCACCCGGCCGCGAGGGGAAACTGCAAATTTTTCGGCCGCCAGCGGCTGGATCCCCCCTCGGACCGTGGTACACTGCCGGCTCTTTCGGAAGCGTGCCCGAGTGGCCGAAGGGGCTCCCCTGCTAAGGGAGTATGCGGCTAAAACTGCATCGTGGGTTCGAATCCCACCGCTTCCGCCAGTTATCGATTTTTGGTGATTCGCCAAAGTTCGTAGAAGTCCAGAAACCCGCATCAGCTAAGGCGATGCGGGTTTTTTCTTGCCCGGAACGGTTCGCCAGAGTTCGCCTACAGCCGGGGTATTTGGGGGTATTTCTGGGGGTATCATCAAGATACCCCGTCTTCACAGATACCCCCAATGCCGCTCACAGATACCGCCGTGCGACAGGCGAAGCCCCAGGACAAGCCCCGGAAGATGGCGGACGGAGGAGGGCTGTACTTGCTGGTCAACCAGGTAGGCAAGTACTGGCGCTGGAAATACCGTTACCAGGGCAAGGAAAAGGTGCTGGCGCTGGGCGTCTATCCCGACGTTTCTTTGGCTCAGGCCCGCGAGCGGCACCAAAAAGGGCGGAAGATCCTGGCTTCGGGAGCTGATCCAGTGGCGGCGCGCAAGCAGCAGGCCAGCGCGCCCGAGGCCCTGACGTTTGAGCAGGCCGCCCGGGAATGGTGGGCGCATTGAGCCTGCACGCTATACGACCGGACGCTGCCCCTGGTCCTGGGGGAAGTCGACGTGCCGGGTGTCGACCTGCAGTATGTCCATGACCTGGACCCCCGCTCGATCTTCGATCGCATGGCCAACCTGGAGTTCGATGCGGGGGAAATGTCGCTGTCCGAATACGCCTGCGGCCTGGCGCGCGGCGACGACCGGTTCGTCGGCATACCGGTTTCCCGTCGCGCATGTTCCGCCATGGCTACGTGTGCGTGAACCGCGGCGCGGGCATCGCGAGCCCGCGCGATCTGGCCGGGAAGCGGATAGGCGTGCCGCTTTACACGATGACCGCGGCGGTCTACATCCGCGGCGTGCTGCAAGAGGAATACGGCGTCGATTTTTCGAACGTCCAGTGGGTGCAGGGGGCGGTGAACGGCACCGGCAGCCACGGCGATCCGCAGGCGCCGCCCCTGCTCAAGCCGGTCGACATCGTCCGGAACGACGACGGACGGTCGCTGAGCGATTTGCTGGACGAGGGGGCCATCGACGCGTACCTCGGTTCCCGCCTGCCCGCGTCCCTGGACCGGGGCAACGTCGAGCGGCTCTTCCCGGACTTCAGGGCCGTGGAGCGCGAATACCTGTCGCGCACGGGCATTTTCCCCATCATGCACCTGGTAGTGATTCGCAGGGACGTGCTGCAGCGCCATCCCTTCGTGGCCCGCAGCCTGTTCGACGCCTTCGAGTCGGCCAGGCGCGCGGCCTGGCGGCGGCTGGAAGATACCGGGACGCTGGCCTGCATGCTGCCGTGGATGCGGCAGGATGTGGAAGAGATGAAGCGTCTGTTTCCAGGCGGAGATCCCTGGGTCTACGGCGTCGAGCCGAACCGGCCGGCGCTGGAGACGCTGCTGCGCTACCTGTTGCGCCAGGACATGATCGCGCGGCCCATGACGGTGGAGGAGTTGTTTCCCGTACCGTTGTGACGGTACGAGAAGAACAACAGTATCGAGGGTGAGAGTCGGGGCGTTGCGTCTCTACCGCTCCGAGGCCCAAGGCTGTTTCCAATTTCGGCAAAGCCAGATGCCTCCACCTTCAAGACGGATGGGGAGAAGGGAGAGTGGAGTACGGCAGGGGGGTGATATCGCAGCTCCGCTAGCGATATCGAACGCTCCTCCATGCAGCGGGCAATAAACCACGCTCCCCATTTGCGCGCCTTCGCTGAGCAATGCGTTGCCATGCGTGCAACGATCATGGGCAGCGAAGTACGCGTGCCCTACCTGGAAGATCACCAGGCGCGAAAGCCCCGGTACGGCGACCGATGCGGGGCGTCCTTCGCGCACGTCGGACATGCGGCAGAGGTAGATCTGCTTCGCGTTCGAACCGTCCCTGTCTTCCGGAACGGTTGAACAGGGCGTCGCGTGCGGCACGGCTCAGTCTGTCTTGATGTCGTTGTCCGTCACTACCTTCTGCCATTTTGCAAGTTCGCTCTTCAGATAAGAGGCGAACTCCTCCGGGCTGCCTCCCAGAGTCTGAAGTTCTCCGCCGGGAGATAGTTGCTTGACGACGGCGGGGTCTTTCAGCGCGCTGTTGACGGCACGATTGAGTGTGTCGACGATATGCTTGGGGGTGCGCGCGGGAGCCATCAAACCACTCCAGGCTGAAGACTCGAAGCCGGAGATGCCTTGTTCCGCGACTGTCGGAACGCCGCCGATGGCGGCGATCTTGGTGGAGCTGCCGACCGCCAGCGCGCGTAGCCGTCCCGCCTGGATCTGTGGCAGAACGTCCAGGACCGAGCCAAACGACGCCTGGACTTCTCCACCGATCACCGCGACGACTGCAGGGGCGCTGCCGCGATAGGGCACCCCCACCATTTGCATACCCGTTGCTCCCTTCAATAGCTCCATCCCCAGGTGCACGGAACTGCCGACCCCGTTATGCGCATAGTTCATAGGGGCCTTGCGTGAGGCGGCAACCAGGTCTGCAAGATTCCGCGCGCTCGAAGATGCCGGTACGACGAGTACGTTCGGTGCGGAAACGAGCAGAGAAATCGGCGAGAAGTCCGCGATAGGGTCGTACGTCAGATTGGGCGTCAACGCGGGGGAAATGGCATTGGGTCCTACGGCGGCCAGCAGCAGTGTGTAGCCGTCGGCCGGAGCTTTGGCCACTTGGGTGGCACCAATGATGCCGTTCGCCCCGACTTTGTTCTCGACGATGAAGCCTTGTTTGAGCGACGCCCGAAGCGCTTCCGCGATGACTCTCGCGACGTGATCGTAGTACCCGCCGGCGGGATAGGGCACCACGATTTTCACGGGACGATCAGGGTAGGGGGATTGGGCATGGGCAGCACCGGCCGTGAAGGCTGCGCTGAGGGCTAGTGCTATGGCGGCTTTGCGTGGCATGGAGGTCTCCTTGGCTTTATGCCGGCCACTGTATGAAGTTTCAATATTCTTGTCAATAAATTCGAAATTATTTGTCTGATTCGATTTGTGATGATAGGATTCAAAAAAATAAAGTGATTTCGAAATTGCTCTTGGCCGAAACCCTGAAGGGAAGCTAAGGGCGCGGAGAGGCCAAGCATGGCAAGTTCTAAAACCAGCATTGCGACTACCCTCACTACCCGTCTGCGGGAAGCGATCCTGACCGGCGAGGTGCTCCCCGAGTCGCGGCTCCATCTGGAGTCGCTGGGGGAGCAGTACGGCGTCAGTCTCAGCCCTGTTCGAGAGGCGTTGCTTCGCCTGATGGCGGAGGGTTTTGTCGTTGCCGAAGACCAGCGCGGTTTTCGTGTCGTCGAAGCGTCGATCAAGAAGCTGGCCGAAGTCACGGCACTTAGGGCCCATATGGAGCCGTTTGCCTTACGCCATGCGATCGAGCTGGGCGATCTGGCCTGGGAAGAAAAGCTTGTCGCGGTTTTTCATCGCCTCACCCGGATCGAGCAACGCGACGGTTTCGTCCCGTTCCTGGACGAGTGGGAGCGGACGCACCGTGAATTCCATCTTTGCCTGGTCTCGGGCTGCGACATGCCGATGGTGACGCAGTTTTGCTCCGTGCTGCATGACCAGTCCGATCGGTTCCGGAGATTGTTCCTCAAGGAGCGGCCGCCCCAGCGGAACGTGGCTCAGGAGCATGCCGCAATCGTCGATGCCGTCCTGGCCCGGGATGCAGACCGCGCTTGCGAGTTGCTGCGCGCGCACAGCCTGCAGACGGGACAGGCTGTCCAGGCATTCATGCGCGAGTCGAGTTGAATCCTATAACAACACACGGCAAATCAGTCATCGGAGGTGCAGCATGCAGTATCGCGAGTGGACAAAAGGAGATCTGACCCGCGTTCCCTATTGGGTCTATGGAGACGATGCGATCTATCGACAGGAACAAGAACGCATTTACCAAGGCGATACATGGAGCTTTCTCGGCCTAGAGGCAGAGTTGCCCGAGTCGGGGGACTACAAGACGACGTTTGTCGGCGACATGCCGGTGATCGTATGCCGTGATGAGGGCGGCGTCATCCGAGCGTTCGAAAACCGTTGTTCGCACCGGGGCTCGCTGCTGGCCCTGCAAAACAAGGGCAAGGCCCGCAAGTTCACGTGTGTCTACCACGCATGGACGCATGATTTGCAGGGCAATCTCAAGACGGTGGCCTTCCGCCGCGGCGTGAATGGCGCCGGCGGTATGCCGGACAGTTTCGATACGGCCGACCACGGGCCGCGAAAACTGCGTGTCGAAGTGTACTGTGGTCTGATCTTCGGAACCTTGAGTGAGAAGACTCCGCCTGTTGAAGAATATCTGGGTGACGAAGTCGCCAGCCGGGTGAAGCGGGTTCTGCACAAGCCGCTGCGAATCTACGGCCAGTACACCCAGGCGCTTCCCAACAATTGGAAGCTCTACTTCGAGAACGCGAAAGATACGTACCACTCCAGCTTGCTGCATACCTTTTTCGCAACGTTCAAGGTCTCTCGGCTCTCGCAGGGAGGAGGGGTGATCGTGGCCGAAAGCGGCGGGCACCATGTCAGCTATTCCCTGAGCCATAGCGGGGGCCAGGACGACGAGTTCAAGAAGGAAGGGTTGCGCAGCAATCAGGAAGAGAACTTTCTTCTTAACGACAAGAGCGTTCTCAACATCGTTGACGAATTCGGCGACGGTTGCCACGTACAGATTCTGTCGATATTTCCGGGGTTCGTGTTGCAGGCGATTCACAACAGCTTGGCCGTTCGGCAAATCGTTCCGAAGGGCCCGGACCGCACAGACCTCGTGTGGACGCTCATAGGTTTCACGGATGACGACGAGGCCCTGCAGAAGCTGCGCATGAAGCACTCCAACCTCGTGGGGCCGGCTGGTTACGTCTCGATGGAGGACGGTGCTGTGGGTGGATTCGTCCAACGAGGAATCGCTGGATCCAACGACGCCGAGTCTGTGGTTCTTATGGGGGGAGAAGGGGCCGAGTCTTCGTCTTCCCGTGCTTCCGAGACCTCTATCCGGGGTTTCTGGAAAGAGTACCGTAACCATATGGGACTGTGAGATGGAAGAGAACAAAGAACATCTGGTGTCCGCGCTGGCGGCTTTGATGGAAGACTACGGCAGAGCCATAGATAGGGACGAGCTGGAGCGCTGGCCTGATTTCTTCGAAGAACAGTGCAATTACAAGATCACCTCGATCGATAACGAGCAAAGCGGCTATCCGTTTGGCGTGCTATGTGCCGACTCCAGAGGAATGCTGGCGGATCGGGTCAAGTCGCTGCGCGAGGCGAATGTCTACGAGGGGCAACGCTACCGGCACGTCATGGGGCGTCCGGTGGTGTTGTCGGTTGACGGCCCGCTGATTCATGCCGAAACCAGCTTTCTGGTGGTGCGGACAATGCGGACCGGTGAAATGTCCATGTTCGCGGCAGGCGTCTATCGCGATGTGGTCTCGCTTAGAGCCTCCAAGCCGGCTTTCGCGGAGCGCATCGTGGTCTGTGACAGCTCGCGTATCGACACATTGCTGGCATTGCCTTTGTGAGTTTCTCAATGGCGCTGAAAAGAATCGCGGTTACGTTGGGAGATCCATCGGGGATCGGACCGGAAATCGCATTGAAGGCATCCGACGACCCGCGTATCCGCAACAGCCTGAGTCTGGTTCTGTTTGGCGACAAACGGGCGTTGGACGCGCACGCGAAGCTTTGCGGACTGCGGGCCGACTACCGCCTGCTGCGGTCAATGGCGGACATTGCCAGCCTGGACCAGGGGCTGGCCCTGATGGACGTCCCGAGCTTGGACGAAAGCTTTCGAATCGGCGAGGTGTCGGCCGCGTCGGGTGCGGCAACCATCGCGGCGCTGGATGCAGCGGTCGATGCGGCGAAAGCAGGAGTGGTCGATGCAGTGGTCGGTTCGCCGATCCATGAGACCGCCATCAAACAAGCAGGCATTGCGTTCGACGGACATCCGTCGTACCTGGCGCGCCGTACGGGGACGCCGGTCGATGAAGTCGGATTGATGCTCTGCTGGGAAAGAACCAGAGTCGCTCACGTGACCCTGCACCTCAGTGTCAGGGACGCCTTGACTGCCATTACGCAAGACCGGGTAGAGAAGGTCATTCGTACGACTGCACAGGCTCTGGGCCGGCTGGGTATCGCCCGGCCGCGGATAGGCGTATCGGGCGTCAATCCGCATGCTGGCGAGTCTGGCCTGTTCGGCCGCGAGGAGATCGAAATCATCGCGCCAGCGATTGGCAAGCTGCGTGACGATGGCATGGATCTTATCGGACCTATCGGGGCCGATACGCTCTTGCCCAGGAAGGACTGCGATGCGTTCGTCGTCATGCTGCACGACCAGGGACATGTCGCTGCAAGGGTGGCGGCGCCTAACATGGCTGCCGCGATGTCGATCGGCACCCCGGTCGTGTTTTCCTCGGTAGGACATGGAACGGCGATGGACATCGCGGGCAAGGGAGTTGCGAATCCGGAAGCCTTGGTCCAAGCATTGCTCCATGTTTCGAATACATTTCCCACTGGAGACGGAGAATGATAGGTCTTGGTCTGGCATCCTCCCACGCGCCGGCGATGTTCTGCCCACCTGAGCTGTGGCCGAAGGTCTATGGCGCGATTCCCGACTACATGAAGGATTCGCAGCCGCATACTGCGAAGCTCGAAACGCCGGAGGTCATTCGCAGCTACGTGAATCGGATCGATGCAGCCTTCGAGGTCCTGCGGAAACAGCTGGAAGCGTATCGACCCGACGCGGTGATTTTCGTCGGCGACGATCAGGAGGACATGTTCGACGCACGGTGCAATCCGGCGATGTGCCTGTTTACCGGCGATGAGGTGTGGGGTTCCGAAGCGCCGTTCTATGTCGATCAACCGCCTCGAGCGTCGCGGATCCATGTGCCGGTGCACAAGGAATTGTCGAACCATTTGCTCGAAGAGCTTCTGAACGATGGTTTCGATATGGCCAGCTCCTCGGTCATGAATCCCATGGGGCCGCATTCGGAGCGGGGCACCTCGCACATGATCGTCTATCCGGCCAAGCGCCTGCTTCCCAGGTTGGACGTGCCGATCATCCCCCTGTACCTGAATTGCTACTTTCCGCCCTTGCCAACCGCCGCCCGGTGTTGGCAGCTCGGCGAGGCGCTTGCGCGCATCCTGGCCACGCGCAAAGAACGCGTCGCCATTTATGCGTCCGGAGGGTTGTCGCATGATCCGGTCGGTCCAAGAGCCGGATGGATCGATACGCCCATGGACAAATGGATTCTTGATCGCATCGCAACCAACAGGGGCCGAGACCTCCAGCATCTCTTTACGATGGACTCGGCCACCATGCGTGGCGGCTCCGGCGAGATCCGCGCATGGATCGTTGCCGCTGCCGCGTGCCAATGGAAAGGCGAGATAGTCGATTACATTCCCGCCCATCATGCGAAGACTGGGTTGGGGTTTGCGTATTGGCCGCAACAACCCAAGGAGTAAGACATGTTGCCTGCACGAATCGACGTCGGGAGCGTGAGCAAGCGGATGGGCTCCTATTCCGACGAAAGCCGGAGTATTGAAAGTCGTACCAAGATATATGAAGAGTTGGTAGGTTTTCTCCCGCCCCGTATCGAAGCGCGTTTCCATGTGACCGGGGCGATCGATCCGACGATGCTGCGCTTGCAGGAAGAGGCGCGAGAGCATGGGATGTATCCGAAGTGCTTCGATGTAAAGACGGCGCAGCTCTTGTTGTTCGGGATGTTGCTCATGGATCTCAGCGATGCCGCCGTTCTGCACGGTATCGCTGCCCGCAAGGCGGGAGCGAGCTGGGACGAAATGCAAGCGGTCGTGAACCTGTGCTATTTGTTCCGCGGCTTGTCTGCCGCCAATCGAGGTGCGGAGATCCTCGCTCGCATCTGCGAACAGGAGGAGGGGACTGGCCGTGACTAATTCCGAGAATCCTGAAATTGGCCTGAGGTTGCGAGTTGGCCAGATCGATACGAACTACCACGACCAGGGCGAAGGCCATCCGGTACTGTTGATTCACGGTTCAGGGCCGGGCGTTACGGCCTGGGCGAATTGGCGCCTGAATATCGGTCCCCTGGCCGAGCGTGCGCGCGTCCTGGCGCCCGACATGGTAGGGTTCGGATACACCGAAGCGCCGCCGTCTGTTTCATACGATCTGGATACCTGGGTCGATCATCTGATCGGCTTCCTGGATGCCCTCTCTCTTCCCCAGGTCGACTTGGTTGGCAACTCGTTCGGCGGAGGTGTTTCACTGGCGGTTGCGAGTCGCCATCCCGACCGGGTTCGCCGCCTGGTGCTGATGGGGAGCGTGGGGACGTCGTTCCCGCTCACGCCCGGCCTTGACGCCGTGTGGGGCTATGAGCCATCGCTTCAGAATATGAAGGGATTGCTGGATGTGTTCGCCTATGACCGCAAGTTGGTGTCCGATGAGTTGGCTGAGTTGCGCTATCGGGCGAGTATCCGTCCCGGGGTGCAGGAACGGTTCGGCCGCATGTTCTCGCCCGGCCCTCGGCAGCGTTACATAGAGGCGCTAGCGACACCAGAGGAGCAGCTGCGAACCCTGCAGCATGAGACGCTTGTCGTCCATGGGCGTGAAGATCAGGTAATTCCTCTGCAGAATTCAATCAAATTAGCGTCGCTTCTTCCGCGCGCTCAACTGCATGTGTTCCCTCATTGCGGGCACTGGACACAAATCGAATGGACGGCGACGTTCAACCGTCTTGTCGGTGATTTCCTCGCCGCTCCTTGAGCAGCGTATGGAAAGCCAGGCGCCTTGCTCGCTTGAACGGGACTCTTGCTAACGCCCGGTGACGGCCCTGGCCAGCATGAATACGCCCAATCCCACGAAAACGATGGCGATGATGCGATTCGCCGCCACCAGGCCTGCACTTCCCGGCGCAAGCCGTCGCCCTGTGCGCGCGAGCACCGAGTAGCCCATCAGCGCCGAAAACGAGAAAGCCAGCAGTATCGAGGTAAGAGCGGCGAACTGCGGCAGCAAGGGGCGATTGGCCTGGATGAATTGCGGCAGCAGGGCCAGGAAGAACAGGATGGCCTTGGGGTTGGATAGCGCGACGAACATGCCTTGGGTGAAGAGGCTGGCGGGCGACGGCATGCTTTCGCGGCTCGCGGTTTGCAGGGGCGCGGAGGCGGTGCGCCATTTCTTGATGCCGAGATGGACGAGGTAGGCCGCGCCGGCCAATTGCAGGGCGGCATAGCCGATGCTGGACGCGACCAGCACGCCGCCTATGCCGACCAAGGCGGCAAGGGCCAGCGTGCTTCGTGGTGGAGCCCAAACCGGGCGCGGGCGGCGAGGTGGCGGCCAAACACATCATGGGAACTCCCGCCGATGGGTACAACCTGCTGGTGACCGGATCCTCGATCACGATCCGCGCGGCCTCCAATGAGAAGAATGCGGATGGCCTGCGCGATCTGCAGCCGATCGCGCAGATCACGACGACGCCCTACGTGATCGTCGCGAAAGCGGGGAAGTTCAAGACCTTCAAGAATCTGATCGACCAGGCCAAACCGAGCGGCAGCAAGATCGACTTCGCCTCTGCCGGCGTGGGCACGGGCATGCACTACCTGGGCGAGCTGATCAACATCAGCGCGGGTACGCACATGGTGCACGTTCCCTACAGCACGGGTTCCAGGCAGTTGCAGGCAGTGATGGCGGGAGATGTGGACATCGCCATCATTTCCCTGGTGACGGCTTGGCCGTACATCAGTGCGGGGACGATGGAAGCGCTTGCCGTGAGCTCCGCCGAACGCAGCGCCGTGGCCACCGGCGTGCCTACGCTGCATGAACTGGGGCTGCGCGACGTGCCCGCCATCGGCGCGTGGATCGCCGTGTTCGGTCCCAAGAACATGGATCCCGCGGTTACGAAGAGCCTGGCGGATGAAATCACCGCGATCGCCAAATCTCCGGCCACCCAGGAAACGGTCAAGGGCTGGGCCGCGGAACTGCCCGATACCAGCACCGCCGCGCTGACCGACGTGGTGCGCTCGGAAACGGAATTCTGGAAGAAACTGATCAAGGAGCGGAATCTGCCGGTGGCGGATTGACGTTCCGGCCGGCCTGGATGAGCGAAGGATTCGATCGATGAAACACAAGTTGTCGTCCCTGTCGGGCGATATCGTGCAGCCCGAGCAATTGCTGGAACGCGCCAACGCGAACCGGCTGTTTATCGACGTCAGGCTGGGCGAGCCCGAGGACGAGTTCAGGGACTACCGCGATTGCCACATTCTCGGCGCCGTGTACGGACAGATACGCGAGGTCTTCGCGGCGCAGCCTGCGCCGGATTCCGGCAATCTGCCCTTGCCGGAGCGCGAGCAACTCGAGCACCGGCTCAGGGCCTGGGGCGTGGATGCCGAGACCGAGGTCGTGGTGTACGGGCCGTCGGTGGCGCTGGCCGCGCGCGGCTGGTGGGTGCTGCGCTGGGCGGGGCTCAAGAACGTCAAGGTGCTCGACGGCGGCTTGGAAGCGTGGATCAATCATGGCGGGCCGGTGGCCCAGGGCGAAACCCATCGCGTCGCGACCGCCGCGTCGGAGCAGCTCAGGCTGCAGCCGGGGAACATGCCGCAGATCCTCGTCGACGAGGTGGAGCAACTGGGCTCCGGCACCTTGCTCATCGATGCGCGCGACGAGAATTCATTTCTTGCGGGCAGCATCCCCCGCGCCAGGAACCTGCCTTCCGCCGAGCAGTGGACGCCGGCGGGCGTGCTGCGCACCGTGAGCGAAATCGAGTCGCTGTACGAGGACGCCGGCGTGAAAGCCGGCCGCGATGTCGTCGTGTACTGCGGCGGCGGGGTGTTGTCGGCGCTATCCGTCTTGACGCTTAACGCGCTGGGAGTCGAGCCGCGCCTGTACGTGGGTTCGTGGTCCGAATGGAACAAGAGTCCCGAGCGCATGGCGCGCAGCGCCGCTGAAAGGGGGCAAGCATGACGCAGCATTCCAGGCACCGCGCCGTCGACCATTTCGACGTGGTGGTTTGCGGCGGCGGTCCGGTCGGGCTGTCCATGGCTTTCCCTATGAGCGGCTGCTGAACCCCTACCGGCTGATGGCGATTTAGCAGCGCGAGAGGGTGGGGGTATTTATGGGGGTAGTTGCCAAAAACAAAACCAGCTAGAGCAAGCATTCATGCGGATCATAGGCCATCTTTTGAATGACACCGCTCGCCAGATCAGATGTGCCAAGAAACCCCTTGAGAAATCAAGGGGTTTTTTGTTGTCGTCTGCTTCTCCGCATGGCGTGGCCGATCGCGGCAGTTGCGCCGCCGCGGCACGTTACCTGCGCCATTCAGGACTAACCCTATTCGCGTAAGTCTCAGTTTTATGTAAGGTATTTTTATATCAAGATACTTTATAAATATCGCCGCCATCGGCGCCAATAAGGGGGACCGCACTATGCATGCATCGGGTGGATATCTGGCTGTTGGGTGGGGCGCCGGAGGTTTGGCGGCGGTTCTGGCGGTTGCCGGCTGCGGTGGGTCGGGCGCGGTGCCTGAGCCTCAGGCGCTGACCGGAGAGGCAGCCTGCGCGGCAGTCAAGGATTTCAGCAGCGCAGAGCACAAGGGTGTCATCACCAGCGCCACCTGGGTACCGGCCGCCACGGAGAAGTCCGCTCCGACCGCGGCAACCTTCCTGCCGGCCCACTGTGTGGTCCAGGGTTCCCTGGAACCCCGGACAGGCGTGGACGGAAAGCGCTACGCGACGAAGTTCGAACTTCGTCTGCCGCTCGAGTGGAATCGGCGCTTCCTCTTTCAAGGCGGCAGCGGGCTCGAAGGCACGCTGGCTCCCGCGTATGGACCGACGGGCGGAGCGAAGACGGCCCTGGAGCAGGGTTTCGCGGTGGTTTCCCAGAACGGCGGCCACGACAATGCCGACCTGCCGGCGCCCGAGGCCTTCGGCTTCGATCCCCAGGCGAGGGTGGATTTCGGCTACGGGGCCATCATCAAGACGTCCAAGGCCGCCAAAAGCCTGATCGCGGACTACTATGGCGACGCGATCGAGCGCTCGTATTTCGATGGATGCTCCACCGGGGGGCGGCAGGGCATGGCTTTTGCGCAGCGTTTTCCGGACGAGTTCGATGGCATCGTCGCGGGCGCTCCGGTATTCGACTTCGGCCGGGTCGTGGCGGCCCGGATCTGGGGTTGGCAGAAGGCCGCCGCGGTGGTGTCCCGGGATATCAATGGCATGCCGCGCTTCCACGAGGCGATGCCGCAGGCCGATCGCCAGTTGTTCCAGCGCGAGCTGCTGGCTGCCTGCGACGCGCAGGATGGCGCGGTCGACGGCATGATCAGCAATGTGGCCGCCTGCACGTTCCGCCCGAAAGCGCTGCTTTGCACCGGAGAGAAGACCCCGGAATGCCTGTCGGCCGAACAGGTGGGTATCTGGGAAGCCGTCCTGGACGGGCCGGTCGACTCCGGTGGCGCCGCGTTCAAGGTGCCGGGCTATCGAGCCCCAGGCGAGGTCCCGGTCCGCGGCTATCGCATCGACGCCGCCTGGATGACGTCTTCCGGTCAGGCTGCGCGCATCACGGGGCAGGGGCCGATTCTGGATATCCAGTGGAAACTGAATATCGACCCGACGCCGATCCTGTTCATGACCCCGCCCCAGCCGGGATTCCGGCCCCTGGATGATGTCGATTGGGATACCTGGGGCAATTCGATGACCGTCAATGCGCCGTGGCTGATGTCGGACCCGGATCTGGGGCGCTATCGCGACCGGGGAGGCAAGATGATCTTCTATCACGGCACGGGGGACAGCGGACCGAACGCCGTCGACACCATCGACTACTACGAATCCGTCGTGGCACTCAATTCGAGCCGCGAGCAAACGGGCCGGTTCGCCAGGCTTTTCCTTGTGCCGGGCATGGGCCATTGCAGGGGAGGTCCCAGCACCGACACCTTCGACCGGCTGGCACCCATCATGGATTGGGTCGAGCGTGGCAAGGCACCGGATGCCATCGTTGCGCAGGCAACACCGGGCAACGCCGATCTCGCCGCGGTGACGCCCGCGATTCCGGCCAGCCGGACGCGTCCGCTTTGCCCGTATCCCGCGTACCCGCGCTACAAGGGAACCGGGTCGATAGACGACGCCGCCAGCTTCACGTGCACGCTGCCCGTAGCCGATCCGGCGTAAACCGTGCACGAGCCGGCGAGGCGGCCTTCGCGCCCGCCCCGCCGCGCCGGCCATGGTTTTTCCTCAGATCCCCATTTCCGCGAACACCTCCAGCATCACCCGCTGCCCGTCCAGAGCCGCGGGCACGCCGCAATAGATGGCGGCCTGCAGGAAGACCTCGTTGATCTCTTCCTTGGTCAGGCCGTTGTTGATCGCGCCGCGCACGTGCAGCCGCAGCTCGTGCGGACGGTTCAGTGCCGTGATCATGGCCAGGTTCAGGAAGCTGCGAGTGCGCCGGTCGAGCCCGGGCCGGTTCCAGACGTCGCCCCAGCAATGCTGCGTGACCAGCTGCTGCAGTTCCATGCGCAGCGGGTCCTCGGCGGCCTTGGCCAGCGAGGCGTCCACGTATTCGCGGCCGAGCACCTCGCGGCGGGTGGCCAGGCCCTGTTCGAACAAGGCTTCGTTGTAGCTGCCGCCAAGCGCGGTACGGTTGGATCGGGTCATGCTCGTCTCCTGGATCGGTACTGCGCGAGCATAACCCTTCCTTCAACCGCGGGCCGGGATCAGGGGCATCAGCAGGTAGCTGTCCCGTTCGCCACCGGTGTGGACGGTGGTCCGGCCGTCGAAGATCCCGGCCGGCCGGTCCTGCGGATGGTCGTGGCGCAAGCGCCCCGGCGGGTCGACGATGAAGTCATGGCCCTGCAGCGTCAGCACCAGGCGCCAGCCACGCGGGAAGACCATGCTGGTGGGCCAGATCTCGATATCCAGCGGATAGGCCTGGCCCGGCTCGAGTTCCTGGATTTCATCGTGCGTATGCCAGGGCCGGTAGGGCAGGCTGCGGGCGGGATCCGTCTTCCTGCGCGAGGCGCGCAGCCAGCCCAGCGCCATGGGTACCCGTTCGTGCGCGCCGATGAAGCTGGCTTCCTTGCCCTCCGGGTCGAACACGCGCAGCACGGCGAAGATGTCCATGTCGGCGGTCGATGACGACGCCCACAGGCGCAGGCTCGCGGGGCCGGTGAATTCGACGTCCTCTTCGAACGGCGCGGTCGAGAAGTGCAAGCCTTCGCCCATCGCGTCGAACACCGCCCGGCCGCCTGCCCCGGGCGCCTGCGGCGCCAGCATCAGCGCGTCCGCGTCCAGATGCAAGCGCGTCCATCGTGTCCGGGCCAGCGGCCATTCGTGTTCCTGGCGCAGCTCGGCGGTGCCGTCGGGACGGCGGATGGCCAGCTGGACACGAGGCTCGCGGTCCCAGCCGTTGTCCGCGCCGCGCAGATAGTGGTCGAAGAAACGTTTTTGCAGGGCGACGTAGCGGGGCAGGTAGAAGCTCTCGTAGTGGGTGCCGATGTGGGCGAACAGCCATTTGTCCCGCGATCCGGCACGCAGGAAACCTTCGAAGTTGCCGCGCAGGTGCATGCCCGGTCCGCCCCAGTTCGCGGCCGACAGGATGGGTACCTGGATCGCGGACAAGTCGGCTTCGCGGGCCTGGTTCCAGGCGTCGTCCAGTGGATGCTCCAGGCGGTCGCGCGGGTGGTCCGCGCGGCTGCCCCGCAGGATGGCTTCGGGCAGGTCGGGGCCGGTGGTGCGTTCGCCGGTCAGGCGGTCGCGGTGGGTGCTGGCGCCGCTGCCGTACTGATTGGCCAGCACCTGGCGCGGCCACCAGGCCTCGGTGAAGCTGTTGCTCAGGATGCCGCCGTGATAGCTGCCGTCGCGGTACAGGTCGCTGGATCCTTCCCAAGGCACGATGGCGGCAAGGTGCGGGGGCCGCAAGGCGGCCACCTGCCACTGCTTGATCGCGAGATAGGACACGCCGATCAGGCCTACCTTGCCATTGGACCATGGCTGGCCGCCCGCCCACTCTATCCATTCATAGAGATCGCGCGTCTCGATGGGCCCGAATGGATCGAGGTAGCCCTCGGAGCGGCCCGTGCCGCGCGAATCGACCTGGATCACGACGAAGCCGTCGGGCACCCAGCGCTCGGGGTCGACGACTTCCCAGCGCAGGTAGCGTCCGGTCGTGCCCTCGGTGTCCAGACCCGGGTAGATTTTCTTCAGGACCTGCCATTGGGGCTGGTAGGCATCCGCGAAATGGACGTCCTTGCCGTAGGCGCCCATGGCCATGACCACCGGGAGGCGGCCCGCGGCCTCGGGCCGGAAGACATTGGCGCGCAGCACGGTGCCGTCGGACATCGCCAGCGCGACGTCGCGTTCGAAGATCATGCCGTTCTCGGTGGTGGTGCGGGTCGGGATCATGGTGCGGGGAATCTCTTCATTGCATGGGTACGTGGGCAAGCTTGACGATGCGCGCGAACTTGTCCATCTCGGCCTGGAAGAAGCGGGTGAATTCCTGCGGCGACGATTGCGCGGGCGGACTGTCCCAGGCTTCCATCTTTTCCTTCACCTCGGGCACCCGCATGGCCTTGTCGATCTCGGCGTACAGGCGCTGCACGATGGGGGGCGGCGTTTTTCCGGGCGCGAAGATGCCGACCCAGCCGCCGTTGTAGTCCATGTCGGGCACACCGCTTTCCGCCATGGTCGGGACGTCGGGAAACGCGGCGATGCGTTGGCGGCTGGTGACCGCCAGCGGGCGGACCTGCCCGGCCTTGACCGCGATGATGGCCGCGGCCGTGCTCAGGAAGCATGCGCTGACGTCGCCGGCGATCACGGCGTTCAGCGCGGGCGCGCCTCCTTTGTAGGGCACGTGCAGCATGTGCGTGCCGGCCGTCGCGTTCAGCAGCTCGCCCACCAGGTGCAGCGTGTTGCCGGTGCCTGGCGAGCCGAAGGTGATGCGGCTTTCGGGCTTGCGCGCCATGTCGAGGAACTCGGCGAAGGTCTTGCCGGGGAACTTGGGATTGACCACCAGTGTCAACGCCGGGGCCACCGTCAGCAGGCTCACCGGCGTGAAGTCCTGCACCGTGTCGTATGGAAGCTTGCTGTAGATGCTGGGGTTGATCGCCTGCGAACCGGTGGTCAGCAGCAGCGTGTAGCCGTCCGGGGCGGCATGGGCGGCTGCCTCGGCGGCGATGATGCCGTTGGCGCCGGCGCGGTTCTCGATCACCACGCTCTGGCCCGTCTGCTTGCCGACCTGGTTGCCGATCAGGCGCGCCAGCAGGTCGGGGCTGCCGCCGGCCGCGAAGGCCACCAGGAGCCTGATGGGACGCGAGGGAAAATCGCCCTGGGCGCGGGCCGGCAGCGCAGCCGCCAGCGGCAGCGCGCCCAGCAGGGCGAGGGCTTGTCTGCGATGAGGCATGAGGGTCTTCTCCTGGGATCGGCGGCGGGGGCGCCGCCGGTTCGTTTGTCGGTCAGTTCGCCTGGGCGCCGGTTTCCTTCACGACCTTGGCCCACTTGGCCAGTTCGTCGTGCAGGTACTTCCTGGCCTGCGGCAGCGTGCCGCCCAGCGGCTCGAAGCCGGTGGCGGCCAGCCTGGCCTGGAACTCGGGGTCGCGCTGGATGCGCGCGACCTCGTCGTTCAGGCGCTGGAGCACCGCATCGGGCGTCCTGGCCGGCGCGAATACGCCCACCCAGGTCACGTCCTCGAAACCGGGGAAGCCCGACTCGGCCACGGTGGGCACCTCGGGCAGCGCCGCCGAGCGCTTGCTGCCGGTCACGACCAGGCCGCGCACCTTGCCGGCCTTGACCAGTTCCACCGCCGCGGGCAGGGCCACGCTGGCGAGCTGCGTCTGCCCGGCCGCGGCCGCCGTCAGCGCGGGGCCGGCGCCCTGGTAGGGAATGTGGGTGACGGGCGTGCGGGCCAGCACCTTGAACAGGTATTCGGCGGTCAGGTGCGGCGTGGTGCCGGCGCCGGCCGTGCCGTAGTTGTAGTCGCCGGACTTCGCCGTGGCGATGACCTCCTGCAGCGTCCTGGCCTTCAGGTTGGGCGCGGTCACGATCAGGTTGGGGCTCGAGGCCACCAGCGCCGCCAGCGTCAGGTCCTTCTCGGCATCGAAGCCCAGGTTGCGCTGCATGGCCGGATTGACGGCATAGGAACTGGTGTTGATGAGCAGGGTGTAGCCGTCGGGATCGGCGCGCGCCACGGCGGCCGAAGCCACCGAGCCACCGGCCCCCGGCCGGTTCTCCACCACGATGCTCTGGCCCAGGGCTTCGCCCAGGCGATGTCCGAGCAGACGGGCGATGATGTCGGCCGGGCCGGCGGGCGCGAACGCGACGACGAAGCGGACAGGCTTGGCGGGCCAGGCCGGTTCGGCCAGTGCCAGGGCAGGGGATGCGAGGCCGCAGGCGGCCAGCGCCGCCGCGGCCATGCTCAGGGATTTCATGTTGTCTCCTCCGTGCGCGGTGCGCTGTTCAGATCGTGTCGAGGACGTACCGGGCCATCTCCTGTCGCGTGCCGATCCAGACGTCATCGGCCTTGGCCACGCGGCCCATGATCTCGTCGTAGACCCAGGCTCCCGAGGGACGGCCCATGACGTGCGTGTGGGCCGTGACGTCCAGCATCAGGGGCGCGGTCTCGCGTTCCCGGAAGGCGGCAAAGCAGTCCTCGAAGGTCTCGAGCATGTGCCGCGGCCCCTGGCCGTAGCGGATGCAGGTGGGCAGGTCATTGACGTCCATGGTGAGCGGGATGGCGACGATGCGGTGCTGCCCGAAGTCCATGACGTAGGGCCGGTCGTCGTCGTTCATGTCGCCGTGGTGCAGATAGCCGGCCTCGGCCAGCAGCCGCGAACTGATGAGGCTGCCCGTGCCGCGCGGGCTGATCCAGCCGGTGGGTGCCGTGCCGGAGGTGCCGGCCAGCCGGTCGTGGTTGCGGCGCAGGTTCGCGCGTTCGGCGGCCTCGTCCAGGTAGACCGGAATCACGTCCATGCCCCACGAGTGATTGACGATCTCGTGGCCGAGCTCGGCGATGCGGCGCACGGTGGCGGGGTCGCGTTCGCAGATGACGCCGTTGACCATCACGCTGGTCTTGATGCCGTGCTTTTCGGCGATGCCGATCAGGCGGTGGATGCCGCGGTTGACGCCGAACGATGCCCACGAGTGCGCATTGGTGTCGAAGTAGCCCGGCTTGAGCACGTTGCCCATGGGGCCGATGCCCGGCGCCTGGCCATCCGACCAGGCCTCGAACGCGATGTTGAAGATCACGGCGATGCGCTTGCCGCCCGGCCAGCGGAAATCGTCGGGCAGTCGGGTAATGCGCGGGGTGGCTGCGCTTGCTGCGATGTCGGTCATGCTTCGTCCTTCACGGTATTGGCCAGGGTGCCCAGGCCTTCGATCTCGATCTCGATGCGGTCGCCGGGTTGCATCCATACCGGCGGCTTGCGCGCATACCCCACGCCGGCGGGCGTGCCCATCGCGATGACGTCGCCGGGCTCCAGCGTCAGCGCCTCGGTCAGCAGGCACAGGGTCTCGGCCACCGGGAACAGCATGTTCGAGGTGTTGTCGCTTTGCATGACGCGGCCGTTCAGGCGCGATTCGATCTTCAGGCCCGATGCGCCGGGGGGCAGGGCGTCGGCCGGGACCAGCCACGGTCCGAAGGCGCCCGTGCCGTCGAAGTTCTTGCCTATGGTCCATTGCGCGGTACGGCGCTGGTAGTCGCGCAGGGTCGCATCGTTGAAGCATGCGTATCCGGCGACGGCCGACAGGGCGTCGTCCGGCGTCAGGTGCCGCGCCCGCTTGCCGATCACCACCGCCAGTTCCGCCTCGAAGTCCAGCTTGTCCGATACCCGTGGGCGCAGCAGCGGCGCGCCGTGGGCGATGAGCGAGGTGGCGCCGCGCATGAAGAAGCTCGGATACGAGGGCTTGGCGTTGCCGCCTTCGGCGGCGTGGTCCGCGTAGTTCAGGCCCAGGCAGATGATCTTGCCGGGCTGGGGTACGGGGGGCAGCAGGCGGACCTCGGCCAGCGGGACGCGCTTGACGCCCGCCAGGGCGCAGTCGGCGGCTGCCCGCATGGCTTGCGGGCCTTGCGAGGCCAGCGCCGCCAGCGCGCCTCCGGGCTTGAACGGATGGCCGGAATCGGCGATTTCGGCGACGCTGCCGTCCGCGACCACGCCGATGCGGACGGTGTCCTGGCCTGGGAGTGTGAAGGAAACAAAAGGATGAGCCATTGTCGATAAAACTCCGTATGGAGAAAAATATCGACAAAATTCTATCGAGCTAAAATAATGTCGGTAACCTGAGGAAAACCCCCGCATGTTAGATGCCGATATCGCTCCCAGCATGACCGTGCAGATCTACGAACGCCTGCGCGCCGATCTGCTCGACGGTCTGTGGCCCCCCGGGCAGAAGCTGCCGATGCATCGACTGCGGCAGCATTACGCCATAGGCGCGAGCCCGTTGCGCGAGGCGCTCAGCCGCCTCGTCGCCGAGGGCCTGGCCGTGCACAACGACCAGCGCGGATTCGCGGCCGCGTCGGTATCGGCCGACGAACTGGAGGACATCCTGCGCAACCGTGTGGCGCTGGAGTCGCTGGCGCTCGAGCAGGGGCTGGCCCGGCGCAGTCCGCAATGGGAGGAAGCGCTGCTGCTCGCCTTCCACCGCCTGTCGCGCACGCCGCGCTCGGTGGACGAGGACAGCTATGAAGAAAACCCGGTGTGGGAACGGCAGCATCGCGCGTTCCACTTCGCCCTGTTGTCCGCGTGCGGGTCGCCCACGCTGATGGGATTCTGCGAGCAGCTCTACGACCGCGCCTACCGCTATCGGCAATTGGCGGCGCGCAAGGCCTACAAGCGGCGCAACGAACTGGACGAGCACCGGGCCATCTTCGAGGCCGTGATGGCGGGGAACCTGGAAGCGGCCAAGGAGTTGCTGGCCCGGCACTACGAGCGGACGGCCGCGTTGTCGGGCCAGCAGGGTTAGGGCCTAGCCATCGGCACGGCCCTCGCGGGCCGCGTCGATGGCGCGCAGCGCTTCCAGCGCATTCAGCGGCAGGCCGACGGCCTGGGGCAGCCCGGGGACTTCCGGTTCGCGGGGATTGATGCGGATGACCGGCGCCCGCCTGTCGAAGGCCAGTTGCTGGCTGAAGTGGCGCACGGTGGGGACGGCCTGCCCGGCGCCTATCTCCACCACCACCGGCCGCGACGACAGCCGCAGCCGCGCCTCCAGGCGGCGGGCCTGGGCCTGGGCACGGTCATCGATCCAGTCCGCGTCGCCGAACATCAGCACGTTAGGGCGGGCGCAGCCGCCGCAGCGCGGACAGGCGGGCGGTTCGCCGCGCAGCAGACAATGTTCCTCGTCGACGTCCGGGATGAAGTCGGTGGCCGGCCAGATGGCTTCGCAGCAGGGGGCCAGGCATTGCAGGAAATGCAGCGAGCCGTGGCATTCGGTGATGTCGCCGTCGTCGAATCCGGCGCGCTGGAACTGGCCGTCGACGTTGCTGGTGAAGACCACGCAGCCCCGGGGCAGTTCGCGGGCCCAGTCGCGCAGCAGCGCGAAGCCCGCGTGCGGCGCGGTGGTGCGGTACAGCGCCAGCCTGTGGCCATAGAAACCCCAGGCAAGCCGCGGATCCCGCCTGAAGGCCCGCGGCGAGGCGATGCTGGTGAAATCGAGGCCGTGGCGCCCCAGGGCCGGGTAGGCCCGCCAGAAGCCGTGCTGGCCGCGGAAGTCGGGCAGGCCCGAGTCGATGCCCATGCCCGCGCCGGCGGCGATGACGAGGCAGTCGGCCTCGTCGATGAGCCGGGCGGCCTGTTCGATATCAGGCTGGCGGATGGGGAATGGCATGGGGCCGTGTCCCCCTCAGGCCGCGATGGCTTCCTCGGCCGGCAGGTCGGCGCGCGAACGCCACGTCACGATGTCCTCGATCGTCAGCAGCGGCCAGCCGTGTTCGCGGGCATAGGCCAGCGCCGCGTCGCCGCGCATCATGCTGCCGTCCTCGTGCATCAGTTCGCACAGCAGCGCGGCGGGGGCGAGGCCGGCCAGCGCAGCCAGGTCCACCGATCCCTCGGTGTGGCCGCGGCGGCCCAGCACGCCGCGCGGATCGGCGCGCAGCGGGAACATGTGGCCGGGGCTGACCAGGGCCGCCGGATCGCCGGTCAGCGCGGCGCGCACCGTGGTGATCCGGTCCGCCGCGGAGACGCCCGTGCTGACGCCCTCGCGGGCCTCGATGCTGACCGTGAACGCGGTGCCGTTGCGGCTGCGGTTGCGGGAGGTCATCTGCGGCAGCCCGAGCGCATCCACGCTCTCGGGCGTCAGGCACAGGCAGACGATGCCGCTGCAATCGCGGATCATGCGCGCCATGATGGGTTCGGTGATGGATTCGGCGGCGATGATGAGGTCCGCCTCGTTCTCGCGATCCTCGTCGTCCAGCAGCACGACAGGCTGGCCGAGTTTCAGCGCGGCCAGGGCCGCGAGCAGCCGTTGTTCGGCGGTGGTGGCTTCGAAGTACTGTTGCAGGGACTGCATGAAAACGCTCCGTAGGAAACAGGAAGCGTTCAGGGCATGGCGCTGGTGGGCGCCGTAGGAGGCGCGCCGCCCATGGCTGCGCGGACGCAGGCCGGGACGCGGCGCGTGTTCCCGTCTTCTTTCATCCGGACTATGACCGTCGGCTCCGGCATGGGACCGGATCTGCTGACCTTGCCGGAGGGCCGGCAAGCGCTCGCGGGCTCGGTGTGCGAGGACACCCTACCGCCGGTGGGGATTTCCACCCCGCCCTGAAGACGCACCGCCCAGACAGGCGGCAGGGCTATCGTAGCAGATGTGCCGCCGGGCCTTGGCGAACGCCCTCACGGCGCCTCGGGTATTCTTGCCGTTCGAGGAGACCTGTCTTTGCCCATGCCCAACGATAACGATATGCGGCCGCCCCAGATCGGCGGACGGCAGTCCCTGTTGATCTTTGCCTGTTTCGCCGCCGCCTATTTCTTTTCCTACGGCCTGCGCTCGGTCAATGCCGCGCTGGCGCCGTTCATCACGCAGGACCTGTCGCTCAGCAAATCGCAGCTCGGCTGGCTGTCGTCGGCGTTCTTCGTTTCCCTGGCGGCCATGCAGGCGCCGCTGGGCGTCTGGCTGGACCGCTACGGTGCTCGGCGGGTCGAGGCCTGCCTGCTGGCCATCGCCGCCCTGGGTTCCTTCGTCATGGTCTGGGCAGGCAGCTTCGCGGTCACTTCGGCGGGCCGCGTTCTCATCGGTGCCGGCGTGGCGGCCAGCCTGATGGCGCCGTTCTCGTATTTCCGGCGCTGCTATCCGGTGGAGCGGCAGGCGCAACTGGGCTTGTGGCTGCTGGTCGCCGGCACCGGCGGCGCGGTGTTCTTCACGTCGCCCGCGGCCACGCTGGCCGGGCATTTCGGCTGGCGCAGCGTTCATCTGTTGTCAGGCCTGTCGCTGGCGGTGGTCGCGGTCCTGCTGTGGCGCGTGGTGCCTGATCATGACGTGAGCGTGCTGGGGACCGGTCGTCCGGGCGCGGCGCAGGTCTCGCTGTGGGGGCTGCTCAGGCACCCCGAGATCCTGCGCGTGATGCCGCTGTCGGCCATCGGGCAGGGCGGCATCATCGCCCTGCAGACGCTGTGGGCCGGACCATGGATGACGGACGTCCTGGGCATGAGCCCCGCCGGCAGCGCCTCGATGCTGCTGGTCATGATGCTGGTGATGACGCTGGGCTACGTCGTCATGGGTTTCGCCAGTCCACCGCTGCAGCGGCGCTTCGGTCTGCTGAACATCGCGCTGGCGGGCTATCTGTGCTGTTTCGTCGTGATCTTCCTGCTGGCCTTCGCCGGCGGGCCGCTGGCCTGGCTGCTCTGGCTGGTGATGGCGGCGGGCGTTGCGCCCATCATGCTGATGCAGCCCTATCTGTCCACGCAGTTTCCCCGCGAGGCGGCGGGGCGGCTGGTGACGCTCTACAACATGTTCGTATTCGTCGGCGCCTTCGTGATCCAGTGGGGCATAGGCGTGGTCGTCGACGGATTGACGCAGGCCGGCCTGGGGCGGGGCGCGGCGTTCGCGGTGGCGTTCGCCGCACTGGGGGTATTGCAGATGGCGTCGCTGGGATGGTTCGTCCGCGGGCGCAAGGCCGGCTGAGCCTCGCGGTAGAAAATGCCCCCACGCTTGCCGCTATGCGGCGGCGCTGCCCCCCGAGGGGGCGCTTTTTTGCCTTGGGGCGGCCCGGCGGCAAAAAAATGCCCGCTTGCGCGGGCAGATGGAGATGTCGGTCAGGAGGGCAAATCAGTTGCGCCGCTTGTCGTCCCCGGGATGGCGGCGTCCTTCCAGGTTCGGGGCGTTGCCGCCTTCTCCCAGCATGCCCAGGGCCTCGGTCTTGAGCGCATGCACGCATTGCGCCAGAAAGCCATGGACGGCGGACAACTGATCGCGCTCGTAGCGGGCGCCGATGTGCGCGACGTCCTCGGCCACCGCGCGCATATGGCGTTCGATCTCCGCGCACTTCTCGCGCACCGGCCGAATGACGACGATGCGCCGGTCCAACGGATGCTTGTCGCGGACCACGAAGCCGGTGGCTTCCAGTCGGTCGATCACCGCCGTCGTCCCGCCCGAGCTGATGCCTGCCAGGCAGGCCAGCTGGCCGGTCGTGATGGGCTCGAACTCGATGACGAGTTCGAGCGCCTTCACGTCGACCATGCCCAGCCCCAGTCGTTCGGCCAATGCTGTCTGGTATAGCGAGGTGTAGACCGTCAGGCGGCGGCCGAGCATCGTGACGATGCTGTTGAGCATCTCCTGGCTGTCGCTGTCCGTTTCCTCGGGTTCCCGGGGTATCGATCCGTGGACCGAATGGCTCGAGGAACTCATTACGTTCTCCCAGTGAAGCATGGCCTCTCCTTTCAATGCTTGCCCAAGCCGCCCAGCAGCCCGCCCAGCAATCCGGTGACCGGGTTCAGCAGGCCACCGTTGCCTTCGCCACCTCCCGTGCCGCCACCCAGGCCGGTGCCTTGTCCGACACCCGCGGTCAGGCTGTTGACGGCGCCGGTCAGGTTGGTCAGGACGTTGCCCACGGGGTTGGTGTTCTCGGGCGTGGCATGCACCAGGCCTCCCACGCTGGAGACGGTCTGTCCCAGGCCGTTCACCAGGCCGCCCAGGCCGGTGCCGACGGCAGGCACGTTGCCGCCGAGGTTGGTGCCGACGCCGCTCAGGCTGCTGCCCAGCGAGGTCAGGAGGCCGTTGACCGGTTCGCCCAGGCCGGTGGCCGCGCCCACCGTCTGCGTCGTGCCGGACACCAGGTTCGCGACCGGAGTGACGACCGGGTCGAGAGCCGTGCCGACATTGCCCAGGGTTTCCTTGGCGTTGAGCGGAACGAGGTTGTCGACCGCGCTTCCCGTATTGGCCAGCGAGGGATGGAGGATCGGCTTGGCGTCGCTGCCGATGCCGCCCAGCAGGCCGCTGGTGATCGGGGCGAGGAGTCCGTTGCTGCCGCCCAGCAGGCCTTCGAGATTGCCGGACAGGATGGGTTGCAGCAGTCCGCCGCCTTCGCCGCCCGTGCCGCCGGTCAGGCCGCCAAGCAGGTTGGTGACCGGAGCCAGCACGCCGCCTTCGCCGCCAGTGGCGCCGTTCAGCAGGTTGGTGACCGGGGCCAGCACGCCGCCTTCGCCGCCGGTGACGCCGCCGAGCAGACCGGTGACCGGAGCCAGCACGCCACCTTCGCCGCCGGTGGCGCCGTTCAGCAGGTTGGTGACAGGAGCCAGCACACCGCCTTCGCCGCCCGCGACGCCGCCGAGCAGGCCGGTGACGGGTGAGAGCAGGCCGCCGTCGGCGCCGGCGGCCGAGGGCGACGTGGCGCTGCCGGCCTTGTCGACCAGTCCGCCTTCGATGCTCAGGCCCAGGCCGGCGGTCAGGCTGTCCACCGATCCGGTCAGGTTGGCCAGCACGTTGCCGACGGGGTTCTTGTTGGCATCGGAAGCATGCACCACGCCGCCGGCGCTGGCGACCGTCGCTCCCAGCCCGGATACCAGGCCGCTCACGCCGGTGCCGGCAACCGGAAGCTTGCCACCCAGGCTCTCACCCAGGTTGGAGACGGCGCCGCCCACGGAGACGAGAAGATCATTCACCGGCGCGCCCAGGCCGGTCTTGTCGCCGACCTGTTGCGTGAGCTGCGTGGCGGTGCCGACGATGGGGCTGACCGCCGGATCCAGGCCGGCGCCTACTTGGCCCAGCGTCTGGCCCAGCTTCAGGTCCACCAGGTTGTCCACGGCGCTGCCCGTGTTGGTCAGGGCCGGCTGCAGCACGGGGTTCTGAACGGTGCCACCTTCGCCCAGGCCGTTGAGCAATTGCGAGACCGGGCTCAGCAGGCCATCGTCGGAGGCCAGCGTGCCGGTCAGGGTGGAGACCGTGCCGCTCAGGTTGTTGAGCACATTGCCCAGGGGGTTGGGATTGCCTTCGGTCGCGTTCACCAGGCCACCGGCGCTGGCGACCGTGTCGCCCAGGCCCGCGACCACGCCGCCCAGGCCCAGCTTGACGGGCAGGCCGGTGTCGTCCAGCGATTGGCCCAAGTCCTTCACCGAGCCGCCTACCGAGGTCAGCAAGTTGTCCACGGGGGCGCCCAGGCCGGTCGCGGCTCCCACTTGTTGAGTCAGGCCCGTCACCGTGTTGCCTACGGGGGCGACCACGCCGTCGAGCTTGGTGCCGACGTTGTGCAGCGTGCCGGCCAGTCCGGTGTCGACCACGTTGTCGACCGCCTGGCCGACATTGCCCAGCGTGGGCGCCAGGACGCCCGTGACGGGCGTGCCGCCAGGATTGCCAGGATCTCCGGGGTTGCCGGGATCACCCGGGTTGCCAGGATTGCCGGGGTTGCCCGGATTGCCCGGATTGCCCGGGTCACCGGGGTTGCCGGGGTTGTTCGGATTGTTGGGGTTGTTCGGATCACCCGGATTGTTGGGGTTGTTGGGATTGGTGGGGTCGGAACCTCCTCCCAATCCGGAGGTGATCGCACCGGATCCGGAGCAACCGGCCAATGTCGAGAGTGCGAGTACCAAGGCGGCTACCAGGACGCGAGGGCCCGGCTTCGTTTGTTCTTTATGCATGGTTATTCCCCTTTATCGCTGAAGCGGCGACACTGCCTGCTGCGCCTATCGAGCAAAAGCTGTGCCAATGTGCAACCGCAAGCGGACGGAGAAGCGGGGCAATCGCCTCGGAACACCCGGAAAACCTTGCAAACAGGGGATAAATCGAAAACTCAGGGAATTCGTGCGGCTGAGACGATGGGCCGAAATTCCCTGGGAAGCGGGGCGAAAAGACGGGGGAGGCGGGGGTTCGTTACGTAGCAGGGAACCCCCTGTTACGTAACGAAGACGAGCGCGGGTCAGTCGAACCGCAGCGAGTAGTTGGCGTTCAGTCGCAGCGGCCGGTTGCCGCTGTTGACCGGCTTGTCGCCGACGGGCTTGGCCAGGTTCACGTCGAACGCGTAGTGGCGCTGGTCGGTGACCCGCAGGCCCAGGGCCAGCGACGTCAGCGTGTCCGTGGCCAGCGTGAAGTTCTTGTTGTTCAGGCTGACGTGGGCATAGTCGGCCAGCACGTAGGGCGTGACGCTCTGCAGGTAGGGCAGGCCCACCGCGAAGCGCCGGTTCAGCTCGATCGAGGCGCCGTAGCCCTTGTCCCCGCCCAGTTCGCCCGCGGGATAGCCGCGCCCGAAGCGCTGTCCGCCGAACGTGAGCTGTTCGGACGTGGGCAGCGAGTCGGAACTGTACTGGCCCAGCGCGGCCAGCGAGATTCCGAACTGATGAGGCAGCGTGAAGTTCTGGTTGGCCGCCAGCGTATAGCGAGTGAAGCCCAGGTCATAGCTGCTGTTGGCGCTTTGCTCGGCGCCCAGTCCGTCCACGCCTTTGTAGATCCCGGCCGTGATGCGCCGCGATTGCGTATCGCTGGCCTGGGCGTAGGCCAGCTCGGCGCGCAGCACGCGCAGGTGGTTGCTGAGCGTGACCTGGTTGCCGGTGATGCGGCTGCTGTACGTGTCGTTGTTGCGCGAGGCGTAGAAGCCCGCCGTTCCTGTCAGCGATTCCCGATTGGCCAGCAGGAAGGGATAGCTCACGCTGAGCCCGGCCCGCTGGTTGCGGACCCGGCGGTCGATGTTCTGCGCGTTCAGGCTGTCGTTCTCGGGGTTGGCTGCGTAGCTGTAGGCCTCCGCGCGTACGGTCATGCCGTCGCTGCCCACCGGCACGGCGACATTGGCCGCGTAGTACTCCAGGTGATCGCTGCCGCGCGGCACCGCCGTGGTGACCTGGATCTGTTCGGCCAGCGGCGTCAGGCTGTTGGCCGTCGCGGTCAGCATGGCGTGGACGCCGGTACCCAGGTTGCCGATGCCGGTGTCCAGCCGGAACGCCTTGTAGCCGACGTTCACGACCAGTTCCGTGGAGCCGTCGGCGCGCTTGGGAAGCGAGAGTTCCGGCTTGACCGTGGCGCCGGCCACCGTGGTCATCAGGTTCAGGTAGCGCTCGAGCGTCGCTCGCGTCAGGGGCCGCTCGGCCTCGATGCGCGCGGCGTAGTCGCGGATCTTGGCCGCGGCGTTGCCGGCGTCGCCCTCGATGCGGGTGCTGCCCACATAGCCTTCGACCACGGTCACCTTGACCAGCCCGTCGCGGAAGTCCTGCGACTGGATCAAGGCGAAGGACAGCGCGTACCCGGCGTCGCGATAGAGCTGGGTGATGGCATCGGTACGCTGGATCAGCTCGGCGACGGTGATCTCCTTGCCCGCCAGCGGCTCCAGCAGGTCGACCACCTTCTGGAAGTCGACCGCCGTGACGCCGGATACGTCGAACTGCCTGGGCACCAGCCTGTGCGCCAGCAAGGCCTGGATGGCCTCGTTCTGCGCGGGCGCCGGAACGGATACCGACGGGGCCGGCGCCGGAGCCGGGACCGACACCGGAGGCAGCGATTCCGCCGGGTTTCCCCGAAGGGGGCTATCGGCAGCCGGTGCCGCTAACGGATATATGGCAACCGCGGCCAGCAAGGCCAGATTAAGTGTGCGGAGTTCGGGTTTTCCCGATGAAAACGAGGTCATTGGGGAATATGAAGCAAATATGCGTAAACGATCGTCATCGCGCGAAGTGTGCCATATGAATACCCCCTTAGGGTGCGTTCAACAAGGGTAGGACGGTGTTTTTCATAGTGGGACGTTTGTAGGACGTTACCGGCAGATACTAAAACTCTTTTAATCGGACGTCTTTCGATCGGAATAAATAATCGCAAACTTGCGATTATCTGGCCATTAACGAAGATGCCGGGAAAGATTAGCGATTTCCTGGCGCTTGCCTTCATCCGATTAATAGGGATTCTTGGGAAAGCAGATATTGACAAGCTCGGAACGATGCCTGTAGGGTGTGCGTAACCGAGCGTTACATAAAGAGAATCTATGCAGCCTGGGGATATTCTCTCTCTACGTTTTGACGCTAGCTTGGTCGCGCTGTCCTTTGTGATTTCGGCATTGGGCGCGTACGTGGCGTTATTGGCTGCCAGCCGTATCCGAACGCTGGATGGCGGCGTGCACGTAGGGTATGTCATCGTGGCCGGCATAGCCCTCGGCGGAGTGGGTATATGGAGCATGCATTTCATCGGCATGCTCGCCCAGGTTATTCCGCTGGGCGTGGCGTACGGACTCTGGCTCAACCTGCTCAGCCTGCTCGTCGCCGTGGTGTTTGCCGGCGCCGCGCTCTGGTACGTGGGCAGCGCGCGGTTTTCTCTGGACCGCTGCCTGACGGCCGGCATGCTGGGGGGATTCGGTGTGGCCGGCATGCATTACATCGGCATGGGCTCCATGCGCATGGACGCCTTCTTCGACTGGAACATCGGCTTGGTGCTGCTCTCCGTGGCGATCGCCATGGCCGCCGCGACCGCGGCCATCTGGCTGGCCTTCAACCTGACCAGCGAGCTGCAGCGCGTCATCGCCGCGGTGGTCATGGCCATGGCGGTCTGCGGCATGCATTACACGGGCGTGGCCGCCGGCACCATCATCTGTTCCACCCCGCGCACCTTCGCCGGCTGGCAGCTGGACGGCAGCGTGCTGCCCTATGCGGTATTCCTGATTTCCGTCGTGACGCTGGTCGTCATGCGCATCGAGCTGCACCGCAGTTCCGAAGAGGTGCGGTCCAATGCCGCGCACCGGGTCGACCACGTCATTTACTCGCGCCAACGCCCGGAAAATCGCAAATAACCGGCCATGGAGATATTCGCTTTTCTGGCATTTTCTCAGGGGAGGTGTCATCGAAAATATAAGAATGCAGTCATGAATGAATCGGCTGTTAATGCCGATGTAAATGTTTCCTTTTTTTTCAGAGATGGAGATTAGAATGAATCAAGTGATGAAGTTCCTGAAGGAAGACGATGGCGCGACCGCCATTGAATATGGCCTGATCGCGGGATTGATTGCCGTCGTGATCATCGGCGTCCTGACCCAGCTGGGCACCGGACTCAAGGAAATGTTTGGAAAAGTGGTCAAGGAGCTGCCGACCACGCCGGAGTGATACCGAAGGACTGAGAAATTGCCCGGACCGATCCGGTCCGGGCTAGTAATCATGGTTAATAGCAGCCAGATTCTCGCGTTTTTCTTTTTTTGTGCCTTGGTAATCGGCAGCGACCTGCTTTTCCGCCGGGTTTTCAACTGGCTGGTCCTGGCGGGATTGCTGGCCAAACTGGGGTGGCTGGCCCTGGGCGCAACGGCGCCGGAGGGTTTTACCGCCCAGTGGGCGAATGCCGGCATGGGCGTGCTGCTGGCGCTGGTCTTTCTCGTGCCGCTCTATGTGTTCAAGGCCATGGGCGCCGGGGATGTGAAGTTCTTTGCGGTACTGGGTTTCTGGCTGGAGCCGACGCCTTTGCTCGTTGCCTGGTTGCTGGGCAGCGGAATGGCGGGCATCCATGCCCTGGTTTCGGTGGTTCACCGGAATCATCCGCTGGGCAACTGGGCGGTCCTGCAGTTGGCCGGCGTGCAGGAAAGGATATGCAGTCCTGTCGCGGTGCAGCGGATGGCGTCGTGGGTGTCGGGTGTCCGGGCTGGACGCGTTGGCATTCCCTATGCAGCGTATCTCGCGCTGGGCGCGATATGGGCCGTTCATGCGGCATAGAAACTGGGCGGAAATCGAAGCAATGGTGGAACGCGCTGACATGAGCACGGTGGCGAAGAAGGTTCGACGGCATGGCGCCGCCTCGCAGCGGGGTGCCTATGCGACCGAATTCGCCTTGATCTTCCCCATTTTCTTCCTGGTCTTCTACGGCGTGCTGAGCTTCGGCCTGATCTTCACGACCCAGCAGTCGCTGACGCTGGCGGTCGAGGAGGGCGCGCGCGCCAGCCTGCGGTACTACATGCCTGCCACGGCGGGCGCCGGTTTCATGGCGCAGATGCAGGGGCGTCTGGAGCATGGCTGCGAAGTGGCGAAGCTGCGCGCGGCATGGCTGGGCGAGATTGGGGGCGGGGCGGTCACGCCGACGTGCACCGCCTCGATCAAGGGGCCTTGCCTGAAGGCGGACGGCACCATCGACACGGCATCGTCGTGCTCCGCGACGCTGGGGACGCCCGCCGCCGGATCATCGGTGGCCTGCGGCTACAGGCAGGAAGAAATGTGCTTCGCGACGCTGAACGTGAGCTATGCCTATAGCGCGAACCCCCTCGTGCCGTCGCTGCCGGGCACCTTTCTCGTCATTCCCGAGGTACTGAGCGCAACGGCCAGGGTGGCGCTGGATCCCGGCGCCTTGCAACTGGGTTCGTCCGGAGGTGGTGCATGAAATGCGCCCTGTTCGAATCCGTCCGGACGACCCGGTCGCAGCGAGGCATCGCCGCGCTGGAGTTTTCGCTGGTATGCGTGCTGTTCCTGGTGGTCCTGTTCGGGATCATCAGCTATGGCTGCATCTTCGTCGCCCAGCAATCGCTGTCGCGCGCGGCCGAAGAAGGGGCGCGCGTGGCCCTGCAGTCGAGGCTGGCGGGATTGCCGGAAGGGGCGTCGCTGCAGGCCGAGGCCTGCGGGGCCGTGGCGCAGTCGGTCGATTGGCTGACGCGGCGCCGCGCGGCGATGGGGCTGGCGCCCGTGTCCTGCGAGCTCAAGCCCTCGCAGGCATGTACCTACGCCGCGGGGCTGCGCTGCGCGTCGCTGGTCGTGACCTATGTCGACTACCGGAAATATCCGCTCATACCGGAACTGCTGCCGCTGGGCAATTGGCTGCAGTCGCTGTTCGGCGAGAACACGGCCTGGATCCCGCAGCATCTGTCGGCCGCGGCAACCGTGCAATTGGGAAGGAATACGTCGGGCTCGTGACCGGGGCCGACGCGTGAGGTTTTTTTCGAGTATCGAGGCGACAAGCAGATGAACAACGTAACCAAGATCGTCGCGGCCATGCTGGTGTTGTTGGCCGTGCTGCTGGGGGGCTATGCCTTCGTGTTGGCCACCAAGCCGGCACCGGTAGCCAAGCCGGCTGCTGCCCCCACGCCGCTGTCCGAAAAGCGGATTCCGGTGGTCGTGGCGGACAAGCTGCTGCCGGGCGGGGTGCCCATCGACACGGGCGCGCTCAAGGTCGTGGAGTTGCCTATCGATCCGGCCGGCGCCTACCGCGCGACCAGCGATCTGTCGGGCAAGATTCCCAAGTTCGACATCGGTCCCGGCACGCCCGTGACCGACAGCATCCTGGTCAAGGGCCTGACGCTGCTGCTGAACGACGGCGAACGCGCGGTGGCGGTGCCGGTCGACGAGGTCGTCGGCACGGGCAACCGTGTTTCGCCGGGCGATTTCGTGGACGTGTTCTTCACGCTCCGCCAGGGGCAGGATGTCTCGCGGACCCAGGCCAGGCTGCTGTTGTCGCGCTTGCGGGTGCTGACCTATGGCAGCGCGTCGGCCGCGGGCGATGCGCCATCGGACGACGGCGCGACGATGGTGCGCGCGAACAATCCGCCTCCACCGGCACGCACCGCGGTGCTTGCGGTGCCCACCGCCGATGTGAACCGCCTGCTGCTGGCAACGCAGAACGGCAAGCTGCAACTGGTGCTGCGCAATCCCACCGATGCCACCGCGCCCGACGCGAGCCTGTTTCCCGAGCCGCCTCCGGTGCTGGCCGGCAAGAGCGGCCTGACCAAGGAGCAGCGCGAGGCGCTCGAGCTGGCCGACAACCAGGCGTATGCCGGCCTGGAACTGACGGGCCTGTCGGGTGGGGCGACGAAGCGGCCGGCGCCGGTTGTGCAATACCGCCCGCGGCCACCCGCCCCCGCGCCCAAGGTCGAGAGCAATACGGTGGAAGTGGTGCGCGGCACCAAGCGTGAAGTCGTCGGGTTTTAACGGGTAGAACCTCAATGAAAATCAGCAAACAGGCTTTCGTGCGGCGTCTGGCGCCCCTGGCCATGGCATTGACGCTGTCCTTCGCCGTGCCGGCGCGCGCTGCCGACGAGAGCGGTCCGCGCCAGATCTCGGTGGCGGTGCGCGATCAATATCAACTGAACATTCCCGGCAACCTGGAGCGGGTGTCGGTGGTCGATCCCGACGTGGCCGACGTCGTGATCCAGAAGGGCAGCGGCGGCCGCAAGGGCGGGGTACTGGTCGTGGGCAAGAAGCCCGGCACCACCATGGTGTCGGTCTGGCAGCGCGGCTCGGCGGCGCCCCAGGCCTATCTCGTCCGCGTGACGGGCGATCTCGCCACGCTGCTGGGCGAAGGCGACGGTGCCAAGGCCCAGGTCTACGGAGATGCTGCCGTGCTGAGCGGACAGTCGCCGTCGATGCTGTCGCATCGCCGCACCGTTGCGGCGGCCAACGATGCCGTGGGCGGTGAAAACGTATTCGATGCTTCCACCATCGAGACCGGTGGCGTGGTCCAGGTGGAAGTGAAGGTCGTGGAATTCAGCAAGCAGGTATTGAAAGAGGCCGGCTTCAACTTTTCCGCCTCCAACCGGCGCGGCAGCTTCAGTTTCGGCCTGGCCAGCGACCTGGCGCCCACCGGCAAGGCTTTCGACCTGACCCTGGGGCTGACTCGAGGCAATTTCCTGCTCGACACCAATCTGCGGCTGCTGGAAACCAACGGCCTGGCGCGCGTGCTGGCCGAACCCACGCTGGTCGCGCTGTCCGGCCAGAGCGCCAAGTTCCTGGCGGGAGGCGAACTGCCCGTGCCGCAGGCCGGGGGCCTGGGCACCACCACGGTCATGTACAAGCCGTTCGGTATCGGCCTGACGCTCACCCCCACGGTGCTGGCCAAGGATCGGATCGCGCTGAAGGTGGCGCCCGAGGCCAGCGATCTGGACTGGACCAACGGCATCACCCTGAACAACATCCAGATCCCGGCCATCATCACCCGCCGGGCCGACACCACGGTCGAGCTCGGCGACGGCGAAAGCTTCGTGATCGGCGGACTGGTGTCGCGTTCCACCACCTCGAACCTGGACAAGCTGCCGTTCCTGGGCGACCTGCCCATCATCGGCACTTTCTTCCGGAACATGAAGTATTCGCAGAAGGAAAAGGAACTGCTGATCGTCGTGACGCCGCATCTGGTCAAGCCCCTGGCCAAGGGCGTCAAGCCGCCCATGCCCGGCGCGAACGAGAAGCGTGACTCGGCAGCCAATGCCTGGGGCCATTTTCTGCTGGGTGTCGCGAGCAATGATGAGTTGCCTGGTTTCTCGAAGTAGTCGCTTGGTGCCAGGTATCTGTAGGAGTCGTATATGAACGCCCCGAGCAAGGAGTTGGCGAGCTTGCTGGACACTCGCCGTTTCCTGTTCTTCACCGGCGACAGCTTGTCGGCACAGCGGCTGGCCGCGGTGCTGAGGCACGATGGCGTGGTCGTTCAGGAGGACGTGGTTCCCGATAGGCTGTCGGCGCGCCTGGCCGAACTCGGGCCGCAGATGGTGTTGCTGGATTTCGGCGCCGACGACAGCGAACCGGGCAAGCTGCTGCACGCCAGCGACCTGGCGCGGACGCTGGCGCGCGTGGCGCCCGCGCTGCCGGTCGTTGCGGTCGGCAGCATGATGCGGCCGCAGGGGGCCGTGGCTGCCCTGCGGGCGGGCGTGCGCGATTTCATCGACCCGGCCGACGAGGCCGAGGTGCGCGACGTCGTCCGGCGCGTGCTCCAGTCTCATGCGGGCAGCAGCGTGCCCGGTCGTGGCCAGATGGTCGTGCTGCTGGGTGTGCGCGCCGGGCTGGGCACGACCACGCTGGCGGCGCACCTGACCACGATGGCGCAACTGCACGGCGAAGCCGGGCAGGCCGCGGAAGGGCGGCCGGCCAGCAGCTTGCGTGGGCCCGCGGCACTGCTGGACCTGGGCCTGCCCGTCGCCGACGGCCAGCTCTACCTGAACGTTTCAGGCAGCTTTCATTTCGCCGAGGCGGTACGCAACCTGCGCCGCTTCGACGAAACCCTGGTCAACACCGCACTCACGCGCAGCGCCAGCGGCGTGGCCGTGATCTCGCTGCCGCGCGACCTGGCAGAGATGCGCACCGTGTCGCACGCGGATTCGCTGGGACTCCTGGACCGGCTGCGTCAGCACTTCGGCCTGCTGGTGGCTGACGTGGGCGGATTTTCCAACCCGGATTTCGTGGCCGGCATGGTGCGAGCCGCCGACCAGGCCTGGATCGTGACGGACCAGTCGGTGGGAGCCCTGGTGTCGCTGGCCGACGTCCTGCGCGACCTGGACGGACGCGACGTGGATCGCGCCAGGATGCGGCTGGTGGTGAACCGCTACGACGAGCGCTACGGCATGACCGCCAAGCAGATCGCCCAGCGGTTCGACGTACAGCTGCTGGGCACGCTGCCCGACCGCGCGCTGGCGTTGATGAACAGCACCAACCAGGGCCGGCTGCTGCACGAGGTGGCGGATCGCGATCCCTACGTGCGGGCCGTGCAGGGCCTGGTGGATTCGCTCGGGGCCTATGACCAGGCCTTGCCGCCGGGCACCAAATGGCTGTCGCGGTGGCTGCCCAACCTGCACAAGCACTTGGTGACGCGATGAAGAAAGATTCCGGTTTGAAGCGCGCGTATACGCGGCGGAGAGTGTGATCATGACGGCATCGATCGAGTTTGCCGACGATAGTCCGGCGTTTGCCAACACCCAGCGCTTCCAGGACGTCAAGGCCGCGGCGCACGAGCATCTGCTGTCGCGTATCGAGGAACTGGGCGCGGAGTTCGGCCGCTGGTCCCGGACCGCGATCCAGCAGTTCGTCGACCTGGAGGTCGACAGTTTCGTACGGCTGCGGCGGGTCCCCATCAACGAATCCGAGCTCCGGCAGGTGGCGGCCTCGTTGACGAAAGAACTGGCCGGGCTCGGCCCGCTGGAAGACCTGCTGGCGGATCCGGCGGTCGAGGACATCCTGATCAACGGCTACGACAACGTGTTCGTGTCGCGCCGTGGCGTGTTGCAGCGGGAAGTCCTGCGTTTCAGCGACAACTCGCACCTGCTGCGCATCGTGCGCCGCATCCTCGCGCCGCTGGGCCGGCGGCTGGACGAATCCAGCCCCATGGTGGATGCGCGCCTGCCGGATGGGGGCCGCCTGAACGTGGTCATCGAGCCGCTGGCGGTGGATGGCCCCATGGTGTCCATCCGGAAGTTCCGCCAGGATCCGCTCAAGCCCGCCGACCTGCTGGCGCTGGGTACCTTCAACGAAGAGATCCACCGCCTGCTGAGCCTGGCGGTGCGGGAACGCTGCAACATCCTGGTCTCGGGCGGGACCAGCTCAGGCAAGACCTCGCTGCTCAATGCGCTGGCGTTCTTCGTGCCCGAGACCGAGCGCGTGGTCACGGTCGAGGATACCGCGGAGCTGTCGCTGAACCATCCCCACGTGGTCAGGCTGGAAGCCCGCCAGGGCGGCTTCGACGGCGCGGGCCAGATCACCATCCGCGACCTGATACGCAACAGCCTGCGGATGCGGCCGGACCGCGTGGTCGTCGGCGAAGTCCGGGGGCCCGAGGTCATGGACATGCTGCAGGCCATGAATACCGGCCACGAAGGGTCGATGGCGACCATACACGCGAACTCCCCGCGCGAATGCCTGTACCGGATGGAGATGCTGGCGGGATTCGCGGGTTTCCAGGGCAGCGAGGACAGCCTGCGCCGGCAGATCGCCAGCGCGCTGGACTTCATCGTGCAGATCGCCCGCCTGTCCAACGGACGACGGCGCATCGTGTCGATCTCGGAAGTCACGGGCATGGGCGATAACGTGATTTCCACGCAGGAACTCTACCGCCACGAGAGTTTCGTCGGTCCCGACGGCGAAGAGAAGGATCGCTGGGTGTCGCTCGGCATCCATCCGCACACGCCCAAGCTGGCCAAGTACCGCGACCAGTTGCGGGTGACCATGGCGCCCGAACCGCCCCAGGGGGGCGGGGGCGGTTTCTGGTCCAGGGGACGATGATGTCCGCCCAGCTTCTTTCGGTGTTGTGCATCGCGCTGCTGCTGGTGGCGGCAGGGTTGTGGCTGTGGCAGAGCGCGAGCGAGCGGGGTCGCCGGCAGGCGACCAGCGCCTTCGTCGAGGAACAGCTCAATCGCTCCTTCGACCCTACGCGCGCGGTCGTCGCCACGGCCCAGCAACTGTATCCGCCGGTGCGCCCCCGGGGCGTGCGCGGGCGGTTCCAGAACATGTTGCTGCGCGCCGGCATCGAGCCCGGTCCGGCTTTCTACGGCCCGTGGCTCGTGGCGCTGGTGGCATTGCCCATCGTGGCGCTGTTGTTCGGCGGCGGTCTTGCCGCCGTGGTGACGTTGGCCCTGGTGGTGCTGGCCGTCCTGTTCCAGCTGTGGTGGCAGGCCGACAAGCGCCGGCGGAAGATGGTGCGTCAATTGCCGGGATTCATCGACGCGCTGGTGCGGCTCATCACCATCGGCAACAGCCTGGGATCGGCTTTCCAGACGGCGGTTTCGTCGGTCGATGCGCCATTGTTCGAAGTGCTGGAACGCGCCAACCAATTGAACCGGGCAGGCATGGAGCTGGATGCTTCGCTGGTGCATGCCGCGCGGCTCTATCGCTTCTATGAACTGGAGCTGGTCGCGGCGGTCATCGGCGTCGCATTGCGTTTCGGCGGTCGCAGCGACGTGGTGCTCGAACGCATGGCGGCCTTCATGCGCGACCTGCAGCAGGCGCGCGAGGAACTGCATGCGCTGTCGGCCGAAGTCAGGCTGTCGGCATGGATCCTGGCGCTGCTGCCGGTATTCGTCGCGGGGTTCATCGTCATCTTCAACAACGCCATGTTCGTGGGCATGTGGACCGACCCGGTCGGCCAGAAGATGCTGGTGGGCGCCTTCGCTTTGCAACTGGTCGGCTCTTTCTGGCTGTACCGCATGGCCAAATCGGTTTGAAGCTATGTCTACACAATTGTTGACCGCCGTCTCCCTGGTCCTGTTCGCCGCCGCCGCGCTGCTAGTGGGTGTGGCGATCCTGGTCCGCGGCTCGCGGCAGACCCGAAGCCGGCAGGTGGTGGACAGCGCCATCACTGCGCGGACCAATCCCGTGCTGGACGACGCCCTTGCCAGCGTGGCGTCGCCAGTCCGGCGCGGACGCGTGAGCGCGATGTTCGATGGCGCCGCGCAACTGGGCGAGAAGTGGGAACGAGGCAAGCTGGGCAACTATCTGCTCGAGGCCGAGGATCGGCAACTGATCGACCGATGCGGCTTTGGCGATCCGGCGCGCGCGCGTTCCCTGTTCATCTTCGCGCGGGTCGTGCTGGCTGTCGTCGTGCCGCTCCTGGCCTGGATGTTCGGCGGTGGCGGCGCGCTCGGAACGATGCTGTCCCTGTTCCTGGGGTTCGCCCTGGGCTACATGGTGCCGAAGTGGGCGCTGCGCCAGGTGGCGGCCTCGCGTACCCGCAAGGCCAAGGAAGAACTGCCGCTGTTGATCGACCTGCTGCGCCTGCTGCAAGGCGTGGGCCTGTCCATCGACCAGAGCTTGCATGTGATCGTGACCGAGTTCCGCACGGTGCTGCCCGTGCTGGCCGCGGAACTGGAGATCGCCGTCAACCAGCATGCCCGCGGGCTGTCGCGCGAACAGTCGCTGCAACGGCTGGCCACCGGTTTCGGCAACGAAGACCTGGCGGCGGTGGCGCGCCTGATCGTGCAGGTCGACCGGCATGGCGGAGCGGTCCAGGAACCCCTCAAGCAGTTTTCCGAACGCGTGCGCGAACAGCGGCGGATGGAGTTGAAGGAGCGCGTCGGCAAGCTGACGGTCAAGATGACGGGCGTCATGGTGCTGACCTTGTTGCCCGCGCTCATCATCGTCACGGGCGGTGCGGGATTCCTGGCTGTCTTCCGCGGCCTGGCGAGGATGGGAGGCTGAGATGACCGGGTCGATTCATTGCCCGGCGCGCATGGCCGGGTTGTTCGGGGTCTTGCTGCTGGCGGCGGGGTGCAGCTCCACCGCGCCCTCGGGCTACGGCGTATCGGCGCCCAAGTTCAACGACGAGGCCATGATGCGCCAGCAGGTCGCGAACGACGAGCCGACGGCGGACAGTCGCGGCATGTATCTCTCGCTGATCCGGGAGATGCAAGGCAAGGGGCTCTATTTCGCGTCGCTGGCCCACATCGATGCGTTCGAGCAGCGTCATGGCGCGGCACCCGACGTGGAACTGCTGCGTGCCCATGCGCTGCGTGAGGCCGGGCAGTCCGAGGAAAGCGCCGTGGTCTATCGCCGCCTGCTCAAGACGGAAGTCGGCGCGGCGGCCGCACAGGGGCTGGGGCTGCTGGCGGGCGCGCGCGGCGATTATCCGGCCGCGGTGGTGTCGCTGCGCGAGGCGGCGCGCCTCGATCCCACCAATGCGCTGATCGTCAGCGACCTTGGCTACGCCTTGCTGCGCAATGGCGAAACGTCCGCTGCCAGACTGCCCCTGGCACAGGCCGCCGAACTCGCGCCGGAAAACTCCAGGATTCTCGCCAACCTGGCCTTGCTGCTGCTGGTATCGGGTGACGCCGGGCGGGCAGGGACCGTCATGGACAAGGCGGGCCTGTCGCCCGATGCGCGCGTGGCGGTGCGCAAGCTGGCCGACGATATCGCGCGCGGCGCTTCCCGGACATCCCGTCCGGCCGCGGTCGTGAAGGCGGATCCCGTCCCGGCCGCGGCGCCGGTGGCCAGTCCGTTCCCGGTCTCGTCCCTGGCACCCGAAATGTCCCGCGTACCCATGGCTCCTCCGCCCGAGCAGGCGCCGGCGGCACGCGGAGCGGCCGTGGTCAGGGCCGCAGCGCAGGAGTCCGCATCCATGGAGCCCGTGCGCGAGCCCCCGGTGCGGCCGGTTTCCGCGCCCATCCTGCAGCCGGTGCGCGCTCCCATGCAGTCCATGCTGGACCGGTTCAACTCGACCACCCCCTGATGCCGGCATGCCGAGGCGACCGGATCTTCTTCAACGATGACGAATACAAGTGGAATCAAGGCGATCATGAAATCTACCAGCCAATGCCCGCACGGACAGTCCGCTTCCCGGCATGTCAGCCGTTATCTGGTGCTGGCCGCGCTGCTGGCGGCCCCCCTGGCGCATGCGCAGAGCAACGCGCCGGTGACCGGTTCCATGCTGCAGGAGACGCCGGAGCAGCGGGCGCGCATGGAGCAGGCAGCGCGCCAGGCCCAGGCGGAAGAGCAGGCCCGGCGCGCGGCGGCCGCGCAACAACAAGCCGCGCAGGCACAACGCGAGGCGCAACTGCGCGCGGCCCCGCAGCAGGGGGCGGCGTCGACGCCGGCCGCGTCCCGGCCCGCTTCCTCGGTCGTGCGGCAGGTGCCGGGGCCGGGCCAGGCGCCGGCCGCCTCCGCCCAACCAGCGACCACGGCGCGCCCCCAGGCCGTGCAGTCTTCCGAGCAGCGCGTAACGACGGTGGTCACTCCGCAAGCGGCGGCGCCCGCCCAGCCTGTGGCAGCTGTCGCCGCGCCCGCTGCTGCTGCGCCCGCTGCCGTACCGCGATCGGAAGCAGCCGTGGCCACGGCATCCGCCGCGCCGCAGGGCAGGAGCCGGCCCAACGGCGATGTGACGAGCGAGGTGGTGCGCATGCAGGCCGAAGGACGCCAGGCAGGCCAGGCGCTGCCCATGCTGGGCGCGACCGCGTCGCCCAGCTGGAAGCGCTACATCGACAGCTTCTCGCATCCCATCCCCCAGTTCTACGAGACGACCTCGCAGCCGAAGCAATAGGCAGGTTTTCATGACACCCCATCGTCGTATCCCCTCGTCCGTTTTCCGGGCACCGCCGGCGCGCCAGCGGGGATCGGTGCTGATCGCGGCCGCGGCGGCGATGCTGGTATCGGTCACGCTGCTGGCTTCGGCGGACCTGGGCTATCTCTTCTACATGAAGCGGGAGCTCCAGAAGACCGCCGACCTGGCGGCTTTGGCCGGTGCCCAGCAACTGGAGCGGGACAGTTGCGTCGCCGCGAGCGCGGCCGCGCGCGGCAATGCCAACCTGAACCTGCAACGATTCGGGCTGTCGATGGGAACCTCGCCCGATCCGGTATGCGGGCGCTGGGATCCGAATCCGGATGCGGCCAAGAACACCGTGCAGGCCATGGAGCCTCCCTCCGAATCCTATAGCGGGACCGGCGGCAAGAAGTATTTCGGCACGCCCAAATCCTCGGTCGGCTTCAATGCGGTGAAGGTGGCCATTTCCCAGCAGGTCCCCCTGGTGTTGCCGTTCCTGGGCAATCGGTCGCTCTACGCCGAGGCCATCGCCGTCCAGGAAGCACCGATCGCATCCTTCTGGGTCGGCTCGAAACTCGCGACCACGAATTCCCAGACCGCCCCCTTGTGCGTGCTGCTCCGGGTCGTGGGCGCGAACCTTTGCGAAGACCTCAGCATCGGAACCTATGCCGGCCTGGCCGGCGTGAAGATCACGCCCAGCGGCTTGCTCAAGCAACTGGGCATCCCGGTGGGCGCGGACCTGAGCGTAGGCGAGTTGAACAGCCTGCTGGCCGCCCGCAAGGTCGAACTCGGGCAGTTGCTGAACGCCATCGTCAGCCTGGCGAACCAGAACAGCCTGCTGGGCCTGAACGCTTCGCTGCTGAACGCGTTGACCGCCAAGCTGGGCATCGATACGCTGCTGGTCCAGCTGGGTTCGAACAGCGTCACGAGCGGACTGTTCGCGCTGATCCAGGCGCCCAGCGCCGGTTCGGCGCTGAACGTGGACCTGGACGCGCTGGGGTTGTTGACCGCCGCGGTCGGCGTCGGCGTGTCCAATCATGCGGTAACCGTCAATCTGGGACTGCCGGCCGCCGTGAGTTCCGCCGTCGGACTCAAGACCAACGTGCGCGCCAGCATCATCGAACCGCCCTCGGTCGGCATAGGCGGCCTGGGTACCAAGGCCTACACGGCCCAGGTCCGCACCTTCGTCGACATCGCGACCGACGGCGGGCTGGTCGGCGGCCTGCTGGGGCTGCTCGGCACGCAGGTCAAGCTGCCCATCGTGCTGGACGTGGTCAGTTCGCAAGGCACGCTTACCGGCATGAGCTGCACGGCGCCGGCCAAGGCCACGATCAAGGTCGATTCGTCCATCGCCAAGCTGTGCATGGGCAAGATCAACGAATCCACGCTGTGGTCGACCCACGACGTCTGCGCGACCGGCCTGCAGGACGAGACCTTCGTCAAGCTGCTGGGCATCAACCTGCTGCACGGGCAGGTCAAGCCCGACATCCTGGCGCAGGATCCGGTCTACACCACCCTGGAAGTGGACCAGACCAAGACGGTGGGCCGGAACGAGCTGCCGCTGGGCGACACGGTGCAGGACCTGGTCAACCAGTTGCTGGCGCTGTTGCTGGCGCAGTCGTCCGCGGGCCAGGGCGCCCAGTTCGAAGCCTTCCCCGCCGACACGGCCACGCAGGTGGCGGACAAGTACCTGAACCAATACGGCTACACGCCCAGCGTGATCGAACAGAAGCTGCTCGGGGACGGCATCACCTGGCCCCGTCCGTGCGGCCTCCTGGGCCTGGGGACCTGCGCCATGCCGACGCTCTGGCGCCAGACCGTCACGCCGCTGCTGGGGTCCTGCAACCAGGCCTGCATGCGGACCGAACTGATCAAGGCCTTGCAGACGAGCGCCAGCAACGGCTTGCTGGGCGGGCTGCTCAATGCCGTGGGCGATCTGTTGGGCAGTCTGCTGGGCGGTGGAGGCAGCGGCCAATCGCAGAACCTGCTGCAGGCCATCCTGAGTCCGCTGGTCGGCTTGCTCAAACCCTTGCTGAACGAAGTGGGCAAGCTGCTGGCCAACCTGCTCGACGGGCTGGTCGGCATCAAGATCGGACAGACCGACGTGCATCTCATGTCATTGGAATGCGACAACGTTCGACTCGTCTATTGAGCGCGAACGACAACGATGGAGGAACGGGCGTACCGCCATGAAGACACGACCTTCACAAGATGATCTCGACGTTTACGTCTGGGAAGGCAAATCGGATATTGCCGACCGTGTCGCACGGGCGCTGGCCAACTTCGACGTGGATGTGATACGGGCGGACAACATCGCCGTATCGCGCGACGTGACGAGTGTGCGCATGTCGGTCGCGATCATTTCGGTCACGGTCATCGACCGTCCGAGTTTCAGCGTCAGCGACTGGCAGGCCGGGCATGGCATGCCGGTGGTGTGGGTGGCGGCCGAGGCCCGGAACTCCGACCCGCGCGTCTATCCGCCCGAGTACTCCAATGTCCTGACGGCGGATTTCACCGCCGCCGAACTGCGCACGCTGGTCTTCAAGGTGGCTGGCGTGGTGCGGGAGCAGGGCGCCCGCGCCAAGGCGGCCGAGCCGCTCATCGCCACCTCCGCCTGCATGCGGGTCTTTCTGTCGGAGGTCGAGGCTTTCGCCGATTGTGATTCGACGGTGCTGATCCGGGGCGAGACCGGCGTGGGCAAGGAGCGCGTGGCGAGGCTGTTGCACGAGGGGCATCGCCGCTACGGGAAGGGCCCGTTCGTGGCGGTCAACTGCGGCGCGATTCCCGACGGCCTGTTCGAATCGCACTTCTTCGGCCACGCCAAGGGGGCTTTCACCGGGGCGACCTTCGCGCACAAGGGATATTTCGAGCAGGCCCATGAAGGCACGTTGTTCCTGGACGAGATCGGCGATCTGCCGCTGTATCAGCAGGTCAAGCTGCTGCGCGTCCTGGAGCAGAGCTGCGTGACCCGCCTGGGTTCGACTGCCGAGATTCCGGTGGATTTCCGTCTTGTGGCCGCGACCAACCGCGACCTGCGCGAACTGGTGCGCCAGGAGCTGTTCCGGGCCGACCTGTACTACCGGCTGGCGGTGATCGAATTGCAGGTGCCGAACCTGGAAGAGCGTGGCGCGGTGGACAAGATCGCCATCTTCAAGGCCCTGCTGGGACAGATCCTGCCCGAGCAGGAGGACGAGGTGCCCGACTGGCTGGCGGCGCTCGTCACGCGCACGCGCTTCCCGGGAAACGTGCGGGAATTGCGCAACGTGGCAGAGCGGGTGGGCGTGATGGTCAGGCAGTTCCGGGCCTGGGACCGGGAACGCATCGGCCGCATCTTCGCGTCGCTGTCCGAAGGCGTCATCCCGGCCAACGAGCGCAGCCCGCAGGAACTGGCCGAGCGCAACCGGATCATCGGCGCGCTGGATGCCCATGGCTGGCGGCGCCAGGATACCGCCAATTTCCTGGGAATCAGCCGCAAGGTGCTGTGGGAGAAGATGCGCAAGTACCAGATCGTCGGCCAGGATGCGGAAGTGGCGGGCGAACTGGACTGACTGAAGCGGCTTGGCGTCAAAAAAGACTCAATAAAGAGCCCACGGCGCCGTACTTTCATTAAAATCGGACACGCTTTGTTACGGCCAGGCCGACGAACTCGATATGACCAAGGAAGCTGGAATGAAAATGAGGACATGCAGAATGTTCCGACAAGTGGGGATCGTACTGTCGCTTTCCATGGCATCCCTGGGCGTTTCCGCCCAGGTGGTCCAGAACACGACCGCCAAGCCAGGGACGCAGGCCGCGGCCCAGGCCGCGCCGGTCCGGCCCGTCGACGCGGCCCAGTCGGCTTCCAACAACAGCACGATGGCGGAACTGCAGCAGCTCATACAGAACCGTACGCTGAACGAACTGCGCACCACCTACAACGGCAACTACGGGGCCAGCCTGCTATTCAAGGCGGATGACCTGACCTATTACGTGGCGATGTTCCAGCAGAAGAACTTCTGGCGCGTGGTCAAGACCACGTCCGAGGCGCAGGCCGAGCAGACCTACAAGGCCTTTGTCGAGCAGACGGTGCAACTGGCCGACGTGGATATCCGCCGCATCAAGCTCGACGCCGAGCGCGCGGTGACCGAAAAGCTGATCAGTGCCAACGAGACGCGCCTGAACGCGCTGCAGAACGACCTGACCATGCAGCGCCAGCAGGAGCAGCAGGTGGCGGCCCGCCAGGAGCAGGCCCGCCAGGAAGCCGCCGCGCTGGCCAACGAGCGGCAGGCCGCGCGCGAACAGCTCAACACCCTCCAGCGCCAGATCCGCATGCTGGAAGAGCAGCAGACCAAGCTCGACAGCGCCAACAGCGTGACGAGCCAGGACGGCCGGCGCGGCCGCTGAGCCTCGATCGCCGCGCAGTGCCGGAACCGGGGCCCCAGGCCCCGGTTTTCATTTCGGAGCGCCAGGAACCAGCAAGGCTGCCAGCCCCAGCGCCGCGCCGGTCGCGCATATCGCCTGCCACTGGCCCAGGCTCCATGCCAGGCCGGCCAGTGCGGATCCGGCCGCGCCGCCAAGAAAGAACAGGCCGACGAACAGCGCGTTGATGCGGCTGCGCGCCGCGGGGTCGAGCAGGTTGACGGCGCGCCGTCCCAGTGTCTGGTCGCCGGTGACGCCGGCATCCAGGACGATGGCCGCCAGGCCCATCGCGATCCAGGACGCATGGCTGCCGTGCCCGGTGTTTCCGGCCCAGGCCGCCAGGGCAAAGGCGCCGATCATGCCGAGATGGGAGATCGCCGTTACCGGCCGCGTCCAGCCCCGGTCGCCGGCCCGGCCCACCCAGGGCGTGATGAAGGCGGCGGCCGCGCCCACCAGCGCGAACACGGCGATGCCGCGTTGTCCCACCGAGTAGGGCGGCTGCGCGAGGCGCAGCGCGACCGCGGTCCAGAACAGGCTGAAGGCCGCCATGCTGAGGGCAGCGCTGGCCGCGCGCCGGCGCAGGACCGGTTCGCGGCGCAGCAGCGATCCCAGCGACACGATCAGATCGAGGTAGCGCGGACCGGGCGGCGGCAGCCGGTCGGGAATGCCGCGCACCAGCGCCCGGCCGAGCGCCAGCGAGGCCATGGCGCTGGCGGCATAGAACGCGCGCCAGCCCAGCGTGTCGGCCAGCAGGCTGGCCAGCGGACGGGAAAGCAGGATGCCGACCATCAGGCCGCCCATGATGTCGCCGATCACCCGCCCCCTGATTTCGGGGCCCACCATGGCGGCGGCGATGGGCACCAGCACCTGGATGACGGAACTGGCCGCGGCCAGGACGAACAAGGCCGCCAGCAGCAGCGCGGCGAAGGGGCTGCACGCGGCGGTCGCCGCGGCCACTGCGGCGACCGCCAGCATCGCGAGCACCAGGCGGCGGTGCGGCGCCACGTCCGCCAAGGGCACGAGCAGGAATAGTCCGGCCGCATAACCCAGCAGCGTGGTCATGGCCATCAGGCCCGACGCCATCGGTGCCAGGCCCAGCGAGGCGCCCATGACGCCCACCAGTGTCTGCGGCGCGAAGAGATTGGTGACGAGGACGCCGGTGGCGGTGCCGAACAGCAGCACCGGGGGCCGGGTCGATAGAGACGCGCGAGGGGCCAGGGCCCCGGATTTGCCGCAGGTGGCCATGCAATGCTCCGTTTGATAAATTAATTGCATATCGAACGGAAACTTTATTTTTCTATCGCATGATCAAGCAATTCAATCCTTCGCATCATCATTATGCGCAGATGTCATGAATATCCATGACCTGGAAGCTTTCGTGGCGGTGGTGGAGACCGGTTCCATCGTCGGCGCATCGGCCCGCCTGCACTTGACGCAGCCGGGCGTCACCCGCCGCGTGCAGAATCTGGAGGAGCGCCTGGGCGCGACCCTGCTGGACAGGCAGTCCAAGCCCCTGAAGCCGACGGCGGCGGGCCGTGAGGCCTACGAGCACGGACGGCGGGTGCTGCGCTCGCTGGATGACCTGAAGGCCGGGGTGTCGCCCCACGGGGAAGTGCAGGGCGAATTCCGGCTCGGCATCATGCCCTATTTGTCCGAAGCCGCGCTGATGCAGCCCTTCGATCGGCTGCGCACCGATTTCCCGGCGCTGACCCTGCGCGTGACCTCGGGCTGGTCGCCGCGCCTGGTGGAGCAGGTCGCGCGCAGCGAGCTGGATGCCGCCGCGGTGTGCCTGGCCGACGGCGTGCCGCCGCCCGAGACCCTGGTGTGCGACGACCTGGGCGCCCAGCGGGTGCTGCTGGTTGCCGCGCGTTCGCTGAAGGTGCCGCGCCGTCCGGATCTGGAACAACTGTCCCGATTCCCCTGGGTCATGAACGAGAACGGTTGCGGCTTCCGGGCCTTCATCCGCCATCGCTTCGAGGCGGAGCGGCTGCCTTTCCAGGTAGCGGTCGAAGCGCTGAGCGTGGACCTGAGGATGTCGCTGGTGGCACGCGGCTTCGGCATCGGCATCGTGACGCCCGCCGCATTCGCGGGCGGCGCGTGGCGCGACGAGGTCCAGGTCATCGCGTCGCCCGATTTCCGTCCCTGCGTGCGCGCCTGGCTGTTGCACCGCGCGCCCGCGGGGCGGCTGGCGCGGCCCATCGCCGCGTTTCGGAAGGCGCTGATCGAGGCGCTGAGGGAGCCGGACTCGTTGCGCGAGCCTTGACCGCTGGTGGGTAGCCGGCCAGCGGTCAGGGCTCAGGTGGTGGACGTGGCACGGGCCGGAGCATGGCCGGCATCCGGGCGCCGGTCCACCCAGGCCAGCACGGCCAGCACCGCCAGCGCGGCCGCCGCTGGCGCGACCGCGGTCAGCACGATGTCCCGGGGGCTCCAGTTCAGCGCCAGCATCAGGCCACCCAGCGCCGGTCCGACGATGGAACCTATGCGGCCCGAGGCCGCGGCCCAGCCCACGCCGGTGGTACGGAGTTCCGGCGGATAGTAGGACACTGCCAGGGCGCTTTGTCCCACGCACCCGGTGATCAGGCCGGCGCCCATGCCGCCGATCACGGCCAGCACCTGCCCAGGCGCCAGCGCGACCTGGTTCACGACCAGTATCGAAGCGATCGCGATCAAGGTCGTGATCGCCAGGAGCCGCTTGACGCCCAGCTTCGCCACCAGCGCCATCATCGCCAGGCTGCCCAGCAGGCCGCCCATGCCGAAGGCGGCCGTCGCGGCCGGCGCCTGCGCGCGACCGAAGCCGAACTCGGCCAGCAGCGTGGGTATCCAGAAGGTCAGAGCATAGGCGTCCAGGAAGATCAGGAAGGCGAACAGCCAGAGCAGCCAGGTGCGCAGCCGCCACCGGCGGTCGAACAGCGCCGCCACGCTGCCGCCCTGGGCCGGCCGGGAGGCACGGGTTGCCGGGCCGCGGCCGGGAAGGACCTTCAGGAATAAGGGCAGCAGCACCAGCGGAAGGATGCCGCCTATCAAGAACACCGAGTGCCAACCGTACTGCCGCATCAAGGGCACGCCGGCCATGCCGCCGATGACGGCTCCCGCCGACAGTCCCGCCGCCACCAGCATCGCCGCCGTTTCCTTGTAGCGGGCCGGCGTCGCGCCGGCGGCAGCCGACACCGCCACGGGCAGCGCGCCACCCAGACCCACGGCCGCGACGAAGCGCAGGGCCGCCAGCACGGGAACATCCGGCGACCAGGCGGACAGCAGCGTGCCCAGGCCGAATATCGCGACACTCAGGCCGCCCACCGTGCGTTGTCCCCAGCGGCCGGCCAGTGGACCGCATGCCACATAGCCCACGACGGCGCCCACGCTGGTGGCGACGAAGGCCGGCGTGAACGCCGCGGGCGGCAGGCCCCATTCACGCGCCAATGCCGGCGCGACGAAGGCGATGGATGTGGTGTCCAGGCCGTCCAGCAGCACGACCAGGAAACAGATCGCCACGATACCGATGCGGGCAAGGCGCGAACGCGGAGCGTCGCCGGACGTGGCGGCCGATGCGGAGGAAGTGTCCATGGTGGTCCTTGCGAAGAAGGGATTCAACGCGGCGCGTGCCGGGCCTGGATGAGGCGGTCGATATGCAGAACGGCGCCATCCTGTCCATGGCTGGGCCACGGCGGCAACGTCGCGCGATTGGGATCGCCGGTGCGGGCAAACGCGGCGCAGATGTCCTGGAAACCGTGGCTGAGGTCGGCAAGCTCGGCGGAGTCGGCACCAGCCACCATGGGCGCGTCCCGCCAGGTGGCCAGGTTGCCGAACAGGAAGGGCAGATCGATGCAATGGCACGCGCCGATGCCCGGTGTAGGCGACTGCCAGTCGAACTGATAGACGAAAGGCGCGCGGCCCTTGGCGGCCAACGCGCGGGCATACGCCAGCGTAGGCTCGATGAAATCCAGGCGTGACCGCAGGTCCGTCAGCGCCGCGAGAGGCGTGCCCGGCGCCCGGCTGGCGCGCGCCTGCTCATACCGCTCGCCACCTGCCTGCCCGTAGTGGGCGTGATATACCTCGCGCACCGTGTCCGCCGGCAGGCCGCCCATGACGGCGTCGCCCACATAGAACGCGGCATTTTCTTCGCGCGTGTAGCCGATGATGGTGTCGCACCAGGCGCCGGCCCCGGCGGCTGCCAGCGGTGGAGCGGCGATGACATCGCCGTCGACAGTCGGCATGAATGGCGGCGTGACCTCCCCGGGGCTGGCCGGGACGGTCTGCCGCAGTACCTGCAACTGGGCTTTCAGGATGGCGTCCACCGGCAGCCGCGACAGGTTGTCCGGCGTTGCGGTCTCGATTCTCGCGGCGCGGGTGAACATGTCCGCCACTTCGCGCTTCTGCGCCGGCGCCTGCAAGGCCACGCCCAGCGGCGTGCTCATCATGATGGCGCGGTCGAACCACTCGGGGCCGTCCGCGCGGGTCTGCAGCGCAGCGATCGAGTACGCGCCCGCCGACTGTCCCGCCACCGTGACGTTGGCAGGATCGCCGCCGAACGCGCCGATGGCGCGCCGTATCCACGACAGCGCGGCCATCTGGTCGCGCAGCCCCAGGTTGGCGGGTGCGATCCCGGGAATGGGCAAGAAGCCCAGCACGCCCAGGCGATAGGTCACGTTGACCACGATCATGCCGGTGCGCTCGGCCAGCACGGCGCCGTCGTAGCAGGGCAGCGAACCGCCGCCCGTCATGAAGGCGCCGCCGTGCAGGAACACGAACACCGGCGCGCGGGATGGGCGGTCGATAGGTACCCAGATGTCCAGGTGCAGGCAGTCCTCGTCCTGCCGGGCGGGATAGTCGCCCATGACCTTGGCCAGCCTCGACGGCAACTGCGGCGGGATGGCCGCGGGCGCCGTCGCGTCGAACCGGCCATCGCCTTCGGCCAGTGGCCGGGGCGGCGCGAAGCGGTGGCCGCCGGTGGGGGGCAGGGCGTAGGGCACGCCCAGGAAACGGACCACCTTGCCCTCGCGGGCGCCCAGCAGGCGACCGTAGGGCATGTCCACGACGCTTGGATCGTTCGGGTTCATGGCATGGCTCCCCTTTGTGGTGAAGGAAGCGTAGCATCGCAAACTGCTCGAGTTCGTTCTGTTATTGGAACGTCAACGTACTGGAAAAGGAACGAATCCATGCGCGGCCTGGACGACATGTACGTGTTCAAGATGGTGGTCGACCATGGCGGCCTGTCGCCCGCCGGACGGCAGATGGGCGTGGCCAAGTCCACGCTGGCGCGCAGGCTGGCCGACCTGGAGCGCCGCCTGGGCGCGCCGCTCTTCCACCGTGGCCCCAGGCAGTTCGTGCTGACCAGCTTCGGACAGGAGTGCTACCGGCAATGCGCACGGGTGGCAGCCGAGGCCGACAGGCTGCTGGCACTGGCCGAACGCCTGCAAGCCGTGCCCACCGGATCCCTGCACGTCATCGCGCCGCCCTACCTGAGCGAGATCGCGGTCGAAGGACTGGCCACCGAATTCGCGCTGGCTCACCCCCACGTACGGCTCCATTTCGAGGCCAGCGCGCTCATTTTCGATCCGCGCTTCGTTTCGGCCGACCTCGTCATCTATCCCGCGTTCGAAGCGCTGCCCGACGCCGACATCGTCGCGCGCAAACTGATCACCAGCCCCTTCGCCCTGATGGCCAGCCCGGACCTGCCCGGCCTGGACACCTTGGCGGACCCGTCCGGCCTGGCCGCCATGCCCTGCCTGGGCTTCGGGCGCAAGGCCACCGAGTGGCTATGGCGGCTTCGGCGCGGCCGCGAAACCAGCGTCGTGCGCTTCGAACCGCGCTTCACCACCTACCACCTGTCGGCGCTGTTGCAGGCGGCGCGCCAGGGCCTGGGCATCGCGGCACTGCCCCTGGACCTGTGCGCGGAGGAACTGCGCCGGGGCCGGCTGGTGCGAGTCCTGGAGGACTGGCTGCCACCGCCGGTCAACATCTTTGCCGTCTATCCGGGGGGCAGGACCCTGACCACCGCGGCCCGGTCCTTCCTGGACATGCTGGTGCAGCGCCTGCCGGGCGCGCATTTCGACGTCTCGCAGACGTCACGGGGCAGGGCGGAGCAGGCTGGCAGAGCGGGGCGAAGCCGGGCGTCTGGCCGGGGTTGATGCGGGGTTTGCAGGTTTTTCAGCCCTCGATTTGCAAGCCGAAAAAAGTGTCGCTATAATTTCATTTCTTTGCAGCGCCCGTAGCTCAGTTGGATAGAGTACTTGGCTACGAACCAAGGGGTCGTGGGTTCGAATCCTGCCGGGCGCGCCAGAATTACCCTGTTAAATCAGGGATTTAAACGGCTTGAGGTCCACGACTCTCAAGCCGTTTTTCTTTGCCTGGGAGATTTGGGGGCGCCGCCTGCTTGGATGGCATCAATCTCGCGCAGGCGTGCCGTGCGGTATCGGCTGACATCAGTGCGTGCGCATCCGGGCCGAGTTGCGCCCAGAGACAGCAAAGCCATCCCGAGGGGTGGCTTTTTCGTTGAGGCTGGCTGGCCTGGCTTTCTTCCAGGAACGACAGTTGCTGCCCCGTCTCCTCCTTCCAGGAGGCCGACATGCTGACTATCAACGACGTTCAAGATGCGATGCGAGTCTGGGACGAGGCCCATGTCGCAGTCCACGACTATTTCGGAAACAACGACATCCTTGATCCGCACAGCTGGACGAGATGGCAGGATCTGGTCGAAACCGAAAATCTGGCGCGCACGCAGGCCTTGACGACCATCAACAGCTATCGGGGGTTGGAGCAGGCGAAGTAGGGGGTGCGATATATAGCTAGAAATTGAGCTGTTCCGGGCTGATGCCCAGCGCTGCCGCAATTTTTTCCCGAGTCGATTTGCGCAGACGCTCGCTGCTTTCCTGTTGAGCGTAGGCGGACTGGCTGATGCCCAGACGCTCGGCCACTTCAGCTTGCGTAAAGCCGAGATGCTCGCGCCACGCGCGAACGGGTGTGGCGCCGTCCACGGTTCGGCTGATTACGTCGTGAGGAATCAAATCCTTGCCGACGTTGCGCTGCGCCATGTATTCGCCGTAAGGGATCACCACGAAGGCGGGTTTGCCGTCCGCGCCGTTGATGACCTGGATATTAATACGTGCGTTCATCGCGCTTTTTTATCTCCTGGATTTCGATGATTCTGATCTCCCCGTCCCAATCGAAGAAGATCCGGTAGTTCCCGACTCGAAGGCGGTAACCATACTGTTGGTTGACCAGGGACTTGATGTTCTGACAATCCGGCATTGCCGACAGCGCGGAAATGCCATCACGAATCGATGCCTGATGAGGCCGATTGATCTTGCGCAATTGCTTGGCGGCCTTCAGGGTCCAGACGATCGAATTCATTAGTATTATAAGTTAATTATAAGTTTTATGCGTGATCTGTCCAAGTGCGCTTGACGAGGTCACCCGCCGAGCTGACGGCGCATCATTAACCACGATGAACATGGCCGACAACGTGGCAAAGGACATCTTGGTCCAGTTTCACGTGACCGCCGCCATGCCGAGCAAGTCCCCATGCGACGATCGGTCGCGTCCCATCCCCCCGCGTTTCTCCACCAACCCCGGGTACACTGGCTGTGTCGAAACGCTGCCCAGGGGCGCGGTTTCACGCCGTTGCCCCACTGACCCATGCCATTCGTCAACTACAAATACAAAATCCTGGGGGGACTTGCCGCGATGGCCCTGTCGGCGTCGTTGTCGGCCCAGCAGCCCGAGAAGCTCGAGCCGGGCACCATGGCGGGACGCATGGCGGCCTGTACGGCCTGTCATGGCGAGCAGGGCCGCGCCGGGCCAGATGGCTACTACCCCCGTATCGCCGGCAAGCCGGCCGACTACCTGTACAACCAGCTCGTCTATTTCCGCGCCGGCCAGCGTCAGTACCGGCCCATGCAGCATTTGCTCGAGAACATGTCGGACGAGTACCTGAAGCAGATCGCGGTGTGGTTCTCGGACCAGCATCCTCCTTATCCCGATCCCAAGCCATCGCGCCTGCCCGCCGCCACGCTGGAGCATGGCCGGCAGCTCGTGATGGAAGGCGATCGTGCGCGCGGGGTGCCCGCATGCGTGTCCTGCCATGGGCAGGCGCTGTCCGGTGTGTTGCCGGCGGTGCCGGCGCTGCTGGGCCTGCCGCATGACTACCTGAGCTCGCAGTTCGGCGCGTGGACCAACGGCCTGCGCAAGGCGATCGCGCCCGATTGCATGGCAGACATCGCGCGTCGCCTGACGCCCGAGGACGTCAGCGCGGTGGCGGGATGGCTGTCTTCGCAACCGGTGCGCGAAGTGGTGCCGGCCGCCAGCCTGCCCGAGCCGATGCCGATGGAGTGCGGCAGCCAGGTGCATGTGGGGAGCCGGCCATGAACAAGCGCGGATTCCTGCTGGGTGTGCTGGCGGTGGCCGTCGTGGCGGTGGGGACGGTGTTCTGGATGGGGCATCGGGAGTACGACACGCCTGCGCGGACCATGGCCGCGGAGGATGGCGGGCAGCAGATCGAGCGCGGGCGTTATCTGGCTCGCCTGGGCAATTGCGTGGGGTGCCACACCGCGCCCGGCGGCGAGGCCTTCGCCGGCGGCCGTGCGCTGGCGACGCCGTTCGGCACGTTCTATGGCCCGAACCTGACGCCCGATCCGGAGCACGGACTGGGCAGGTGGAGCGCCGATGATTTCTGGCGCGCGTTGCACCAGGGCAAGGCGCCGGATGGCAGCCTGCTGTATCCGGCCTTTCCGTATCCCAGCTATCGCCACGTCTCGCGCACGGACGCGGACGCGTTGTTCGCCTATCTGCGTTCGCTGCCGCCGGCGGCGCGGGTGAACCGGCCGCACGAGCTAGAGTTCCCCTATGACCAGCGCTGGCTGGTGGCGGTGTGGCGGGCCTTCTATTTCCGGCCGACGTCGGACGAGCCGGCACCGGCGGAGCCGTCCGAGGCCTGGCTGCGCGGACGCTATCTGGTCCAGGGCCTGGCCCATTGCGCGGAGTGCCACACGCCGCGCAATCGCCTGGGCGCGATGGCGCTGGATGCCGGGCTGGCCGGTTCGCTGATCGGCGGGCAATCCTGGTATGCGCCGCCGCTGACGGGCGACCGCGTGACCGGCCTGGGAGACTGGACCCGGCAGGACGTCGTCGATCTGCTCAAGACGGGCATTTCGCCACGTTCGCACGCGGCGGGGCCGATGGCCGAGGCGGTCCATCAAGGGTTCCAGTATGCGAACGACGCCGACCTGGATGCGATGGCGGTCTATCTGAAGTCGCTGCCGGCGGTCGGCACCGATACGGCCTCGGTGTCCGCGGCCGCGGCGCCGGCGTTGATGGAGATCGGCGGCAAGCTGTACGAACAGCACTGTGCCCAGTGCCACGGCGCCGATGGCAAGGGGCGCCCGCCCGCCTGGCCGCCGCTGGCGGGCAATATCTCGGTGGTGGCCGCGTCGTCGGACAATGCGGTGCACATGGTGCTGTCGGGCGGTTTCGCGCCGGCCACGGCGGGCAATCCGCAGCCGCACGGCATGCCGCCGTTCGGCCAGTTGCTGGGCGACCAGGACGTGGCGGCCGTGGTGTCGTTCATCCGGCAGAGCTGGGGCAACCAGGCCAGCGCCGTCAGTCTGCCTGAGGTGCGCCGGGTGCGCGAGGCCGTGCGCTAGGGCCCGGTCCGGCGTTCAGCGCGCCGGGCCGGCCTCGAACCGGCGCGTGAGCGTCTGGCTGTCGAATTTCCATCCTTGCGCGGTGTGCACGAGTCCGGCCGTGCCGGCCAGCAGCATGGCGGGGCCGGCCATGGGCGCCGCCGCGTCGTCCGCGATCTCGCCCGCGTGGCGATACACCGTCAGGTAGTAGGTCGCACTGGCCGTCGAGGCCGTGGCCGGCTCCACGCGCAGGTTGGTCACGACGTGGGCGACCCGCTGGTTGCGCGGGCGGCGTTCCAGTTCCTCCAGGATGCGGGCATGGCCGCGCAGCGCGGCGCCGGCGCGGTGCCAGACGCCATCGGGCGTATACAGGTCCAGCATGCGCCCATAGCGCCAGTGGTCGTAGTGGTGGAAGAAGTCGTGCACCACGCGGCTGCACGCCCACGCGGTCTCGAGTTCGGAGGTCGCCATGGCGGTCGGGTCCTTGGAAGGTTGGGTGGGCATCAGTTCACCGCGAGCACGATCTTGCCGGTGTGGGCGCTGCTTTCCATGCGTTCGTGCGCACGCGCCGCGTCGGTCCATGGAATGACGCTGTCGATGGCGGGCGTGCCTTGTCCGGCCGCCAGCCGGGGCCACCAATGGCGTTCCAGCTCGCGGGCGATCGCGGCCTTCAGGGCGACCGAGCGGGGCCGCAGCGTGGAGCCGGTCAACGTGGCGCGCTTGCGCAGCAGGGCGGGGATGGGCAGCATCGCCTCGGGACCGCCCATGAAGGCGATCAGCGCGATGCGGCCGTCCAGCGCCAGGGCCTCGAGGTCGCGGGCGACATAGGGGCCGCCCACCATGTTCAGCACGACGTCGACGCCGCGTTCCTGGGTGAAGGCCAGCGCCTGTCGTACGAAGTCCTCGTTCCGGTAGTCGATCGCCAGGTCGGCGCCCAGCATCCGGCAGAAGGCGGCCTTCTCCGGCGTGCCCACGGTGGCCAGCACACGGGCGCCGAGGGCCTTGGCCATCTGGATCGCGGTAACGCCTATGCCGCTCGAACCGCCGTGGACCAGCAGGTTCTCGCCGGGCTGCAGGCGTGCCCGCGAAAACAGGTTGTCCCAGACGGTGAAGCAGGTTTCGGGCAGGGCCGCGGCCTGTTCCAGCGAGAAGCCGGCCGGCACCGGCAGGCAGTGTTCGGCCGGGGCGAGGCAATGGCTGGCGTAGCCGCCGCCCGGCGTCAAGGCGCAGACCATGTCGCCCGCGCGCCACCGTTCGACGCCGGGGCCGACGGCGGCGACGCGGCCCGAGACTTCCAGGCCCAGGATGGGCGAGGCGCCCGGAGGCGGCGGATAGCGGCCGACGCGCTGGGCGCAATCGGGCCGGTTGACGCCGGCGAAGGCCACTTCGATCAGTACCTCGCCCGGACCGGGGGCGGGCACGGTGCCTTCGGCCATGCGCAGGACGCCGGGCGGTCCGCCTTTGCCGTGGTCGATGTAGCGCAGCGTGCTCATGGCCGGGTCCTCCTGTTCCGCTGTCCGCCCACGAGTTCGCGCGCGGCCTGGGCGATGCGGCCGGCGTCGGGGATGAGCGCGGCCTGCAGGTGCGGCGCCGCGGGGATGCGGCAGTCGGCCACGCCCAGGCGCCGCACGGGCGCGTGCAGGCAGCCGAACAGCTCGTCCTGCACGCGGGCCGCGATCTCGGCGCCGAAGCCGCCGGTCACGTTGGCCTCGTGCACGACCAGCAGGCGGCCGGTACGGCCGGCGCTGGCCAGCAGGGCGGGCCAGTCGAAAGGGGCGATCCAGCGTGCGTTGATCACTTCGGCCTCGATGCCTTCGCGCGCCAATTGCGCGGCAGCCTCCAGCGCCGGGAACAGTATGGCGCCCCAGGCCACCAGGGTGAGGTCGCGGCCGGGCCGTGCCACGCGGGCTCCCCGGGCATCCTCGATGGGCCCTCCCAGGCTGACGGGCTGCGGGTCGCCGTGGTATATGGCGCGGCTCTCTATGACCAGGGTCGGGTCGTCGCAGCGGATGGCGGCCAGCAGCATGTCGTAGGCATCCTGCGCGGTGGCCGGAATGCCCACGCGCAGCCCCGGTATGTGGGCGTACAGCGCTTCCAGGTTCTGCGAGTGCTGGGCGCACGAACCGGGCGTGGCGCCCTGCTGGGTGCGCACGGTCAGCGGCGCGGCCAGCCGGCCGGCCGAGACGTAGCGCACGTTGGCGGCCTGGTTCACGAGCTGGTCCATGGCGACCAGGCTGAAATCTATCCACATGATCTCGACCACGGGCCGCAGGCCGCTCATGGCCGCGCCCACCGCCACGCCCAGCATGGCGGTCTCGCTGATGGGGGTATCGAACACGCGCGCGGCGCCGGCCTGTCGCTGCAGGTCCTTGGTCACGCCGAAGACGCCGCCGGGCTTGCCGACGTCCTCGCCATACACGACCACCTCGGGCATCTCCTCCAGCGCGCGGGCCAGCGCGGCGTTCACCGCCTTGCCGAAACTGAGCTGGGCGACTCCCGTGGAACAAGAAGCTTCAGGCATACAGGTGCTCCATGACGGTGGCGGGATCGGCCAGGGGCGCGGCCAGCGCCGCGTCGGCCGCGCGTGCGATGTCGGCCGCGGCGGCCGCTTCCAGCGCGGCCAGGGCATCGGCCGCCACGCCGTCCGCCGCAAGGCGCTGCCGCAGGCGCGCGATGGGTTCGCGCTGCCGGGCCTCGGCCAGTTCGCCGCGCGGCCGGTAGCCCTGCAGGTCGCCGTAGTAGTGGCCGACCAGCCGCTGGGTCATCATCTCGATCAGCGCCGGGCCTTGCCCCGCGCGGGCGCGCGCCGCGTGATGGGCCACGCAGTCGCGCACCGCGGCCACGTCGTTGCCGTCCACCCGTTCCCCGGGCATGCCGTAGGCGGCGGCCCGCTTGTGCAGTTCGGCATCGCGCACGGTCTCGGCCACCGGCGTCAGTTCCGCATAGGTGTTGTTCTCGCAGATGAACAGCACCGGCAGGTTGCGGTAGGCGGCGAAGTTCATCGCCTCGTGGATGGCGCCCTGATTCATGGCGCCGTCGCCGAACGCGGTCAGTGCCACGCGTTCCTCGCCGCGCAGCGCCGAGGCCAGCGCGGCGCCGCAGGCGATCGGGGCACCGGCGCCGACGATGGAGTTCTCGCCGTAGAAACCGTGGTCGGCGGCGCTGAACATGGCCGATCCGCCGCGCCCCCGGCATACGCCGGTTTCGCGGCCCAGCAGCTCGGCCAGTATCCCTTGCGCCGGCACGCCGCGCGCCAGCGCCCACCCGTGGCCGCGATAGGTGGAGAACACCGGGTCGTCCGCCCGCAGCGCCTGGCACGAGCCCGCGTAGATGGCTTCCTGGCCGATGCACAGGTGGACCGAGCCCTGGATGGATTGCGCCTTGCGCAGCTCGGTGATCTTTTCCTCGAGCAGGCGGATGCGCAGCATGGTGTCCAGGGCCGCGAGTTCGCGCGCGAACGGCCCGTCGCCGGATGTCGCCTGGAGGCTCATCGGGCGGCCTGCACGTGCTTGGCGGCCAGGGCGTCGGCCGTGCGCACCAGCAGCGACAGGTCAGAGCCGACGATGACCACCGTGGCGCCTGCCGCGACGTAGCGTTCGCATTCCGGGGATCCCGCCAGCACGCCGGCCGGCATGCCCAGGGCCACCGCGCGCCGTATCCCTTGCTCGATGGCTTCGACCACCTCGGGATGGTTGGGCTGCCCCATGTGCCCCATGTCGGCCGACAGGTCGGTCGGCCCGAAGAACACCATGTCCACGCCTTCCACGCGGCAGATCGCGTCCAGGTTGGCCATGGCCTCGCGCGTCTCGATCTGCGCCAGCAGGCAGGTCTCCTGCGCGGCGCGCGCGTAGTATTCCTTGTCCCGGCCATAGCGCGTGGCGCGCATGGTGCCGCCCAGGCCGCGCACGCCGCCCGCCGGCGGGTAGCGGGTGTAGCGCACGGCCGCGCGGGCTTCGTCGGCGTTCGAGATGTTGGGCACCATCAGCGCCTGCGCGCCCAGGTCCAGGTATTGCTTGAACGAGGCGGGCTCCAGGATGGGGACGCGTACCGTGGCCGCCGTGTGGCCAGCCGCCAGCGCCGCGAACTGGGCATGCAGGTGGGGCATGCTCTGGGGCGAATGCTCCAGGTCGAACATGATGAAGTCGAAACCGCTGTCCGCCAGCGCCTCCACGGTCTGCAAGGCGTTGGAGACACAGAACAGTCCATACTGGGGGTGCCCGGACTGGATCAGGCGCTTGAAGCGGTTTTGCACGGGGGATGAAGTCATGTCTTACTCCGGTGAAATGCCTGCCTTGCGTTGGACCTCCTGCCAGATCGGCAGGTCGGCCTTCATTTGCGCCATCATCTCGGCAGGGGTGCTGCCGGTCAGCTCGACGCCGCTGCTGCGGAATTTCTCGCGCAGCGCGGGTTGGCGCAGGATGGCGCGCAGCTCGGTCGACAGTTTGTCGACGATGGGTTGGGGGACGCCGGCCGGCGCGACGATGCCGAACCAGAACGAGGCGTCGAAGCCGGGCACGGTGTCGGCGATGGGCGGGATGTCGGGCGTGCCGCTGGCGCGCGTCTTGCTGGTGACGCCCAGCACCCGCAGCCGTCCGCCGTGCACCAGGGGCAGGGCCGAGGTGCCGACGTCGAACACCAGCTGGATCTGGCCGCCGACGAGGTCGCTCAGCGCCGGCATGCTGCCCTTGTACGGAATGTGGACCATGTCCGTGCCGGTCATGGACTTGAACATTTCCGCGGTCAGGTGCAGCGAGCTGCCCGCGCCTATCGAACCGAAGCTCAGCTTGCCGGGATTGCCGCGGGCATAGGCGATGAGGTCGGCCACCGACTTCACCGGCAGGGAAGGATTGACCACCAGGTACAGCGGGGTGGTGAAAGCCAGCGATACCGGCGCGAAATCCTTGAAGGGATCGTAGGGCAGGTTCTTCTGGGCCGCGATGTTCAGCACGAGGCTGGACAGGCTGCCCAGGAACAGCGTGTAGCCGTCGGGCGGCGACTTGGCCACGAACTCCGCGCCTATCATCTGGCTGGCGCCTGGCTTGTTCTCGACGATGACCGGCTGCCCCAGGCGCTGCGCGAGATTCAGCGCGATGTCGCGCGCGGCGGTATCGCCGATGCCGCTGGGCGGGTAGGGCACCACCAGCTTGATGGGTTTGACCGGGTAGTTCTGGGCGTGCGCGCCCGGTGTTGCCAGAGCGCAGGACAGCACTGCGCTCGTTGCCGCGAGCAGCTTGAGTAGTCTCATCATCGTCTCCGGTATGGCGGCGCTGTGTCCGCGCCGCTTCACGCTTGAGGGAAATCAGCGGGTCATCGCTCCTGCCCGACGTAGCCGTGGGGGTTGCCGAAGCGCTCGGTCATGACTTCGCCCAGCGCCTTGGATTTGTGCGCGACCCAGCCGCCGGACAACACGGCGTACTCGTCCGGGTGGGACAGCGCCTGGGGCGTCCTGCCCGCCATCTCGTCGCGGATCAGGCCCAGCAGCAGGCGGCGCATGCGCACGATGCCCAGGTCGGTGGGACCGAGGTGTTCCCGCGTGCGGTCGGCGATCGGTCCTTGGCTGTCCTGGATGGCGGCGTCCTGCTCGGACACGCCCTGGATGCCGGTGAAGCTGTTGTGCTTCTGGTCCTCGCGATCGATCAGGTAGTCGTTGCGCAGGTTCCGGTAGGGCACGTAGTGCTCGTCCACCTGGGCGTGGATGGTGTGTCCCTGACGCGCCGCCTCCCGCTCTTCCTCGGTCAGCGGCCGGTCCGGGTTCCAGGTGTAGGTGTAGATCCAGCACGAGGTGTCGTTCACGGGCACGAAGGTCTGCCCATGGTAGTTCTCGCCGGGAAACGCGCTGGGCGCCAGCGCATGGTTGGGGACCAGGTAGTGGGCGATGCGCCAGTACAGATCGTCGCCGTCGGCCTTGCGCGCCCCGCCCACCACCAGGCCGGCGGGGAACTCGTCCACCGAGAAGGCCGGCATGGGATCGTCGCGCACCCATTTGAAGCGGTCGTTGCGCACGGCCTGCGCGCCCAGCGCGGCGTGCTTGATCCGTTCCATCACCGCTTCGGCCGTCCCGGCTTCTTCCGTACCCAACAGCATGTGCAGGAACGAGAAATGGGTCGTGTCCAGCGCGCCCTCGACGCATTGCAGCCAGTTGCAGTCCTGCCACTTCTTGCTGACGTAGCGGTGCGAGGGCGGCACCAGCGCGAAGGCCAGCTTCGGCAGCGGGGGCGGTTCGGCGGCCGGCCCCATGTAGGCCCAGACGCATTCGCCCCACTCCCGCGCGGGATAGGCCTTCAGGCGGATGCGATCGCGGTAGGGCGAATCGGCCGGCATGGTGGGCATGTCCAGGCAGCGTCCGTCCACGTCGAACTTCCAGCCATGGAACACGCAGCGCAGCCCCGCGTGTTCGTTGCGGCCGTAGTAGAGATTGGCGCCGCGGTGCGGACAGACCGGATCGACCACGCCGACGCGTCCGCTGCTGTCGCGAAAGGCCAGCAAGTCCTCGCCCAATACCTTGATGCGCTTGGGCGGACAGTCCGGCTCCGGCAGTTCCTCGGACAGCAGGACCGGCACCCAGAACTGGCGCAACAGGCGGCCGGCGGGGGTGCCGGGACCGGAACGGGTGATCAGTTCGTTGTCTTCCGCGCTCAGCATGATGTGGCCGTCTCCTTGGTGTTCGTGCAGGAAGTGTCGTGCCGTGCGGGAAATCGCTGGTAGGGAAGTTCGGATATTTTGAATAGCATTCTGCAATGCCGAATACGCCCTGGAACGCCATGCCGCGCAATCCCTACCAGATCGACGAGGAGCCCAGCGACATCGAGTTCGACGCCTACGAGGCGCACGAGGGCGACCGGCTGTTCGCCTCCACCCTGGCCAGGGGGATGCAGATCCTGCGCTGCTTCACGCCGCTCGAGCCGGCGCTGGGCAACAAGGAGCTGGCGCGGCGCACCGGCCTGTCGCCGCCGACCATCTCGCGCTTCACCTACACCCTGGTGAAGCTGGGCTACCTGCGGCCCGACACGCTGTCGGGCAAGTACCGCCTGGCGCCGGGCGTGGTGTCGCTGGGCTACCCGCTGCTGGCCTCGATCACCTTGCGCCAGTTGGCCCGCCCGCTGATGAACGTGCTGGCCGAGTCGATGAACTGCTCGGTGTCGATGGGCATACGCGACCGACTCAGCATCGTCTATGTGGAGACGAGCCGCATCACGAGTTCTTTCGCGCCGCAGCTCTCGGACATCGGCCTGCGCTTTCCCATCGTCTCGACCGCCATCGGCCATGCCTTCATCTCGGGGTGCGAGCCGGTCGAACGGCAGAAGCTGCTGAACGAGATCCGGGTCAAGACGCCGCGCATGTGGGCCGAGCACCAGGATCATGCGGCGCGCTCGGTCGAGGCCTTCGCCAAGAAGGGGTTTTGCAGCGTCTACGGCGAGCAGCACCCCGACCACTATGCGGTGGGCGTGCCCATGGGCCGGCTGCGCGACGGCGAGCTGATCGTGTTCAACGCGGTCATTCCGCGCTTTCGCGCCTCGCGGCAAAGCGTGGAGGAAGGGCTGGCGCCCAGGCTGGTGGAAATGGTGGCGCAGGTGCGCCGCAGCAGCTACGCGGTCTGACGCGGCCGCCGCCGCAGGGTATCGTCGAATGCCGCCGCGTTGCGCACGCCCTGGTCCTCGAAGTTGGTGTTGAACAGCACGTGGACGTTGGCCGCGGCCTTGGTGAGCCGACGCACCAGCTCGGCGATGCGCTCCAGTTCCTCGGGCGTGTATTCGTAGACGAAGCGGCCCGACGAGGCGGCAAGGCGCCGGCGGTTCCAGGCCTGGCTGTTGCGCCCGTGCAGGCGCACCACCGCCAGGTCGGGGCGCGTGGCGGCCCAGACGGCGGGTACGCTGTTCACGTACTGGTCCGGGCTGTCGACCACGGTGTGGGCCGCGCCCAGTTCGCGCAGCAATGCCAGCGTGCCGGGCCGGCCCGCCGGGTCCAGCCAGCCGCGATGGCGGAATTCCACCGCGTGCACCTGGTCCTCCATGCGGCGCGCGCAATCGCGGACCAGGGCGCGGCCGGCGGCGTTGTTGCGCACCCGGGGCGCGTACTGGAAATGGACCGCCGCCAGCTGGCCGCTCTGGCGCAGCGGCTCCAGGCCTTGCAGGAAGCGGCTCCACAATTCGTCGCGCAATTCGCCCGGCAGGGTGGCATGGTCGACGACGCGGGCACCGGACGGGAGTTCGGCGGCGATGTCGGCCGGCAGCGCCGCGACCGGGGTCAGGTGTCCGGTGAACAGCCGGAAGGCCTTCAGGTGGAAGACGAAGTCCGGCGGCGTGCGCCGGGTCCACAGATACGCCGTGCGCGCGGCGGGCAGGCGGTAGTAGCTGCTGTCCACCTCGACCAGGGGGAAGCGCGAGGCATAGAAGCGCAGCCGGTCCTCGGCCGTGCGGGCGGAGGCGGGATAGAAGCGGCCGCAGGCCAGCAGGGTGGGATCGGTCCAGGACGAAGTGCCGACACGCACGGCCATGGCGGGAAATCCGAAGGAGGGGAGGGGCGTTTATACTGGATGAATATACAGTTTTCCTGCGTCCCATGTCACATGTCCCCGACACGCCGGCCCACGATCCCTGGGCCGACCTGAACCCCCGCCAGCGCGAGGCCGTCGAGTACGGCACGGGCGCCGACGCCGACCGTTGCGGACCGCTGCTGGTCATCGCCGGCGCAGGCTCGGGCAAGACCAGCACGCTGGCCCACCGGGTGGCCAACCTGGTCCTGAAGGGGGCCGATCCGCACCGGATCCTGCTGCTGACGTTCTCGCGCCGCGCCGCCATCGAAATGGAGCGCCGCGCGGGCCGCGTGATGCAGGCCGTGCTGGGCATGGGCGGGCAGCCGCCGTCGCTGCCCTGGGCCGGCACCTTCCACGCCGTGGGCGCGCGGCTGCTGCGCGACTACGCCTCGCGCATCGGCCTGTCCGACGCCTTCACCATCCACGACCGCGGCGACGCCGAGGACCTGATGGGCTTCGCGCGGCACGAGCTGGGGTTCTCGGGTACCAAGTCCCGCTTTCCCCTGAAGGGCACCTGCCTGGCCATCTATTCGCGCGCGGTCAACAGCCAGGCGCCGCTGCACGGCGTGCTGGCCCGGCACTTTCCCTGGTGCGCCCAATGGGAGGAGCAACTGAAGACGCTATTCGGCGCCTACGTGCAGGCCAAGCAGGACCAGCACGTGCTGGACTACGACGACCTGCTGCTTTATTGGGCCGAGATGACGAAGGAGCCCGCCATCGCCGCCGAGCTGGGCGCGACCTTCGACCACGTGCTGGTCGACGAATACCAGGACACCAACCGCCTGCAGGCGGAGATCCTGCTGGCCATGAAGCCGGACGGCCGCGGCCTGACGGTGGTGGGGGACGACGCCCAGTCCATCTATTCGTTCCGCGCCGCCACCGTGCGCAACATCCTGGATTTCCCCTCGCAGTTCTCGCGCCCCGCGCACGTCGTCACGCTGGACCGCAACTACCGTTCGACCCAGCCCATCCTGGATGCCTCCAACGCGGTCATCGCCGCGGCGCCCGAGCGCCACGCCAAGCAGCTCTGGACCGACCGCGCCTCGTCGCAGCGGCCGCAACTGGTCTACGTCAGCGACGAGCCGGGGCAGGCGCGATGGGTGGCGGACCAGATCCTGGCGCGGCGCGAGACCGGCGTGCGGCTGATGTCGCAGGCGGTGCTGTTCCGCTCGGCCAGCCACAGCGCCGGGCTGGAACTCGAACTCACCCGCCGCAACATCCCCTTCGTCAAGTTCGGCGGCCTGAAATTCCTCGAAGCCGCGCACGTGAAGGACGTGCTGGCCCTGCTGCGCTGGGCGGCCAATCCGCTGGGCCGGCTGTCCGGCTTCCGGGTGGCGCAGCTCATGCCCGGCATCGGCCCGGCCAACGCCGCTCGACTGCTCGATGCCATGGCCGGGGCCGGGTCCGCGGTGCAGGCGCTGGCCGATTTTTCCCCGCCGGCCGCCGCCGCGGAAGACTGGAAATCCTTCGCCGAGACCTTCGTGGCGCTCAGCGACCCCGGCCTGGCCTGGCCCGCGCACCTGGACCTCGCGCTGCGGTGGTACGGCCCGCATCTGCAGCGGCTGTACGACGACGCTGTCGTGCGCCAGGCCGACCTGGAGCAGCTGGCACGCATCGCCGGCACCTACGGATCGCGCGAACAGTTCCTGACCGAACTGACGCTGGATCCGCCCGACGCCACCAGCGCGCAGTCGGGGCAGCCGCTGCTGGACGAGGACTATCTCATCCTGTCCACCATCCATTCGGCCAAGGGGCAGGAATGGAAGGCCGTCTACGTGCTGAACGTGGTCGATGGCTGCATACCGTCGGACATGAGCACCGGCGATGCCGACGAGATCGAAGAAGAGCGGCGGCTGCTGTACGTGGCCATGACCCGCGCCAAGGAAGACCTGCAACTGGTCGTACCCCAGCGCTTCTACGTGCACCAGCAGAGCGGAATGGGCGACCGCCACGTCTATGGCACGCGCAGCCGCTTCATCCCGGAGCGCATGCTGCCGCTGTTCGAGATCCTCCCCAAGGCCAGGCAGGGCATGCCGGCAGCCGCGCCGGCGGCCCAGCCGGCGGTCCGGATCGACATCGCCAGCCGCATGCGCAACGCCTGGCGCTAGGCGCCAAATGCTTGACGCAAAAATATTTTAAGTATGAAATAATAGCCACCAGACAGGCGGATACGCGTGTTCCGCCGCCATTTTTCCAGCCGTCGAGCCGGCCAGCGGAGGACTCATGAATATCGCGTGCATCGGAGGAGGGCCCGCCGGGCTGTATTTCGCGCTCTTGATGAAGAAGCGTGATCCATCATCGCGCATCGTCGTCATCGAGCGCAACCGTCCTTACGATACCTTCGGCTGGGGCGTGGTGTTCTCGGACCAGACGCTGGGCAACCTGGTGCAGGCCGACGAGCCCACCGCGCGCCGCATCCTCCAGTCCTTCAACCATTGGGACGACATCGACGTCCATTTCAAGGGACGTACCATCACGTCGGGCGGCCATGGCTTCTGCGGCATCGGCCGCAAGCGCCTGCTGAACATCCTGCAGGACCGTTGCCAGGAGCTGGGCGTCGAGCTGGTGTTCGAGACCGAAGTGGACGACGACCAGGAAGTCGCCCGCCGCTACGGGGCCGACCTGGTCATCGCCTGCGACGGGCTGAACAGCAAGGTCCGCAAGCGTTACGAGGACGTCTTCAAGCCCGACATCGAGACCCGCGCCTGCCGTTTCGTCTGGCTGGGCACCAAGAAGCTGTTCCCGGCCTTCACCTTCGCGTTCGAGGAAACCGAGCACGGCTGGTTCCAGGCGCATGCCTACCAGTATGACGGCGATACCTCGACCTTCATCATCGAGACGCCCGACGAGGTCTGGCAGCGCGCCGGCATCGACAAGATGAGCCAGCCCGAGGCCATCGCCTTCTGCGAAAAACTCTTCGCCAAGTACCTGGACGGCCAGCCGCTGCTGAGCAATTCGCCCCACCTGCGCGGGTCGGCGAACTGGATCCGTTTCCCGCGCATCGTCTGCGGCAGCTGGGTCCACTGGAACGACATCGACGGCAAGCGCGTGCCGGTCGTGCTGATGGGTGACGCGGCCCACTCCGCGCATTTCTCCATCGGTTCCGGCACCAAGCTGGCGCTCGAGGACGCGATCGAGCTGGCGCGCTGCTTCGATACCTACCAGGGACAGGATCTCGAGGGCGTCATGGCCGGCTACGAGGCGGTGCGGGCCATCGAGGTGCTGAAGATCCAGAGCTCGGCGCGCAATTCCATGGAGTGGTTCGAGAACGTCGACCGCTACGTCGACCTCGAACCCGAGCAGTTCGCCTATTCCATGCTGACGCGCAGCCAGCGCCTGTCGCACGAGAACCTGCGGCTGCGCGACGCGTCCTATGTGGAAGGCTACGAGCGCTGGTTCGCGCGCAAGGCGTTCGCGGCGGCCGGCCTGGCCGAGCCCCCCGAGCCGCGCGGCAAGCCCATTCCCCCCATGCTGACGCCGTTGCGCGTGCGCGACCTGGTCCTGAAGAACCGCATCGTCATGTCGCCCATGGCCCAGTATTCGGCGGTGGGCGGCACGGTGGGCGATTTCCACATGGTGCACCTGGGCAGCCGCGCGATGGGCGGGGCCGCCATGGTCGTCGCCGAGATGACCTGCGTGTCGGCCGACGCGCGCATCACGCCGGGGTGTCCCGGGCTCTACCGCCCCGAGCATACCGAGGCCTGGAAGCGCATCGTCGATTTCGTGCACGAGCATACCGATGCCCGGATCGCCGTGCAGATCGGGCACGCCGGCCCCAAGGGGTCGACCAAGCTGGCCTGGGAAGGCACGGACATGCCGCTGGAGTCCGGCAACTGGCCGCTCATCGCCGCGTCCGAGGAACAGTATCTGCCGGGCGTGTCGCAGGTGGCTCGCGCGGCCACGCATGACGACATGCGGCGCATCCTGGGCGATTTCGTACGGGCCACCCTCGAGGCCGAGAAGGCCGGCTTCGACTGGCTGGAGCTGCACTGCGCCCACGGCTACCTGCTGTCCACCTTCATTTCCCCGCTGACCAACCGCCGCACGGACGAGTATGGCGGCAGCCTGGAGAACCGCTGCCGCTATCCGCTCGAGGTCTTCGCCGCGATGCGCGAGGTCTGGCCCGCGCACAAGCCCATGAGCGTGCGCATCTCGGCGCACGATTGGGTCGAGGGGGGGATCACGCCGGACGACGCGGTAGCGATCGCCCGCCTGTTCAAGGCCGCGGGCGCGGACATGATCGATTGTTCGTCGGGCCAGGTCAGCAAGCGCGAGCAGCCGGTATACGGGCGCATGTTCCAGACGCCGTTCGCCGACCGCGTCCGCAACGAGGCCGGGATCCCGACCATCGCGGTGGGCGCCATTTTCGAGGCCGACCATGTCAACGGCATCATCGCGGCCGGGCGCGCCGACCTGTGCGCGCTGGCCCGGCCGCACCTCGCCAATCCGGCGTGGACGCTGCTGGAATCGGCGAAGATGGGATGGGACGTGACGTGGCCCAAGCAATACTATGCGGGCCGCCTGCAACTGGAACGCAACCTGGAACGCGAACGCCAGATGGCCGCCGCGACCCAGGGCATGTCGCCGCGCGAAATCGCCGCGCGCCTGTTGGAGTAAGGAAGGGACCACCCCCTACGCCCTTCGGGCGCCCCCTCAAGGGGGCGGCACTGGCGGACCGGCAAAGCCGGATCCGCGGTGCCCTGGGTCTGGGCATGAGTCATACGATGGAGTGGTGACATAGCTCATGGATCAATTGAACGGAAAGCATGCGCTGGTGACCGGCGGCGCGCGGGGCATAGGCCTCGCCATCGCCCGCGAGCTGTTGCGCCAGGGGGCCGCGGTCACGCTGACGGGCCGCGACCTGGCTGCGCTGGATGGCGCGGTGGCGGCGCTGGCGCCGCTGGGCGCCGCGCATCGGGTGCGGATGGACGTGGCCGACTCGGCCTCGGTCCAGCAGGGCATGGCCGAGGCCGTGCGCGCGGCCGGACGCATCGACATCCTGGTCAACAACGCCGGCCAGGCGGAATCGGCGTCCGTGGGCAAGACCGACGATGCCTTGTGGGCGCGCATGCTGGCGGTCAATCTGAGCGGAAGCTTCTATTGTTCGCGCGCGGTCCTGCCCGGCATGCTGGAAGCCGGCTGGGGGCGCATCGTCAACGTGGCCAGCACCGCCGGCCTGATCGGCTATACCTACACGGCGGCCTATTGCGCCTCCAAGCATGGCGTCGTCGGATTGACGCGCGCGATGGCGCTGGAGGTCGCCACCAAGGGGGTCACGGTCAACGCCGTGTGTCCCGGCTTCACCGAAACCGACCTGGGCCGCGAGGCCATCGCCAACATATCCGCCCGCACCGGCCGCAGCCAGGCCGAGGCCACGGCGGCGCTGGCCGCGTTCAACCCGCAGAAGCGGCTGGTGCAGCCCGACGAAGTGGCCAATGCCGCCGTCTGGCTGTGCCTGCCCGCCTCGGCCGCGATGAACGGCCAGGCCATCGCGGTCGCGGGCGGCGAAGTCACTTGAAGGAGTAAAGATGGCTCGCAAGCCCGTCGACGAGACCGCAACCGGCGCGGGGCGCGAACCCGCGCCGGTGCTCGACCTGGAAGCCAGGTTGACCGAGGACCACCACCAGTCGCTGGTGCTGTGGCTGCGCATGCTGTCCTGCACGGTGCGCATCGAGACCGAGATCCGGTCCAGGCTGCGTGCCGAATTCGACATCACCCTGCCGCGCTTCGATCTCATGGCCCAGCTCGAGCGGCATCCCGAGGGATTGCGCATGGGCGAGCTGTCGCAGCGCATGATGGTGACCGGCGGCAACGTCACCGGCATCACCGACCAGCTCGAGCAAGAAAAATTGGTGGTGCGCGAGCCCTCGCCCGAAGACCGGCGCGCCTTCGTGGTCAAGCTCACGCCCTCCGGACGCAAGGCCTTCGCCAAGATGGCGGCCGTGCACGAGCAATGGATCGTCGAGCTGTTCTCGACCCTGCCCGCGGCTTCCAAGGACACGCTGATCGAACTGCTGTCGCAATTGAAACAGGGGCTGACCGACCGGTTGCCCACCACCGAACGCAAATAGAACAGGGGATGACGACCATGCGCTATGTTCATGGGGAAAAACAGATGCTGCACGGCGGCCGTACCGCCATGGCCGACTACGCGGCCCGGCATTTCTCGCTGCAGGTGCGCGACGCGGTCGCCATCGTCACGCTGGACCGGCCCGAGCGCAAGAATCCGCTTACCTTCGACTCGTATGCCGAGCTGCGCGATTTCTTCCGCGCGCTGGCGTATGCCGACGACATCCGCACGGTGGTGGTGCAGGGCGCCGGCGGCAATTTCTGTTCCGGCGGCGACGTGCACGACATCATCGGTCCGCTCACCCGCCTGGACATGCCGTCGCTGCTGGCCTTCACGCGGATGACGGGCGACCTGGTGAAGGCCATGCGCGCCTGCCCGCAACCCATCGTGGCGGCGGTGGACGGCGTGTGCGCGGGCGCGGGGGCCATCCTGGCGATGGCGTCGGATATGCGCCTGGGCACCGCGCGCAGCAAGACTGCCTTCCTGTTCACCCGCGTCGGCCTGGCCGGCTGCGACATGGGCGCGTGCGCGCTGCTGCCGCGCGTGATCGGACAGGGCAGGGCGTCCGAGCTGCTGTACACCGGTCGCTCGATGGGCGGCGACGAGGGCGAGCGCTGGGGGTTCTTCAACCGCCTGTGCGAACCGGAAACCTTGTCCGACCAGGCCTACGAACTGGCGTCCAGCCTGGCGCAGGGGCCGATGTTCGCCCACGCGATGACCAAGCGCATGCTGCACCAGGAATGGAACATGGGCATCGAGCAGGCCATCGAGTCCGAGGCGCAGGCCCAGGCCATCTGCATGGCCACCAATGATTTCCACCGCGCCTATCACGCGTTCGTGGCGAAACAACGGCCCGTCTTCGAAGGGGACTGAAGGGGAGGCCCCCCCTTCGCGCTGACGCGCGCCCCCCAGGGGGCGGCGCTGGCTGACTGGCAAAGCCAGATCCGCGGCGCCCTGGAAAGTAATTCAGTGGAGTTGAGATGAGTGAGACATCGAATTTGAGCAGGGGGCAGCACCTGGCCTGGCCGTTCTTCGAGCTGCGGCACCAGGAACTGGTGGCGGAGCTCGACCCCTGGGCGGCGCGGCGGGTGGCGCATGCCCATGGCGGGGATACCGACGCCACTTGCCGCGGGCTGGTGCGCGCGCTGGGCGAGGACGGCTGGCTGCGCTATGCCGTGGCCGGGCTGGAGCACGGCGGGTTGACCGACACCATCGACACCCGTGCCGTCTGCCTGATCCGCGAGACGCTGGCCTATCACGACGGCCTGGCGGATTTTTCCTTCGCCATGCAGGGCCTGGGGTCGGGCGCGATCAGCCTGTTCGGCACCGGCGAGCAGCGCGCGCGCTATCTGCCGCGCGTGGCCGCCGGCCAGGCCATCGCCGCCTTCGCGCTGTCCGAACCCGAGGCGGGCTCGGACGTGGCCGCGATGGCCTGCGCGGCCACGGAGGACGGTTCGCACTACGTGCTGAACGGCAGCAAGACCTGGATCTCGAACGGCGGCATCGCCGACTTCTACGTGGTGTTCGTGCGGACCGGCGAGGCGCCGGGCGCGCGCGGCATCACCGCCCTGGTGGTCGATGCCGATACCCCCGGGCTGGAGATCGCCGAGCGCATCGACGTGATCGCGCCGCACCCGCTGGCGCGGCTGCGTTTCGACGGCTGCCGCGTGCCGGTGTCCCAGCGGCTGGGCGAGCCGGGGCAGGGCTTCAAGGTCGCGATGGCCACGCTGGACGTCTTCCGCACCTCGGTGGCCGCGGCGGCGCTGGGCTTCGCCCGCCGCGCCCTGGACGAGGCGCTGGCGCGCGCGACCTCGCGCCGCATGTTCGGCCAGACGCTGGCCGATTTCCAGTTGACCCAGGCGAAGCTGGCCGAAATGGCCACCGGCGTCGACGCCGCGGCGCTGCTGACCTACCGGGCGGCCTGGATGCGCGACGGCGGCGCGCGCATCACCAAGGAGGCGGCCATGGCCAAGATGACCGCCACCGAGACCGCGCAGCGCGTGATCGACGCGGCGGTGCAGATGTTCGGCGGGCAGGGCGTGGTCAGCGGCGAGACGGTCGAGCGGCTGTACCGCGAGATCCGCGCGCTGCGCATCTACGAAGGCGCCACCGAAGTCCAGCAACTGATCATCGCCCGCGAGCTGCTGCGCGCGGCGGGCGCGGCCTGAAGAACGACGAAAGGAGAACCCATGGCACCGAACATCGAGATACTGCAGCCGGCCGGATGGCCCCGCCCCCGCGGCTACAGCAACGGCCTGGCCGCACGCGGCAAGCAGGTCTTCATCAGCGGCATGATAGGCTGGGAGCCCGACGGCGTGTTCCGCGCCAAGGACTTCGCCGGCCAGGTCCGGCAGGCGCTGGCCAACATCGTCGAGGTGCTGGCCGAGGCCGGCGCGGGGCCGGAGCACATCGTGCGCATGACCTGGTACGTGCTGGACAAGCGGGTCTACGTCGCGTCCTACGAGGACATCGGCAAGGCCTATCGCGAGATCATCGGCCGCCATTTCCCCGCGATGACGGCGGTGCAGGTGGCCGGCCTGGTCGAGGACGAGGCCCAGGTCGAGATCGAGGTGACGGCGGTCATTCCGGACTGACCGTATCCGGGTCGCGTCGCGTGGAGGGGATGGGTATCATCTCATGCATGGACGTTCGCACATACGGAGAGCCATCGTGAAAGAGACCCCCCACAGCCTCAAGCCCGGGTACTACTGGTATTTCATCGACACCGATCCGCCGTCGATCATCCACATCCACGACACGGGCGCGGCCAGCCTGATGGGCACCGACTACGAGGTGCCGCCCGAGGACGTGGCGGAAATGATCCAGCGCGGCGAAACCTTCGTCTGGATCGATCCGCCGCTGGTGCCCTAGAAGGCGGGCGCGCGGTTCAGTGCCATTCGCCGGCCTCGACGAAGATGTGCCGGCTGGCTTCCAACAGCTCGGCGCGGGGCGCGCCCAGCTTGATGGCTTCGCCCACCTGCAGCGGCACGTATTTGGTGGCCGACACCAGCACCGGCCGGTCGGCCGCCTGGCCGGGCCAGGTCAACGCCAGGCAATGCCGGTGATGCGGTTTTTCGCCTTCGTACTTGGCCACCACCACGCCGCTGCGCAGCTCGATGGCGGTGCCCGCATGATGGTCGATCTCGAACTGCGGCAGACTGCCCAGGAATCTGATGTAGGGATGCAGCGCGGCCATCGTCGTCTCCCCCGCGTACCGGGTGAAGCTATCCTACTTCAACGGGGGATTTCGTCCAATGCCTGCGCGATACTGCGCTTGCCCTTGCCGAAGGTATCGGCGTATTGCCGCGTGAAGGCGGCGCCGAAGAAGAATATCTGCGCCGAATAGTAGATCCACAGGATCAGCGCGATGACCGAACCGGCCACGCCGTAGGACGACGCCACGCTGCCGTGACCCAGGTACAGGCCGATGACGCCCTTGCCGATCAGGAACAGCACGGCCGTCATCAGCGCGCCCGGAACGACCTCCCGCCAGGGGATATGGATACTGGGCAGCAGCTTGAACACCACCGCGAACAGCGCCGTGACCACGGCGAACGAAAACAGGTTGGACACCAGCAGCGCCGCCGTCGAGAACACCGATTCGGCCCAGTACGCGTGCCAGTATTCCTGCAGGGCGGCCAGCGCGGCGTTGATGGCCAGGGAGATCAGCAGGAACAGGGCCAGTACCAGCACCAACCCGAACGACAGCAGCCGGCCGCGGACCAGGGCCCAGATGCCGGACGTCCTGGACGATGGCACGTCCCACAGCTCGTCCAGACTCTCTTTCAGTTCCGAGAAGGCCGTGGTCGCGCTGAACATCAGCAGCACGGTCGAGATCAGGGCGGCGGCCCAGCCCTTGTCCGATTGCTGGGCGCTGGCCAGGACGGTCTGGATGGCCTCGGCCCCCTGGCGCCCCGTCAGCGAGCCGATCTGGCTGACGAGCTGGTTGCGCACGGCATCCTCGCCGAAGAAGGCGCCGGCGATGGCGATGACCAGCAGCAGGATGGGCGCCAGCGAGAACACCATGTACAGGGCCAGCGCCGCGCCCTTGCTGGCGGCGCGGTGATCGGACCACCGGCGCGCGGTGTCCCACAGCAGCGCGACGATGAGCACGCGGCGCAGACGGTCCAGGTAAGGGCCCAGGGGCATGGCGGCGCAACCTCCGCGGGAACGGCATGGCTCCATTCTGGGCGTGGGGCGGCGCAGCGTCAGTATCCGAACACAAACCGACGCAAATGTAGATTTTGCTAACGCGTTACCGATATGCGACCATCGGCAGGTTAAATGTGCATCGCCGCGCGACCCGGAACATTCGGAAAAGACATTCATGAAGCATCGAATCCTGCTGGCCATGCTGGGAACCCTGTGCGCCGCGGCGGTTCACGCGCAAGGCGCCGGATCCAACGTCTTCGGCGTGGGCTGGATGCATCTCGCTCCGCAGGATACGAGCAAGCCGTTGGCCATCGTTGCGCCCGGCGCGGTGGCGGGGCCCGTACCCGACACCGGATCGTCCCTGGAAAGCGCGGATACCCTGGGGCTGACCTATACGCGTTTCCTGACCGACCACGTCGCGGCCGAACTGGTCCTGGGCGTGCCGCCCCGGTTCAAGCTGAATGGCGAACAGGCATTGGCGCCGGTGGGGCTGCTGGGCTCCGCCCGCCAGTGGAGTCCGGCCGTGGTGTTCAAGTATTTCTTCGGCCCGGCCGACAGCGCTTTCCGGCCTTTCGTCGGAGCCGGTCTGAGCTACATCTGGTATTCGGACGTGCGCCTGACCGATGGCTTCCAGCGCGCGGTGTCGGCCACCGTCACCCGGAACACCAATCCCGGCTTGAAGACCGAGGCCGAGGTCGACAGCAAATGGGCGCCGGTGCTCAATGCCGGCGCCGCCTATCAGATCGACAGGAACTGGGGGGCGCTGCTGTCGGTGTCCTACCTGCCGGTCAAGACCCGTGCCCGCCTGCGTACCCATGGCACGCCGGTGGGTACGATCGAAAGCCAGGCGGACCTGAAGATCAACCCCATCGTGGGCATGCTGGCCGTCACCTACCGTTTTTGAACGGCGCCGGCGTCAGTCCTGCGCGCTGAAGCCGGTCTGGGCCACGATGTCGCGCCAGCGCGCGATTTCGCTGCGCGTGTAGGCGGCCAGCGCGTCGTGCCCGGCGTAGGCCGGATTCACGCCTTGCTCGATCAGCTTGCGCTGGACGTCGGCGTCCTTCATCACCTGGCCCACGGCCTCGTCCAGCTTGTTCACCACGGCGGCGGGCGTGCCCTGGGGGGCATACAGCCCGTACCAGCCGGTGGCGTTCACGTCGGGGTAGCCGGCTTCGGTCATGGTCGGGACGCCGGGGGCGGCGGGTTGCCTGCGCTCTCCGGTCACGGCCAGGATCTTCAGCTTGCCGCCCTGGGCCAGCTGCTGCGCGACCTGCAGGACCACGAAACCGAACTGCACCTGGCCGCCCACGAGATCGGTCACCAGGGGCGCCGAGCCCTTGTAGGGGACGTGCTGCATGTCCAGCTGCGCCTTGCGGTTGAACATGTCGCCGGCGAACTGCGACGGCGAGGCGGCGCCGAACGATCCATACGAGTACTTGCCGCGCCCGGCCCGCAGCCAGGACACCAGCTCGCCCAGCGAGGCCGCCGGCACGCTGGCCGGAGTGGCCAGGGCCAGCTCGAAATCCACCAGCCGCGCCACGGCGGTGAAGTCCTTGACGGGGTCGTAGGGCAGTTTCTTGAAGGTGACGGGATTGACCGCCATGGTCTGGGCAAAGCCCATCAGCAGCGTGTAGCCGTCGGCCGGAGCCTTGGCGGCGGCGGCCGAGCCGATGAAGCCGTTGGCGCCGGCCTTGTTCTCGACGATGACGGGCTGCCCCAGGCGGGTGCGCAGCTTGTCGGCGACCATGCGGGCGACGACGTCGGGCGTGCCGCCCGCCGGGCCCGGCACCACCAGGGTGATGGGGCGCGAAGGATAGGTGTCGGCCTGCGCGGCGGTGGCCGCCAGCAGGCAGGAGATCGTCAGGGTGGCGTGGCGTAACATGATTTCCCTCTTTGCTGCGAACCCCCCATCCTAAGGGCGGTGCGCCGCGCCGGGTAATGAAAATCCCCGCCCGGGATATGCCGGTTGCCTATATCGACATGCCTGGCACGGGAAGTTTCGGGGTATTCCTTAACGAAACCGGTGTGGTCAACGGTACGGTTTTTGCTATTCTCATCAGAACGCTACTCCGGGGAGGTGGTCGATGCGCCTGACGCGCGCTGAGGGTTCGAGACAGGGCGCACAGGGCGCGTGCGGATGGGCCAGAAGACTCCTCCTGGCGGTGGCGGCGGTCGTCGCGGCTGGCTGCTCGCCCGGCGGCCCCGACGGCGGCACGCCGCTGAACAGCCCCTACGCGGCCGGCGCCGAGCGCGAGAACGTGATGTACACGGCGTTCACGCAGCGCTCGCCCAAGTACCTCGACCCGGCCAGTTCCTATTCGGTCGACGAGACCCCCTACACCTACCAGATCTACGAACCGCTGTACGGCTACGACTACCTGAAGCGGCCCTACCAGCTCGTGCCCCGCGCCGCCGGGCGGGTGGTCGACCCGGTCTACCTGGACGCGCAGGGCAACCGCCTGCCGGACGACGTGCCGGGCGAACAGGTGGTGCAAAGCGTCTACGACATCCCCATCAAGCCCGGCATCCGGTTCCAGCCGCACCCCGCCTTCGCGGTGGACGAGGCGGGCAGGGACCTGTACCGGCACCTGGCGCCGGCCGACCTGGAAGGCAAGTACGCCATCCCGGACTTTCCCCGCACCGGTTCGCGCGAGCTGACCGCCGACGACTACGTCTACGGCATCCGCCGCCTGGCCACCACCCGCGTGGTGTCGCCCATCTACGCGCACATGACCGACTACATCGTCGGCTTCAAGGAGTACGGCGACCGCATCCGCGCCGCCGACGCCGAATTGCGCAAGGGCCTGGCCCCGACCACGCGCGACCTGCCGTGGCTGGACTTCCGCAAGTACGCCTTCGAGGGCGTGGAGGCGCTGGATCCCCATACGCTGCGCATACGGATCAAGGGCAAGTACCCCCAGTTCAAGTACTGGCTGGCCATGACCTTCTTCTCGCCCATCCCCTGGGAGGCCGACCAGTTCTACAGCCAGGCCGGCATGGCCGAGCGCAACCTGACCCTGAACTACTGGCCGGTGGGGACCGGGCCGTACATGCTGACGGAGTACCGCGAGAACCGCCGCCACGTGCTGTCGCGCAATCCCAATTTCCGCGGCGAACCCTATCCCTGCGAAGGCACGGACGAAGACCGCGCCGCCGGCCTGCTGGAGGACTGCGGCAAGCCCACCCCCTTCATCGACCGCATCGTCTTCAACATCGAGAAGGAAAGCGTGCCGCTGCAGGGCAAGTTCCTGCAGGGCTACTACGACGTGCCGCAGGCCGAGCGGGGCGAATACGGCGTCGCCTACCTGGTGGCGGCCGGTGATTCCAAGGAGAAGGCGGCCTTGTACGCCGAGCGCGGGCTCAAGCTGCCGACCACGGTCGAGACCCAGAATTGGTACATGGGTTTCAACTGGCTGGATCCGGTCGTCGGCAAGGGCGACAATCCCGCCCAGGAGGAGCGTAACCGCAAGCTGCGCCAGGCCATCAGCATCGCGGTGGACTGGGAGGAATACGTCACCATCTTCGAGAACAGCCAGGCGCAGGTCGCACATGGGCCGCTGCCGCCGGGCCTCCTGGGCTATCGCGATCCGCCCGCCGGCGCCAATCCGGTGGTCTACGACATAGACGGCGACAAGGTCACCCGCAAGCCGCTGGCCGAGGCCAAGAGGCTGCTGGCCGAAGCGGGCTACCCCGATGGCCGCAACGCGCAGACCGGCCAGCCCCTGGTCCTGAACTACGACGCGATGGGCGGCGTCTCGCCCGGCGCCCGCTCGCAGTTCGACTGGCTGCAGCGCCAGTTCGGCAAGCTGGGCATCCAGCTCGAGATCCGCTCCACCGACTACAACCGCTTCCAGGACAAGATGCGGCGCGGCGTGGCGCAGATCTTCCTGTGGGGCTGGAACGCCGACTATCCCGATGCCGAGAACTTCCTGTTCCTGCTCTACGGCCCGAACGGCAAGGCGAAGGAGGGGGGCGAGAACGCCTCGAACTACGTCAATCCCGAGTTCGACAAGCTGTTCGAGCGGATGAAATACCTGGACGACGGGCCCGAGAAGGAAGCCCTGATCGCCCGCATGGTCGCCATCGTGCAGACCGATGCCGCGTGGATGTTCGGCTACTTCCCCAAGTCGGGCGGCGCCTACCAGCAATGGGTGGGCAACGGCAAGCCGACCCAGATGATACGCAACAACCTCCAGTTCATGAAGATCGATTCCGCCCTGCGGGCCCGCAAGATCGCCGAATGGAACCAGCCGGTCTGGTGGCCGGTGGCGCTGGCGGTGGTGCTGCTGGTCCTTCTGGCCGTGCCCGCATGGCGCATGGTCCGGCGCCGCGACCGCGCCGTGGCCGTCCATACCGACCGTCCCACGGGAGATGCGGCATGACCGCCTACATCGTGCGCCGGATCCTGTACGGGGTCCTGATCCTGATCGGCGTCAACCTGTTCACCTTCATGCTGTTCTTCGCGGTCAACACGCCCGATGACATGGCGCGCCTGTCCATAGGCGGGCGTCGGGTCACCGCCGACGCCATCGAGAAATGGAAGGTCGAGCGCGGCTACGACAAGCCGCTGCTGATCAATACCCAGGCCGAGGGCGCGCGGCGCTATACCGATACCATCTTCTTCGACCGTTCCGCCCGGCTGTTCGTGTTCGACTTCGGCGCCTCGGACGCCGGCCGGGACATCGGCTACGAGATCCGGCAGCGGGTGGGGCCCAGCCTGGCGCTGGCGGTGCCGACCTTCCTGCTGGGCCTGTTCGCCAGCGTGGCGTTCGCGCTGCTCCTGGTGTTCTTCCGGGGAACCTACCTGGACTTCTGGGGCGTGGTGCTGTGCGTGGCCATGCTATCCATCTCGGCGCTGTTCTACATCATTGCCGGACAATATCTCTTCTCCAAGACCCTGCGGCTCGTCCCCTTGTCCGGCTTCGCCGGCGGACTGGATGCCGTGCGTTTCCTGGTGCTGCCCGTGCTGGTGGCCATCATCGCCAAGCTGGGGCCCGAGGCGCGGTTCTATCGCGCGCTGTTCCTGGAGGAGATCGGCAAGGACTACGTCCGCACCGCCCGCTCCAAGGGCCTGTCCGAGCGCCTGGTCCTGTTCCGCCACGTGCTGCGCAACGCCATGCTGCCCATCCTGACCAGCACCATCTCGGCCATCCCGCTGCTGTTCATGGGCAGCCTGATCGCCGAATCCTTCTTCGGCATCCCCGGCCTGGGCAGCTACACCATGGACGCCATCAACGCCCAGGATTTCGCCATCGTGCGCGCCATGGTGTTCATCGGCTCGGTGCTCTACATCATCGGCCTGATCCTGGCCGACATCTCCTACACGATCGCGGATCCGCGCGTGCGTTTCGAGTAAGAACATGCCCAAGATCGTCTTTCTGTGGACCGACGTCGCGCTGTTCCTGCTGGTGCTGGGAGTGGCCTGCTATGCCTGGCACGCCCGCCGCACGCCCAACCTGCGGGCCACCTGGGCCAGGGTGGCGCGGGATACGCCGGCCATGTGCGCCGTGGTGGTGCTGGGCGTATTCGTGACGATCGGCTTGCTCGATTCCATGCACTACCGGCCCCTGCTGGAATCGGTGGAGGTCAATGGGGGGAAGGGCGCGCGCGCCTACTCCCCGGTCACCCGCTCGGTGCTCGACGCCTTGCTGGAAAAACCCATGGCCGGGCGCGAGAAGACCTACTCGGCCCCGCTGGCCGTGCGCCAGTTCACCAAGGAATCCATGCTGGTCGACGGCAAGCCGGTGCGGGACTATCCACGCCTGCGCCACGGCGGCGCGCACCTGGCCGACCCCGACAGCCAGTGGCTGGGAGACGTGCTGCGGCGGACCGCGGTAGGCGTCGTGGCCGGCGGCCTGCTGGCCGGCGTCGTGGCCCTGCTGGTGGCGGGCGCCCTGGCGCAGCGCGGCGGGCAGACTTTTCCCGGGGCGTGGCGCGACATCGTCCAGCGGCGCACCGCCGTGCCGCTGGCGCCCATGCTGCTGACCTTCGGCATCATCGCCATCCTGGCGGGGGCGGCCGTGTCGCTGTCCACCGGTTATCACGTCATGGGTACCGACAGCACCGGCAATGACGTCCTGGTACAGACGGTCAAGAGCTTCCGCACGGCCCTGGTCATCGGCAGCCTGACCACGCTGGCGACCCTGCCGCTGGCCCTGGCGCTGGGCATCATGGCGGGCTACTTCAAGGGCTGGGTCGACGACATCATCCAGTACGTCTACACCACGCTGACCTCCATCCCGGGCGTGCTGCTGATCGCCGCCTGCGTGCTCATGGTGCAGGTCTTCATCGACAACAACCCCGACCTGTTCGAGACCGGCGCCGAGCGCGCCGACCTGCGCCTGTTCCTGCTATGCATCATCCTGGGCGTGACCGGCTGGGCGGGGCTGTGCCGCCTGCTGCGGGCCGAGACGCTCAAGCTGCGCGAGCTGGACTACGTGCTGGCCGCGCGCGCCTTCGGCGCCTCGCCCGTGCGCATCATGACCCGCCACCTGCTGCCCAACGTCATGCACATCGTGCTGATCACCGTGGTGCTGGATTTCTCGACCCTGGTGCTGTACGAGGCCGTGCTGTCCTACCTGGGCGTGGGCGTCGATCCGTCCATGAACTCGTTCGGATCCATGATCAACCTGGCGCGGCTGGAGATGTCGCGCGACCCCATGATCTGGTGGAGCCTGCTGTCGGCCTTCGCCTTCATGCTGGCCCTGGTGCTGTCCGCCAACCTGTTCGCCGACGCCGTGCGCGAGGCCTTCGATCCGCGCGCCCGGGCCTACCGGCCGGCGTGGGCCAGGGCCCGTTCGGCCAAGATGCTGGAGGACCGCTGATGAACGCCCCCGCGGAAACCGCCATGCTGGACGTGCGCCGCCTGGACGTCCGGCTCGACAGCGACCACGGCGTCGTCCATGCCGTGGATGCGCTCGACCTGGCCATCGCGCGCGGCCAGACCTTCGCGCTGGTGGGCGAATCCGGCTGCGGCAAGAGCATGACCGCGCTGGCGCTGCTGCGGCTCCTGCCCGACGCCGGGCGGATCGAGCGCGGCCAGACCTTGCTCGAAGGCGTGGACCTGAACCGCCTGCCCGAGCGCGACATGCGCACCGTGCGGGGCCGCAAGATCAGCATCATCTTCCAGGAACCCGCCACCAGCCTGAACCCGGTCATGCGGGTGGGCGACCAGATCGTCGAGACCATCGCCACCCATACCTCGCTGCGCGGGGCGGCCGCGCGCGCCAAGGCCGTCGAGTGGCTGAGGCGGGTCGGCATACCCGAGCCCGAGCGGCGGGTGGACGACTATCCCTTCCAGTTGTCGGGCGGCCAGAAACAGCGCGTCATGATCGCGATCGCGCTGGCGGCCGAACCGGAACTGCTGATCGCCGACGAGCCCACCACGGCGCTGGACGTCACCATCCAGGCGCAGATCCTGGAACTGCTGAGCGCCCTGCAGGCCCAGCTCGGCATGGCGATGATGCTCATCACGCACGACCTGGGCATCGTGCGCAGCATGGCCCACCACGTCGCGCTGATGTATGCCGGCCAGATCGTCGAGTCCGCGCCGGCCGACGAATTCTTCCGCCATCCCCGCCATCCTTATGCGCGGCTGCTGTTCGGCGCGCTGCCCAGCATGGGCCGCCGCGGCGAGCACCTGGCCGCCATTCCCGGCACCGTGCCCGCCCTGAACCAGGCTTTCGGCGGCTGCCGCTTCGCCCAGCGCTGCCCGGCCCACGCAGCCGAATGCGACGCCGCGCCGCCGCCCCTGGTCCAGGATGCGCCCGAACACGCCGTGCGCTGCGTCCGGCTGGCCGAGATCGACGCCGCCCGCGCGGCGGGCAAGGCCGAGCCGCTGCCCGAGGTGCACGTCGTGGCGCCGTCCGAGGCCGCCGTGGCGGCGCCCGCGCCGGCTTGCGCCGCCTCCGCGCCCGGATCCGGTCTCTTGAGCGTGATCGACCTCAAGGTCCATTTCCCCATCCGCAAGGGCGTGCTGCGCCGCACCACCGGCTGGGTCAAGGCGGTGGACGGCGTGAGCCTGTCGCTGGATACCGGCAGGACGCTCGCCCTGGTCGGCGAATCGGGCTGCGGCAAGACCACCACCGGCAAGGCCTTGCTGCGCCTGCTGGACGGCGTGGCCACGATCTCGGGCCAGGCCAGTCTCCAGGGGCACGACCTGCTGCGGGCCGGCGGCCGCCAGCTCAAGCGCCTGCGGCGCGACATCCAGATCATCTTCCAGGACCCCTACGCCTCGCTGAATCCACGCATGCGCGTGGGCGAGATCCTGGACGAGGGCTTGGCCTCGCTGCGTCCCGACCTGGACGCCGCCAGCCGCCAGGCCGCCATGCTGCGCCTGCTGGACCAGGTCGGGCTGCGCGCCGATGCCCGCGACCGCTACCCGCACGAATTCTCGGGTGGCCAGCGCCAGCGCATCGCCATCGCCCGCGCCCTGGCGGTCGAGCCCAAGCTCATGGTGTGCGATGAACCGACCTCGGCGCTGGACGTCTCGGTGCAGGCGCAGATCCTCAACCTGCTGCACGCCTTGCAGCGGGACATGGGTATCGCCTACCTGTTCATCACCCACAACTTCGGCGTGGTCGAATACCTGGCCGACGACATCGCCGTCATGCAGGGCGGCCGCATCGTCGAGACCGGCCCGGCCGAGCGAGTCCTGACCCGGCCGGACCACGCCTATACCCGGCAGCTGCTGGACGCCGTGCCGCGCTTCGACGTCGAGGCGGCCTGAACGAACAAGGAGACCAAGCATGTCGTACGAAGGAAGTTGCCATTGCGGGGCCGTCGCGTTCGAGGTCGACGCCCCCGTGCCCGCCCAGGCCATGAGCTGCAACTGCTCCCATTGCCGCCGCAAGGGTTTCCTGCTGAGCTTCGTGCCCGAAGGCCAGTTCAGGCTGAAGCAGGGCCAGGACCAGTTGCGGTCCTATTTCTTCCACGCCCACAAGATCGAGCACATGTTCTGCGCCACCTGCGGCACGCAATCCTTCGCCCGCGGCGCCATGCCCGACGGCACGCCCATGCGGGCGGTGAACCTGCGCTGCGTGCCGTCCATCGACCTGGACGCCTTGCAGATCAAGCGGGTGGATGGGGCCAGCTTCTAGGCGGGCCGGCAGGGGCGGGAGGGCTAAAATGGATTATCATTCCGCTCCTGGCGCCGCATAGGGAAGCGTGGCAGAGTGGTCGATTGCACCGGTCTTGAAAACCGGCAACGGGCAACCGTTCGTGAGTTCGAATCTCACCGCTTCCGCCAGAGAACGTGAAAGCCCCTTGATTCAGTTGAGGATCAAGGGGTTTTTCTTGCCGCCGGGCCGCCCCAAGGCAAAATGGCTTCAAAATGTTCGCGGACCCGCCCGCCATCCCCGACTGGCGTAATCTTCCCAGACGTCTTCCCGATGCAGGAGAACCCGCCATGACCATCGCCAAGAACACGATCTGCCTGTGGTACGACAAGGACGCCGAGGAGGCGGCCCGCTTCTACGCCAAGACTTTTCCCGACAGCGCGGTGCACGCCGTCCACCGTGCTCCCGGCGACTATCCATCCGGCAAGACCGGCGACGTGCTGACGGTCCAGTTCACGGTGGCCGGCATTCCCTGTCTGGGCTTGAACGGCGGGCCGGCCTTCAGGCACAACGAGGCGTTCTCGTTCCAGATCGCCACCGATGATCAGGAAGAAACCGATCGCTACTGGAACGCCATCGTCGGCAACGGCGGCCAGGAAAGCGCATGCGGCTGGTGCAAGGATAAATGGGGTATTTCCTGGCAGATCACGCCGCGCGTGCTGACCGAGGCCCTGGCTGCCGGCGGCGGGGAAGCCAAGCGCGCGTTCGCGGCGATGATGGAGATGAAGAAAATCGACGTCGCCGCGATCGTGGCCGCGCGGCGGGGCTGACGCGCGATATCCGGCTCAGGCCGGCCCGCAGCCGGCCAGCAGGTCGATGACCGCCCGCGCCGCGCGTGTCTGTACCCGGCCCCTCCGGCAGCACAGCACGGTGGCCGTCCGCGCCGCCGAGGCGCCTTCCAGTTCGATCATCACAAGCTCCCCGGCCGCCGCGTCGGTGGTCACGGCATAGTCCGGCAGCACCGTGGCAAGTTCCCCGCCACGCACGGCGCGCTTGATGCTCTCGATGTGGTCCAGGTTGAGGACGGCCGTGAGCGGCAGTTGCCGGCGCGTCGCGGCCTGGTTGAGCCAGCGCCGGGTCTCGAAGTTCGCATCGAGCAGGGCCAGCGGCTGCGCGAGCAGCGTCTTCAGGTCGACGCGGCGGCGCCGGGCCAGCGCATGGTCCGGCGCGACGGCTACGACGTAGCGCGTGACGAAGCGGTGGACGATCTCCAGGTCGGGGTCGTGTTCGTCCGGCGCCAGCGCAATGCCGAGGTCCACCGTGCCGTCGTGGACCAGGCGCAGGACCTGTTCCGAGCCGGCGACCCGGGCATCGAAGGTGATGCCCGGGTGCGAGGCGCGGAACCGGGAGATGGCGGGCAGCAGCCAGCCGGTCATGACGCCTTCGATCGAGGCGAGGCCGACGTTGCCTCGCACCAGCCCGTGTAGTTCATCGATGCGCGCCCGCGCAAGCTCCATGTCGCGCAGGCTGTTGCGCATCTGCGTGGCCACGATGCGGCCTTCTTCGGTCAGTACCATGCCGGTCTGGTTCCGCTCGAACAGGGGGGAGCGAAACGCGTGTTCGAGCAGTTGGACCTGGCGGCTGATGGCCGACGGGCTCAAATGCATCAGCTCGGCGGCACGCCGGATCGACCCGGTTTCGGCGACGGCGAGGAAGTAGCGGTAGGCGGGGATCTGCATGGGAGTCTTGTGTCCTGGTGTGCAGTTTATTAGAACATGATGTTCGATACGTTCGGATGGACGGGACACCTGGCTGTCACGAGAATGGAGGCCCACTGAAAATGTCGCCTCGGGAGTATGTGGATGTTCAAGGCTGCTGTCGTCCAAGCATCGTCGGTCCCCTTCGAGCCGCAGAAGACGGCGGAGAAGGCTGCCGGCCTGATCCGTACCGCCGCGGGGGAAGGGGCGTCGCTGATCGTTTTTCCGGAAGCCTTTCTTGGGGGATATCCCAAGGGTTCCGCGTTCGGGACCGTGGTCGGCCGCCGCACGGATATCGGACGGGCGCATTTCCGGCGCTACATGGAGGGTGCCGTTACCCTGGATGGTCCAGAGCTGGCGTTGCTGGGCGAGGTCTGTGCCGAGACGGGTGTCCACGTCGTGATGGGGGTGATCGAGCGGATGGGGCGCACGCTGTACTGCACCAGCGTCACGCTTGCCCCTGGAGCCGGCCTGGCCGGCTTTCACCGCAAGCTGATGCCGACCGGCCAGGAACGCATCATCTGGGGTTTTGGCGACGGCTCGACGATCGCTCCGGTGGATTCCCCGCTGGGCCGCATCGGTTCGGTCATCTGCTGGGAGAACTACATGCCGGCATTCCGGCAGGCGATGTACGCGCAGGGGACGGAAATCTACTGCGCCCCGACCGCCGATGACCGTGCCAGCTGGGCGCCCACGATGATCCACGTCGCCCTGGAAGGGCGGGTGCACGTGCTGAGCGCGTGCCAGGCCATCAGGCTGGGCGAGTATCCGCCGTTCTATCGCGAGGATTTCGGCATGCAGGCGGCGGACGAAGACTATCTCATGCGTGGCGGCAGCATGATCGTGAGTCCCCTGGGCGAGGTCCTGGCGGGGCCGGTGTTCGATACCGAGACGATCCTGTACGCGGACATCGATACCGGGATAGGCAGGGCCAGCAACGTGGATTTCGACGTCTGCGGCCATTATTCCCGCCCGGACATTTTCAGTCTGACCGTGAACACCACGCCCATGCAGCCAGTCACTTTCGTGGCCGACTGAGCGCGTCGATAGTCGTTGGGGAACTGGGAGAAATCATGTCGGCACAAACATCAACGATCAAGCATTCCAAGAAACACGAACGTCTCGTCATCGTCGGGTCCACGCTGGGCACGCTGTTCGAGTGGTACGACTTTTTCCTGTTTGGCGCGGTGGCGTCGGTGTTCTCGAAGCTGTTCTTCGCGCCGTTGTCGCCGTCCAGCGCGTATCTGTTCGCGCTGATCGCCTTCGGCGTCGGCTTTGCCGTGCGTCCGCTGGGGGCGCTGCTGTTCGGCCGCCTGGGCGACATGATCGGGCGCAAGTACACCTTCCTCATCACCATCGTGCTGATGGGCGGCGCCACATTCTGCGTGGGCCTGATTCCGACGTATGCGCAGGTCGGCATTCTGGCGCCGATTCTCCTGCTCTTGCTGCGGGTGCTGCAGGGCCTGGGCCTGGGCGGCGAATACGGGGGGGCCGCGATCTACGTGGCCGAGCATGCCAGCCGGGGCAGGAAAGGGCGCAATACCAGCTGGATCCAGATGACCGGCGCCGGCGGCTCCATCCTGGCGCTGCTCGTGGTCTATGTCTGCCGCACGAGCTTCGGCGAGGCTTTCGAGGAATGGGCCTGGCGCATTCCGTTCCTGCTTTCCGCGGTCATGCTGGCGATCTCGGTCTATATCCGCACGGTGCTGCATGAATCTCCCGTCTACATGAAGATGAAGGCCGAGGGCAAGACGTCCCGGCAGCCGATCAAGGAAACCTTCGGCAGCTGGGCCAACATCAAGGCCATGCTGATCGCCCTGTTCGGCCTGGTCATGGGCGTGACGACGGTGCTCTACACGGCGCAGACCTATTCGTTCTTCTTTCTTACCCAGACGCTCAGGCTGGACATAGGCACGGCCAGCTTCCTGAACGCCATTTCCCTGGCGATCTGCCTGCCCATGATGTGGTGCGCCGCGGCCATCTCGGACAAGATCGGCCGCAAGAAGGTGATCCTGACGGGCTGCCTGCTTGCTGCGCTGACGATCTTCCCGGTCTTCAAGGCGCTGACGCAATACGCCAATCCCGGCCTGCAGGCGGCCTCGACGTCCAGCCCGGTCACGGTGCGCGCCGCGCCCGGCACCTGCAACGTGCAGATCGACCTGCTGGGCAAGAATCCGCCCGTGACGGAATGCGACAACGTCAAGGCCTTGCTGGCCAAGTCGGGCGTGCCCTACGACAACGTCGCGGATCCGGCCGCCGTCAGCCCCGTCACGCAGATCGGGGGCACCACGTTGACCGGCTTCGACGCCGCGGCGCTGAAGTCCACGCTCGAGCAGGCCGGCTACTCCAGCCAGGCGGATCCCGCGCGGGTCAACCACGGGATGGTGATACTGCTGCTGGTCATCCTGTGCGTCTTTTTCGCGATGGTCTATGCTCCTCTTGCCGCTGCGCTGGTCGAGATGTTCCCCGCCCGTGTCCGATATACCGCGCTGTCTTTCCCCTACCATGTGGGGAACGGGATCTTCGGGGGTTTTTTTCCCGCCGTGGCGTTCGCGATGGTCGCCTTTACCGGCGACATCTACTTCGGCCTCTGGTATCCGGTGATCTTCGCGGCCTTGTCGGTGGTGATAGGCGGCCTGTTCCTGCGCGAGCAGCCCGTCGAAGAAGAGTCGCCGGGGCTGCACGGCGCCCCTGGCCGAGCCTGAGCATCCGCATCAGTGAGCCCAGCATGAGTTTTCATATCGAATACCCGCGTACGATACCGGCCCGGCGGCCGGGGGACTTCGCCCCGGCGGCACCGAAGTTCCAGGTCCGGTGGAGCGCACCCGTCACGACGGTCGTGGCGGACTACATCGCCGTGCAGCGCCAGCCCTCGGACCTGGGCGCGGAACGGGCCTTCTTCGACAGGGCCCGGGCGGCATTCGCCAGCCCGTGGGGGCCGGACTGCTTCGACGAGGTCCGGTGCACGGACGAGGCCGGCTTCGCCAATTCCATCGTCATCGCATACTGGGTCGACCTGACGCGGTACGCGGCCTGGAAGCACCGCGACGCATTCAACGGCTGGTTCGCATCGCCGGACCGGGAAAAGGAAGCGGTGGGCCATTGGCGCGAAACCCTGGTCGTGCCCTACGACCGGGTCGAGACGATTTTCTCCGAACCTTACTACCGTGCGGGCATCGCGCGCACGAACGGCTGCGAACTGGAGCCCATGTATGTCGCCGGCTATTTCGGCGCCATGCGCGACCGGCTTCCCATTTCGGCCGTGGATCCGCTGGACTCCCCCCATGGGGACGAGGCTCCCGAAGGCGGGTTCGATGCCGGCGCCGGCAGGCGGATCAGGATAGACGTACCGCCCAACGTGGTGAACATCCGCTCGGGCCAGTATTGGGCGCGGGCCGAAGGCGAGCAACTGGACGACTATTACGCCAATCTGCAGCCCAAGCTGGACACGGGCATGGCGTATCTCAAGGACCATGCCGGCACGACAGGGTGCCTGTCCCTGCGTTCGCTGGTCGCGCTGGACCGCGAAGGCAACGAGCTCAGGGAAACGTCCAAGCACGGCTATTTCCTTTCCCTGGCGCCGCTCGAGCGGTGGGCGGCCAGCCACAAGAGCCACCTCGACATCTTCAGGCACGCGCTGGCCAAGCGCCGGCAGTACGGGGCCGAACGCAGCGTCGTCACCTGGCACGAAGTCTTCGTGATCGGCGCCACGCCTTCTTTCGAATATGTGAACTGCCATGCCGGCACCGGCCTGCTGCGCTTCGCCCGGGCGTGGGGGCATGGTGTGGCATCGCCTTGACCGGGGCCCCCGCCATGCCCATCCGTCTGTATTCGATGACTTACTCGGGACATGGCCATCGCGTGCAGCTGATGCTGTCCCTGCTCGGCCTGCCCTACGAGAAGATCGACGTCGATCCGCACGGAGGGACCTTGCGGACGCCCGGATTCCTGGCGATGAATCCTTTCGGGCAGGTCCCCGTCATCGTCGATGGCGACACGGTTCTTCATGACTCGAATGCCATCCTGGTGTACCTGGCGAAGAAATACGGCGGGCCTGCCTGGCTGCCCGAGGACCCGGAAGGAAGCGCGCTCGTGCAGCAGTGGTTCTCGCTGGCGGCGGGGCCTATCGCATTCGGCCCGTGCGCGGCGCGACGATGGCGGGTCTATGGGGAAGAACTGGTCCCCCTGCGCAATGCGGTGGAGACCAGCCTGAAGCTCTTCCCGGTCCTGGAGTCGATATTGTCCGGGCGCTCGTTCGCCACCGGGGAACGCCCTTCGCTGGCGGATGTCTCGGCATACACCTATATCGCGCATGCGCCGGAGGGCGGGTTGTCGCTCGAGGCGTATCCGGCCATCCGGGCCTGGCTAGGCCGAATCGAGGCGTTGCCGGGTTTTGTCCCCATGCCAAAGGCGGGGACTGAAGCGTAGCGACGTCGCTTGCCTTTCGCCCCTGGATTTCGTGAGAGATCCAGGGGCTTTTTGTTTATGCAAGTGCTTGGGGCAGACGAATGAAGCAGCAGAGGGACGGTGATTCATTTGTCGAATCGATCGTTTTTCTCGGGAAAACACTCGTGGGAATGTTTCGATTATCCATGCTCATGTGTAGATAGTCTATTTTCATTAAAAACGTCGAGACATAAGATTCAAGCGATTCATGGCTTGATGACGTGGCTCTGACCGGAATGTTTTTGGTGGGTTTTTAGAGAATTTTGTTCAAAAAATACAAGAAAAAATCATTTTCTATAAAAACGTGTGAACGAGTGGCAGGTCATGAGCCAATAGGGCGCATCGCGCTTGCCTTCGCGAGGAGACGGACAATGAAAATACGTTTGTGGGGTTGTGTACTGGGCATGGCGCTGAGCGGCACGGCCGCGGCGCAGACCCCGTTGAAGATCGGTTTCGTGGGCGAG